>CAZVJJ010000004.1:0-64116 GCA_964627295.1 uncultured Oscillospiraceae bacterium | reverse complement strand
GCTGCGCGGAGCACCACTCCCCAAGGAGAAGGCTTTTTCTCTGTCATCGATAGATGGTTCAACAAACCGACCGCGCGGAAGTCGAGGGTGCGTCGGTGGGGGTGTACCCCCACCCTACGGTCTATGGATGGTGGATTTTGCGAAATACGGACATATTTGCTGGTTTCGGGTGCGTCAAGCAGACACCCGAGGACGGCTGTCCCTACATAAAAATTCCGCGCGTGCAGAAATTGATCGTGCCCTGCTTGTGTTATAAATCTTCCGCATCCACAAGATGCTGTGCGGCATCAAAAAGGGGGCGGAATTTTTTTAGAATTCTCTCCCCAAAATCCGTTGAGATAGGGAATTTTTTATGCTATAATGTATGTAATTGACGAATTTTTGAGGAGACGAGCTATGAACACCGATCCCATCCAAATCGGCTCTGCCGATTTGCGCAGGCTTCTGGGTGCCTGTAGCGGCGACGCGGCGCTGCTTTATCTGTATATCCACGCGGGAAATTCCGCCGAACGCGCGGAAATCGACTTGAATCTCACCCACTCGCGCATCACTTGCGCGACCGCGACATTGCGCCAGCTTGGGCTCTGGCCAGAGGAAAAGGTCTGCCATATCGCATCGGGCGAGCGCCCGCAGTATTCCGAGCGCGATGTGCTCGATGCCATGGACGGCGACGCGTCGTTCCGCGCTCTCTACGGCGAGATCCAGCGTCTGCTTGGCAAAAACCTGAATACCGAAGAACTGAAGATCCTGCTTGGATTCACGCGCTACCTCGGGCTCGGCGCGGATGTTATCAGCGTGCTCGTGTGCTACTGCCGCGACCGCGCGCGCCAGAAGGGCAGTCTGCGCAATCCGAGCCTGCGCAGTATCGAAAAAGAAGCCTACGCATGGGCAGAACGCGGCATCGACACCGTGGAGGAAGCCGCCGCATTCATTCAGGCGCAGAATCTGCACAACAGTCGCATCGTCCGCGTCAAGCAGGTGCTCCAGATCAAGGGGCGGCATCTTACCGCTGCCGAGGAGCGCTATGCGACCGCGTGGCTCGATATGGGCTTCGACGAAACCGCCCTCGGCATGGCATACGAACGCACGTGCCTGAACACGGGCGGGCTCAACTGGGCATATATGAACAAGATCCTGCAACGCTGGCACGAGGCAGGACTGCATACCGCCGAGCAGATCCGTCTTGGCGACCACAAAGCGCCCCCCAAGGGCGCATCGGGCGAGCTTGGAAGCGCCGAGCTTGCCGCCATCCAGAAAGCATTACAGGAGGTCTAAGCTATGGGATACAGCGCAGAAGTCGTGCGCCGTGCACGTGCACGACTTGCCGAAGCACGCGAGGAACGCGAATCCGAAAATCGCCAGCACCTTGCCTACGCCTATGAAAAAGTCCCTCGCCTGCGCCAGATCGATATGGAGCTTCGCCGCACGATGGCGACCGCCGCGCAGGCAGCCTTCGTCAGCGGCTCGCAGGATGCGCTCGAACAGGCGAAGCAGACGAGCCTTGCGCTCCAGCGGGAGCGGGAAGCCCTTGCCGCCGAGAATTTCGAGGAGGGATTCCTCGATGACAGCCCCATCTGCGACCGTTGCGACGGGCTTGGCTACGTGGGCAGCACCATGTGCCAATGCCTGCAAGAGCTTTGCAGGCAGGAGCAGAAGAAAGAACTGACGTTCCTCTCTGGTGGCAAGGAAAGTTTCAGCCAGTTCCGACTGGACTACTACCCCGACTTTATCGACCCCAAGATCGGCGTGAGCCCGCGTCAGCTCATGGAGCGCAATTTCCGCACCTGCCGCACCTACGCCGCTACTTTCTCGGACAATTCTGGAAATCTCCTTTTCAACGGCGGTACAGGGCTTGGAAAGACGTTCCTTTCCGCCTGCATCGCGCGCATGGTCGCCGATCGTGGCTATTCCGTCGTCTACGAAACGGCATCGCGCCTGTTCACGAATCTCGAACGCGCGAAATTTTCAAATGACGAATCCGCGCGCCAGAATGCAGAGCGCTACACCACCTGCGATCTTCTGATCGTGGACGACCTCGGTACGGAAATGCCGAGCCAGTTCGTCGTTGCGGCGCTGTATTCTCTGCTCAACGACCGCCTCATGGAGCGAAAGCCGACGGTCATTTCGACAAACCTGAACATCGCAGAACTGAAACAGCGCTATTCGCCGCAGATCGGCTCGCGCCTCGAGGGAAGCTTCACGCTCCTGCCGTTCCTCGGCGAGGATATCCGCGTGATGAAGAATAAGGGGCTTTGATATGCGCATCGGAATTCTTTTTGATCTCGACGGCACGCTTTTGGACACGCTCGAGGACCTTTGCGACGCAGTCAATCACGCCCTTGCCACCTTTTCCCTGCCCCCGCGCACGCTTTCCGAGGTGCGGAGCTTTGTTGGAAACGGCGCGGCGCTGCTCATTTCGCGCGCCGTGGCAGGCCGTGCGGACGAAAATGCCGTGCTTGCCGAATTTCGCACCTATTACAATGCGCATTGCCGCGTCAAGACCGCGCCCTACCGTGGCATTCCCGAAGCGCTCGACGCGCTTGCGCAGAAATATCCGCTTGCCATCGTGTCGAATAAGCCCGACAGCGCAGTAAAATCGCTCTGCCGCGACTATTTTCCGCATATTTTTGCCCTCGGTGAGACACCTGATCATCCCCGCAAGCCCGCACCCGACATGGTTCTGCACGCGATGGACGCGATCGGGGTCGAAAAATGCATCTACGTCGGCGACAGCGAGGTGGATGTCCTCACCGCGCGCAATGCCAACGTGCAGGTACTGAGCGTGCTCTGGGGCTTCCGCGACCGCGCCGAGATCGAAGATGCAGGCGGGAAATATTTCTGCGATGACCCTGCACAGCTCATCCCCGCGCTTGAAGCGCTGATCCAGGAGGAACATACAAATGGCGAATGAATTTTACGCCCTCATGGGGCGGATGCGCTACATCACCCGCTGGGGACTGATGCGCAACAGCTTTTCTGAAAATATTTCCGAGCACTCGCATCAGGTCGCAGTGCTTGCGCACGCGCTCGCGCTCATTCGGCGCGACATCCTGCACCTTGATGGTCCTGACCCCGACCGCTGTGCCGTCGCGGCGCTTTACCACGATGCATCGGAGATCCTCACAGGTGACCTGCCCACGCCCATCAAATACTACAATCCCGACATTCAGGATGCGTATAAGCAGGTCGAGCGCATTGCGGGCGAGCGCTTGCTTGATCTCGTCCCCCAGCCGCTTCGCGCAAGCTACGAGCACCTCGTGCTCGAGGACGATGCCGCGTTAAACACCGTCGTAAAAGCCGCCGACAAGCTCTCGGCGCACATCAAATGCCTCGAAGAGCAAAAGGCGGGTAATTCCGAGTTCGATTCCGCCGCCAAGCAGACATGGGATGCCATGAAAGCGATGTGCTCCCCCGAACTCGACTGGTTCCTCGACAACTGCCTGCCCGCATTCAAACTCGACCTCGACCAACTTTGAATCCTGTCGCCCAGAGTAAGCTTTCGTTCACGTTTTCCTTGACGCTACCGAAAAAATGTGCTATGATAGACCCAAGTCGCTGGCATGGTGAAATCGGTAGACACAAGGGACTTAAAATCCCTCGCCGTTAAAAGCGTACCGGTTCGAGTCCGGTTGCCAGCACCATGAAAAACGACAAGTTTCTGTTGAAACTTGTCGTTTTTCAATGATATCCGTTCCTATCGGAACGGGTGATATATCTTCGCTATGATATCGCACTTCATGCGATGATATATGCCTTCGGCATATGAAGGAACGGATATTATATCATACTTGCGGAGCAAGTATATCATACGACGACGGTCGTATATCATATCGCGTCAGCGATATATCATTTATACGAGAGTTCAAATTCACACGTGAACTATCGGAAATATCTTTTTTCTCTTCCCTCTTCGTTTTTCTCTTTTCACTCTTCACTTTTCTCTAAAAAAGCCTGCCGCAAAAATTTGCGGCAGGCTTTTTTCGTTTATTCAGCGTTCTTAAAGGCGAAATCTGCGACTTCGCCAGTTTTTTCGGTATAGCACAGCGTTGCCGTGCCGACTTTGACGAGTGAGCCGTATGCATCCTTCTTCGGGCCAGACTTGGAATATGCCCAGAGGGTATCCATCGAGTAGGTGTCGCTTGCTTCCTGTCCTGCGGCGAACGCGGCTTCGTCAAGGGCGTAGAGGGAAACGGTGTAATCCGTCTGCTCGCCGAAAATCGGGCGGTACGCGCTGTCGATGATGCCGACATAGGTCACATTCTCGTCAAGCTCGGTATTTTCGAGCACGACCTCGGTGAGCTTCTGGTTCAGCTCCATGCGCTCCTCGGTGGAGTAATCACTACTGCGGGAGCTGGTATCATAGCGATAGGCAAAGTAGCCCGTCGCAAGCAGGCAACCGCAGAGGGTGAGCGCAACAAGGGTAATGATCTGCTTTTTGCCGAATTTCATCTGCTCATCCGAGCAGAACGTCAGCCCCGCGCGCTTGGTCACGGGTAGCAGGAAGCGCAGAAACACAGTCAGCACGACCGATTCGAGCGGGAAGAACGCAATATTCTTAAAAATGCGCGACACGGTGAGGATGCCGAGGATCTGCTCTTTCGCCTTGTCGGGGTTTCCGATGTAGACATAGTACCAGCTATAAATAAACTGCTGCAGCACCACGTTCACGAACAGACCGATGAAGAAACGGCTGAGCATCACGCGCGTGGGCGTGACCTTACTGCGGTAAAGGCAGAGCGCGTAGATCATGGTACTGGCGATCTCGGTGAGCACAAATGGCAGGAAATAGTCGCCCGTCGGGTAGATCAAAAAGCCAATGGTATCCGACACGATTGCTGAGGGGATCGCGACGACAGGACCATAGATCATCGCGCCGAGCGCGGTGGCAAGCATTGCCGTCTGGATGTTCAGCTGTGGGCCGAGCGGAATGGCAAGCGGCTTGAGGGCGATGCGGAGCGCCGTCATAAGGGCGGTGATCACGAGCATCTTGGTCGATTTCATTTCCGCGGCGGCATCGTGCCAGTATGCCTTGGAAAACGGATGGGGATAGAGCGCGGTACTTCTTTCTTTTGGGGACATAAAAAGTCCTCCTTTCCTGTAGTAAGCGATGCGTCGAACGGATGCCGTAAAAAATCCCGACGCAAAACGTCGGGAGATTCTTAGAGATACGGACACGGACAGCGGCACACAGCAAGGCATCGCCTGACCGAGTATCGTTGCTACATAAAGGAGGTCGTCCTATATGGGCAGCGGGTGCGGTGATCACATCGTGGAACATTCCTTCGTCCTTCGGGCAACTCCCCGTCCCGATGGCACTTAACGCGCGATCTCCTACTCTGTTCGAGAACAAATATACAACATTTGACAGAAAAAGTAAATAGCTATTTCAATATTTTTTCTTTTTCTGGGCATTCTGTCCCGCTTCTATCCCAATGTTGGCGCTTCAAACGGATATTTATCTTTGATATACCAATACAGCACGCTGATATCATCCAGATAAAAGTATGAAAATCCCTCTTCATCGGTATCTTGCGAGGTGGAATACTTGCTCTCGCTCCAAAGATAGAATACAAGCGGCTCTTCCTCTCGGTAATATAGCGTCAACATATATGGGATGCCGTAAATCCCCTTGCTACTTTCCGCGCGCTCTCCGCCCGCCTGTTCAATATACGCGCAGATCGTTTCGATCATTTCCGCGTCCGTGATCTTAACAGGCTCTGCTAAGTGATTATAATACGCAAGCTCGATGTACGCGATTTTCGGGTGTGTGCTATTTTCTTCCCCATTCGCAAAATCGACCGCCTTGCAAGATGCCACAAACCCGACAAGCATGACTGCAAGGAAAACCCACGTAATTTTCTTCATTTTCATCCCTCCAGTTTGCTTAAAGCGCCGAAAAGGCTGTGCAACTGCTCCACTTGCTCCTGTGATAAGGAAAGGCAATAAGGAATTTCTGGATCGATCAGCATATTTCCGACAAGGCAATAGTTAATGCTCTCGCCATTATCCAGAATAAACGTGATCGCATAGCCCATTTCCACAAAAGTGGGCGCTGTAGCATTTTCCGCATCGTTTTCTTCCCCTCTATTTCCATAAGGAATGGATGCATCCCGCACGATGTCCACGATTTTGCGCACGCACTCTGCATCGGTAAGGGAAGCCGTTCCGCTGTCCCACACGACATCGATTCGGCTGACCGATAACTGCTCGCGCATCTCTATTCCGATCGCGCCTTGCGTGCTCTGCGGCGCTTCGTCAGCGTCCCAAGCGAGGGGGATCCTCCAAAGAAAAACCGCCACGCAAAGCACCAAGGGAATGCACGCCAAAATTACCCACTTTTTTCGGCGCTTACGCGCTTTGATCTTCCGTTCACTTCGGCGGAACACTTCTGCCTGACATTCCTTTAATTCCATCATAGAAGCATCTTCCCCTCTTCTCCCAGCAGGATGCGCAGTTCCTTTTTTGCGCGGTAGAGCAGGTTATCCACCTGCTTTCGGTTCTTTTTCATCACTTTTGCCACTTCCGCATAGCTCATCTCTTCAAAATATACCAGATGGATCGCAACGCGCATATCCTCGGGAAGTTTTCCGAGGATCGCATTGATCTGACGCTTACCGTCATCTGCCAGTACCGTTTCTTCCAGTCTCGCCCGATCGTCGGAGACCGTATCTGCTTCGGACAGTTCCACGAAATCGATGATCTTGCGATGCTTTATGTGATCGAGCGCACGCGATCTTCCGAGCATATACAAATACGTCTTTAAGCTCACCTTGAAATTATACCGATGTCGATAAACCACCAAATCCGAAAAAACGTCGATCGCGATATCCTCGGCAGTATGCGGGTCGTGCACAAAACCATCAATGAAGAATACCAATCCACGAAACAAGTTCTTCATAATGCACTCGAAAGCACGTTCATCACCATCAAGGAAACGACGGTAGCTACTTGCGTCGTTATCCATGGAATCCCCCCTCCGCTAAAAACCGTTTCCTATATTATACGACCGAGCATTGCAAAATTCCTTATTTTTTTGACAAAAAATCCCCCTCTGAGCGATCAGAGGGGGAAGGGGTTTACTTGGAGAGGTATGCGTCGATGGCGGCAGCGCCCTTCTTGCCTGAGCCCATGGCGAGGATGACGGTCGCAGCGCCTGTGACCGCGTCACCGCCTGCGAACACGCCCTCGCGGGTGGTCATCTCGTCCTCATTGACGATCAGGCAACCCTTGCGATTGGTCTCAAGGCCGGGGGTGGTGGAGCGAATGAGCGGGTTCGGGCTCGTGCCGAGGGACATGATAACGGTGTCCACATCCAGAACGAACTCGGAATCGGGCACTTCGATGGGGCGACGGCGACCAGAAGCGTCAGGCTCGCCCAGCTCCATGCGGATGCACTTGATGCCGCAGACGCGGCCATTCTCGTCGCCGAGGATCTCCACAGGATTGCAGAGGGTCTTGAACTCGATGCCCTCTTCCTTTGCGTGGTGCTTCTCCTCCAGACGTGCGGGCATTTCTGCCTCGCCACGGCGGTAGACAACGTAGACATTGTCTGCGCCCAGACGCATTGCGCAACGCGCCGCGTCCATTGCCACATTGCCGCCGCCGACAACAGCGACTGCCTTGGACTTGATGATGGGGGTATCGGCTTCCTCGGTATATGCCTTCATGAGGTTGGTACGGGTGAGGTACTCATTTGCGGACATAACGCCCTTGAGGCTCTCGCCAGGGATGTTCATGAACATCGGCAGGCCAGCACCCGAGCCGACGAACACAGCCTTGTAGCCCATCTCGAACAGCTCGTCGATGGTCAGCACGCGGCCGATGACCATATTGGTCATGACTTCAACGCCCTGTGCCTCGAGCTTGGTGATCTCGTTTGCAACGAGTGCCTTGGGCAGACGGAATTCGGGGATGCCGTAGACAAGCACGCCACCAGCGGTGTGCAGAGCCTCGAACATCGTGACCTGATAGCCCTTCTTCGCAAGGTCAGAAGCGGCGGTCATGCCAGCAGGGCCAGAACCGACGACAGCGACCTTGATGCCATTGGATTCTGCCTTGGTGGGCATTTCGTTGATATTCTCGCGGTACCAGTCCGCAACAAAGCGCTCAAGTCTGCCGATCGCGACAGGCTCGCCCTTGATGCCGCGCACGCACTTGCTCTCGCACTGGCTCTCCTGCGGGCAGACACGGCCAGAAAGTGCGGGCAGCGCATTGGTGGATGTGATCACCTCATAAGCCGCCTTGAAATCGCCCTCCTGCACCTTCTTGATGAACTCGGGGATGCGGACATTGACGGGGCAGCCTTCAACGCACTTAGGATTCTTGCAACCGAGGCAACGATTTGCTTCCTCGATCGCCATTTCTGCGGTATAGCCGAGGGTGACTTCCTCAAAGTTGCGCGCACGCACCTTGGGATCCTGCTCAGGCATAGGGGTCTTTACAAGCGTCATATTAGCCATTTTGCATTTCCTCCTATTACTTAATGAGCGCCTTGCCCATGGATTCCATGCGGCAAGTGTGGGTAGCGTTGACCTCAGCTTCACGCTCGCGGTAAGTAGAATTGCGGCTCATCAGCTCCGCAAAATCGACCTGATGGCCATCGAACTCAGGGCCATCGACGCAGGCGAACTTCGTCTCGCCGCCGACGGTGACGCGGCAACCGCCGCACATGCCCGTGCCATCGATCATGATGGGGTTGAGGGAAACGGAAGTATGCGTGCCGAACGGCTTGGTGGTCAGGGAAACGAACTTCATCATGGGGATCGGGCCGATGGCGAGGACTTCGTCGAACGTCTCGCCCGCCTCAAGCATCTCCTTGAGCGGCTGTGTGACAAGACCATGGCGACCGTAAGAGCCGTCGTCGGTCATGAGGATGAAGTTGTCTGCAACTGCCTTGAACTCCTCCTCGAGGATCACGATGTCCTTGGAGCGGAAGCCAACGATGACCGTGACCTCAGCGCCTGCTTCCTTGAACGCAGCAGCAGAGGGAAGTGCGATCGCGCAACCAACGCCACCACCGACGACGCAGACCTTCTTCTTGCCCTCAACAGGGGTGGGCTTGCCGAGCGGGCCGACAAAGTCGCGGATGTAGTCGCCCTCATTCAGGCTACCGAGTGCATTGGTCGAGAAACCGACCTTCTGGAAAATGATGGTAACGGTGCCCTTCTCGCGGTCATAGCCTGCGATGGTGAGCGGCACACGCTCGCTGTGCTCATCAATGCGGAAAATGATGAACTGTCCAGCTTTTGCTTTCTTTGCAACGAAGGGAGCTTCGATCTCCATCAGCGTGACAGAGGCGTTGAGTTCCTTCTTACGAACGATCTTATACATTTCTGATCCGTCCTTTCAGAATTTTTCACAATCGAAAATCGGGCAATGCCCATACATTTTTATTATAAGGCGCTTAGCTGAATTTGTCAAATAGATATCCACGAATTTGTGCAGATTTTGGATCATTTTGCGCCGACGGGCGTAGCTTTCGCAAAACTGAGCCCCTTGGGGTAGAAGAAGCGGATCTTTTTATCCGCTACGGTAAATTCCGCCGTCTGCGCCATGCGCAGTTCGCCATCGAGATTGATGGGTGTGGGCTTGTCACAGCGGATCACGATGCGGTCGGTCAAATAGTGCTTGGCGATGTGCTTGAGCTCGCGATAGCGCCCATTTTTATATTTGCCGATGGCGGCAGGCACTTGCAAAAGGCTGATTTTCTTCACAACGAGCACATCGAGCATCCCGTCCGTCGGGTCTGCCTCGGGCACGGGATTGAATCCGCCACCGTAATAGCGCCCATTGCACACGCAGATAAAGGTATGCTCGGCATCGAGCGTTTCGCCGTTGATCTCGACCACGTAATGCTCCGAAATGCCGCGGAAGAGGTTCACGACCGTCGATGCGGCATAGGCGCGGAAGCCCTGCAAAAGCGGGATGCGCTTATAGCTCGCCACATCCGTGCCGATGCGCGCATCGAGGCCGACCGAGCAGATGTTCAGCGCCAGTTCTCCGTTGCAATCGATCAGGTCGAACTGCGTTTCCTCTGCATCGAGCAGTCGCTTTAGGTCAAAAAATGCCTTTGGATCGTCAAAAAGCTTGACAAAATCATTGCCACTTCCGCCCGAGAAAACGCTGATGGAAGCATTTTCGTATCCCGCAGCCCCCTGCGCCACCTCGTTGAGCGTGCCGTCGCCGCCACAGGCATAAATGCGGTACTCCTCGCCGCTCTCGGCAGCCTCCCGCGCAAGCGCGCGGCAATTTCCCGCCGCCTGTGACACTTCAATGCGCCAGTCCAGTCCCCGCGCGGTGCACTCGCGCTCGATGATCTCGGTATACTTGGCGGTGTGGTCAAAACTTCCCGCCGCAGGGTTGATGATGAAAAGATGCTTCATGTCGTCTCCTCTGTATCTGTGGGGCTTTCCCTTATTTTCTGCGCGAATTGTCGGTATACATATAGTAGTCGCACTTGATCATGCCATTATAGAGCTTGCGCTTCTTGTCGGCACGGCGACCAAAGTAATGCTCGAATTCAGGCTCGGAGGTGATGATATATTTCTTCCACTCGTTTGCATTTTTCAGATGTGCACCCAGCGCGCGGTAAAGGCGCTGTGCGCTCTGCTGCTCCATCATCCGCTGACCGTAAGGGGGATTGCAGATGAGGATGCCGCTCTGCGCAGGAAGATCCATGCGCGTGGCATCGCCGTCGCGGAACTCGATCAGGTTATCGACCTGCGCCTTGCGCGCATTCGCCATGGCAAGCGAAACGCATTTGGGGTCGTTATCCGAGCCGAGGATCTTGTAATTGCCCTTGAATTCCTTATCTTTCGCCTCAGCGCGCACATCGCCCCAAAGTGCAGGGGGCATCCATGCATACGCTTCTGCCGCAAAACGGCGATACATACCCGGGGCTTTGTTCTTCGCGATGAACGCCGCCTCAATGGGGATCGTGCCCGAGCCACAGAACGGATCCCACACAAATTCGCGTCCGCGATAGCGCGTGAGCATCACCATCGCCGCCGCAAGCGTCTCGCGCAGGGGAGCATCGTTTCCGTGTGCGCGATAGCCACGCTTGTGCAGACCCGGGCCAGAAGTATCGAGATAGAGCTGGACGCGGTCGTTCATGATCGAGAACTGGAGCTGATATTTCGCGCCTGTTTCAGGTAGCCAGCTCACGCCGTATTTTTCGCCAAGGCGCTTGCTCGCCGCCTTTTTGATGATCGCCTGACAATCGGGCACGCTCATGAGCTGAGAGTTCAGGCAATGCCCTTTCACAGGGAACTGCCCATCTTTGGGAATGAAATTCTCCAACGGCGTGGCAAGCACGCCCTGAAAAAGTTGCTCGAAGCTCGTCGCCTTAAAATCGGCAAGCACGATCAGCACGCGTTCGCCCGTGCGCAGGCAGACATTCGCCTTAGCAAGCGCACGCTCGTCGCCCGAGAAAAGCACACGGCCATTCTCAACGCGGACATTTTCCATGTCCAGCCGACGCAGTTCGTCACCTGCAAGACCCTCCAGACCGAACAGGGTGGGAACTGAAAATTCAAAATTTGCCATAAATCCTCCAAATCCTTATAGGCATCCGTCATTCATCGTGTTATGGGATCAGCTTTTTGGGCTTGATATAGCGCTCCTCTTCCGAAAACACACAGCCGCAGTATTTCTGCATATAAAAGCCGTGCTCCCGCGCAAAGGCTTGTCCCTCGCGGAAATATGGGCGAAAATCGCGGTACAGGAACGTCACGCCATACGCCTGCGCCGCGCGCTCTGCCACCTCGCGCATCAGCTCATGCTGCTGATAGGGGCTGATGAAGAGCGAGGACGTAAAGCTGTCGAAGCCGCCCTCTGCCGCCTGCCGTGCTGTTTCAAACAGGCGCATTTCATAGCATTTGACACAGCGGTGGGCAATGTCATCCGCGACTGCGCGCACGAATGGGCGAAGCGCATAATCATTTTGCAATATCAGCGGAAGCTCGATCTGCTTTGCGTATTCCTCCACGCAATTTCTGCGCGCGCGATACTCCGTGACGGGGTGGATATTCGGATTGAACCAGTAGCCCGTGACCTCGAAACCATCCGTTCGGAGAATATCGATGGGTCGGTTGGCACATGGCGCACAGCAGATATGCAGTAGCGTTTTCATAAGCCCCTCCAAAAAATAACGTGTCTTTTTATTGTATCACGGTCTTTGCTAAGTTGCAAGGTTTTTCGTCAGAATCCGCCCATATTTGCGAAAAAAGCTTCAATATCGCATCTTTTTGCCTGCACACGTCCCTGCTGGAAAATGGGCTTTCCCCCGCCACGACCCGAAAGTGCCGCATTCATCTGCGCCCCGAGCGTGCGAAGATCGCCTGTGCGCGTGACGAGCGCATAGGCAAACCCCGCCGCATCGCTTCCCGAAAAGACTGCCGCAACGCCACCGCAACGCTCGGCGATGGCATCGGCAAGCTCCCGAAGCTGTACCGACGTGAGCGCATTTTCAAAATAGAGGACATTCCCCGTATTCTCGAAACGCCCCGCAATGCTCGCAAAAATGCGCTTCCAGAGCGTCGCAAGCGCCGTCTGCTGCTCGGCGAGTTGGTCATTCATCCGCTGTGCCGCCGCGCCTGTTTCCTGCCACTTTGCAGAAAATGCCTGCGAAACCAGGCGGTTCTGGTCGAAAGCGTCACGCAAAACGGCATACGCCTGATCACCACAGACCATTTCGATGCGCGTGCCACCGCGCAGACCCATGCTCGAAAGGAGCTTGATCACGCCGATCTCTCCTGTCGATGCAACGTGCACGCCGCAACAGGCACAGCAGTCGTAGTTTCCGATCGTCACGATGCGCACAGGGTACGCAAGCGCTTTTTTCGTGCGATAAGCAAGCCCAACAAGTGCTTCTTCCGAGGGGTATTCGCACACGATGGGGATATTTTCCCACACGGCGCGGTTCGCCTCCAGCTCGATCTCGCGCAATGCCTGCGCGGGAAAGACACCGTCAAAATCGATCACCATGCCCTCCGCGCCCATGTGAAAGCCCACATTGTGATAGCCATAGCGCGCATGAATGATGCCCGAGACGATGTGCTCACCCGAATGCTGCTGCATCAGATGAAAGCGGCGTGCATGATCGATATTTTCTTCCACGACTGCGCCGATCTCGAATGGTGCATCGCAAAGATGCACGATCTCATCGCCGCGCTCGCGCACATCGCGCACGCGCACACCGCTGATCGTACCCAGATCGCACGCCTGCCCGCCGCCCTCGGGGTAAAATACCGTCGCATCGAGCACGATCTCCCAACCGTTCTCCACGCGCTCGCACGCGCACACGCGCCCCGTCGCTTGCGCCAAATGGCAATCTTCGTAATAAAGCTTTCGCGTTCCCATAGCACCCTCCTAAAATCCGTTCGTTTTCCGATCATTTTACGTCTATTCTACCACGAAACGCATTCATTTGCAATGGCGCAAAATCTGCTTGCGATATTTGACGTTCCATGGTATACTAGATTGGAATCGTTCCCAGAGGGAGGGGTCTGCGTGACCATCAAAGATCTATCTGCCGCAACAGGCTATTCTGTCGGCACGATATCACGTGTGCTGAACAATCAGCCCAACGTAAGTGAAAAAGCCCGCACCGCGATCCTGCGCGCGGCGGAAGAATATGGCTTCCAGCTCAATACGGTAGCCAAGCAACTCAAACAGCAGCACAGCAATTCGATCCTCGTGCTCGTCAAGGGTACATCCAACGAACTTTTCGGTAGCCTTGTCGAGGCAATGCAGACCCACATCGCACAGACCTGCTATCCGCTGATCGTTGACTACATCGACGAAAACAGCAACGAGGTGCGTCGTGCCGTCCAGCTCTGCCGCGAGAAGAAGCCGCTGGGCATTCTTTTCCTCGGCGGTAACGAAGAGAACTTCGCCGCTGATTTTGATAAGATCGTCATTCCCTGTGTGCTTGTCACGAACAATGCCGCAGATTTTGGCTTCCAGAATCTTTCCAGCGTATCCAGTGACGATACCCTCGCCGCATCCATGGCGATTGAGCATCTGATCTCGCTCGGGCATAAAAAAATCGCCGTGATCGGCGGTGATTCCGCCAAATCGAACACGACGAAGCTCCGTTTGGGTGGCTGTATGGATACGTTCGCGCGCCACGGCATCGCATTTGACACCGAGCGGGACTATCAGGCGGTTCGCTTCTCCTTTGCCGACGGCTACTGCGCGGCAAACGCATTGCTTGAACAGCGTGGCGACTTTTCGGCGATCTTCGCCATGTCGGACGTCATGGCGCTCGGCGCGATCCGCGCGCTCAACGATGCAGGGCGGCGCGTGCCCGAGGATGTGTCCGTCATCGGCTTCGACGGTCTGACCATCGGGCAGTACACCACCCCGCGCCTTTCCACCATCGCGCAGGATGTCGAATCCCTTGCCGCACAGAGCATCACGCTCCTGCTCGACAACGTTCAGAAAAACTCTGGCGTGCGCCACATCACCGTGCCTGTCACGCTGCTGCATAAGGAAAGCACCCGAAATTTTGAATAAACAAACCTCGGTCAACCATAGCGTTGACCGAGGTTATTATTATCAATACTGGTACTTCTTCCGCTTTGCGACTAGGAAGAGCACGCCGACAGCGACTGCCATCACCTCAGCCGCGACGATGGAGAGCCAAATGCCATCAACTTCCCAGATGAGCGGGAAAATGAGCACCGCCGCGATCTGGAAAATGAGCGTGCGCAAAAACGAGATCGCCGCCGAAACAAGACCATCGTTGAGCGCCGTGAAGAAAGACGAAGAGAAGATCGCATAGCCCGAGAAGAGGAACGAGAACGAGAAAATGCCAAACGCCCGCACCGTAAGTGCAAGCAGTCCCTCGTCATAGCCGACGAACAGGAGCGCAAGGGGCTTCGCCAGCGCCAGAGCGCTTGCAAACATCGCCACCGCGAAAATGCCGATGAGCACAAGGCTCTTTTTCAGCAGACTTTTCAGCTCCGCATGGTTCTGCGCGCCATAGTGGAAGCTGATGATCGGCGACGTACCCGTTGCATAGCCGATGAAGATCGCCTGAAACACGAGGCTCACATACATCAGCACGCCATACGCCGCAACGCCGTCCTCACCCGCATAGTGCAGGAGCTGTGCATTATAGAGCATACTCACGACGGACATGGCGATATTGCTCATCAGCTCCGACGAGCCATTGATGCAGGTCTGCGCGATCGCCCTGCCGTCCATTTTGGTCTTGCCGAGACGAAGCGCGCTGCTGTTTTTGCTGAAGAAATAAATGAGCGGAAGAATGCCGCCGACGCATTGGCTCAGCGCCGTTGCCGCCGCCGCACCGACAAGACCCCATGCAAACACAGCAACGAACACATAGTCGAGCACCATATTCGTCACGCCCGCCGCGATCGTCACAAGCAAACCAAGCGTCGGCTTGCCAGCTGTTGCAAAGAGGCACTGAAATTCATACTGCAAAATATAGGCAGGGATCGCAAGCAGAATGATGCGTCCGTAGACAATGCTTTCTTCCAGCATCTTCCCCTCTGCACCGAGCGCCATTGCGATCGGGCGCAAAAATGCGATGCCGAGCAATGCGACCACAACGCCGCACGCAAACGAACCATAGACGATCAGCGAAAAGGTCGCATTCGCCTTTTCGGATTTGCCCTCGCCGAGCGTCTTGGCGATCAGCGCACCACCGCCCGTGCCGAACATGAAGCCGAACGAGCCGAGGATCATAAGGAACGGCATGATGAAATTGACCGCAGTAAATGCCGTTTTGCCCACATAATTCGACACAAAGAAACCGTCCACCACGCCGTAAATAGAGGTAAATACAAGCATAATGATCGACGGAAGCGTAAACCGCAGAAGTCTGCGATAGCTAAAATGGTCAGATAACGAAATCATTTTCTAGCTCCTTAAAAACAGAAATTGTTTGCGCATATGCAAAAGAGCTGGATAGGTGCAGGCATTTCAGCCCGTGCCTTATCCAGCCCATCATTTCTAGCGAATGATCTGCCCTCCGCGCAATCACGGCGTATTATACGCACTTTTGGGAAAAAAGTCAAGCGTTTCAACAGAAAATTTGATTCAGCGGATCTTATCCCCATTGAGCACCGCTTCGATCAAGCGGTCGCCGTCGTAGCGCAGTTTCAGCAGGAAAAATGGCGCATCCTGCCACAAAAGATCGAGGAATATCTGATCGCCCTCCCATTTAGGAAGCGCATCCAGAAATTCGCGGCTCACCCATTGAAGCTCGCCCTCGTCGCATTCTTTCAGCGTGCCCTCGAAGCCGTCGGCGGTGAAGAGGTACATATATTCCCCCTCCCACTCGCCCATCGTGAGGAATGTAACGATGCCGCGGCAGCGCCATGCGGTCAGGCGAAGCCCCGTTTCTTCCATCGCCTCACGCAAGAGGCATTCATCAGGCGACTCCTCTGCCTCGAATTTTCCACCGATGCCGATCCATTTATCATGGTTGAGGTCATTTTTCTTCTTGATGCGGTGGAGCATCAGCACCTCGTCACCACGCGTGACGTAGCAAAGTGTCGTATTGATCATACTTCATGCACCTGCATCAGACGGATGGCGCGGTTGAGATTGTCGATCTCGACTGTTTCATGCCCATCCTCGCGCTCACCATCGAGCGTCCACGGCATATCGGGATCGGCAACGACGCGGATGTGGCTTGCCGAGCGGAATGTGATCATCTCGCAGTTGTACTTCTGGCTCTGCACCGCCTGAATGCACTCGGTGATCTCCATGAGCGTGCGCGGACGGCGCACGAGCAGGACTTCAAACTGTCCGTCGCACATATCGACCTGTTTGGGATCAAGCGTCAGGATGCCACCGACCGAAGTCGAATTGCAGATCGCGCCGAAGATGAAGTCATCGTCGATCACTTCCCCATCGTCGAGCTGCATCCACACGTGCTCCTTGCGGATCTGCGAGATCTCGGAGATACCACCGAGCAGATACGCCGTGTGCCCGAGGGCATTTTTGATATTCTGCGGGGTCGCGTAGCTTGCCCGCGTGAATGCGCCAAAGGATGCGACATACGAAAAATATCGCTCCCCGAAGCGCCCGACATCATACGATGTCGGCGTGCCCGCAACGATATGCTCCGCCGCCTTGACAGGATTCGACGGGAGCGAAAGGCTCGCAGCAAAGTCGTTCGTCGAGCCAGCAGGAATATAGCCAACGGGAACTTCCGCGCCTGCGCGCAGAATGCCCGTGATCGTCTCATTGAATGTGCCGTCACCGCCACAGCAGGCGACCAGATCGACCTCGTGCGCTTTCTTCTGCACAGCCTCGGTCGCATCCCCCGTGCCCGCCGTCATGTGGGTGATGACTTCATACCCCGCGCGGTTAAAAACGGTAAGGATGTCCGCAAGATGGCGATTCGCTTTGCGTTGCCCCGCAAAGGGATTCATCACAAAGAGCATCTTTTTCACATGCATTCCCTCATTTCGGTTTGGATGCTCCTATTATACCACCGAAATGCATATTCGCAAGCACCTGCAACATCATTTCACAGAAAGTTCAGATTCTATTCAGATTCGCACACGTTTCCTTATGCTGAGATCCAATTTGAAATCCGCTTCGCGCGTGAAATACCTATCGGCGGGGCGGAGTATACAGCAACGCACCCACGTCCCGACTGTAGGGTGGGGGTATACACCCCACCGACAACGTTGCGACGATAGAAATGCACGTTTTTCGCACAATTATCCGACGACCGCCAAAGGCTTCTCCTTGGGGAGAAGCTGTCAAAAAAAATCTATCTGATTTTTTGTGACTGATGTGGGGAAGCAACGTTGCAAATTCAGGAAGCAGTTACGGTATACGTACTGCGGTAGCCCCACATCCGTCAGCCCTTTGGGCTGCCACCAGTTTTTAATGGTATGATTGCCACTGGCAATCATGGATATTTTGATTCGCTGCGCGGAGCACCACTCCCCAAGGAGAAGGCTTTTTCTCAGTCATCGGCGGTTGGTGCGAAAAAAACGACCGTGTATAAATCGATACTGCGTCGGTGGGGGTGTACCCCCACCCTACAGTATGGAACGGCAAATTGTACGCACACCGAACACGTTCGTGGCTTGTGGGAGCGTCACGCGGACACCCGAGGACGGATGTCCCTACGACGTTATACGTAGGTGGGCGAGCATTTTTCTAGGTTTACATAAAGTCCATCTTCAAATATTCACGCGCTCTGGAAAGCGTGCATCCATGGTAGATTCCAGCGCGAGGCACTCGCCTGTGATGGGATGCACAAATTCCAAGCGTTTGGCGCAGAGGCATTGCGTATCCAATCCGCAGGCGCGCGAAAGGGCGCGTGATGCTTCGCTTGCGTACTGCGGATCGCCGAGGATCGGCGTGCCGATGTGCGCCATGTGCACACGGAGCTGATGCGTTCTGCCCGTGAGTGGTTCGAGCGCAATTTTACATAACGCCCCGCGCGCTTGGGTCACGCAGTAGCGCGTGCGCGAGGGTTTTCCATCGGCGCGCACCTCGCGCAGGAGGCTCGGAAGCGGTTTTCGCGCGATCGGTGCATCGATCAAACCGCTTTCCTGCGGTGGAATACCGCAAACGATGGCGTGGTACGTCTTTTGCACCCGCGTCTGCTGAAGCATGGCGTGGATATGTGCGTTTTTCGCGAGCAGGACGATGCCAAATGTATCGCGATCGAGCCGCGTCAGGGGATGAAATGCGCTGTGCTGTCCTGTTTTCTCGTAATAGCCCGCGACGATATTTGCAAGCGTGCCGTCAAATTTCGACCGTGAGGGGTGAATGAGCATTCCCGCAGGCTTATCGACCGCAAGGAGGTATTCATCCTCGTATACCACCGTAAGCGCGCCATCCTCGGCAGGAAATTCAGGTGTTTCCTCATCAAGCAGGACGGTGATCACGTCCCCGCGCGCGACGGGATGATTGGTAAAGCACGGCACACCGTTGACGCAAAGCGCCTCGCCCCATTTGAGGCGGTTGATCAGTCCCGCCGACATACTTAGCTCTGTGCGCAAGAATGACGAGAGCTGCCCCTCACGCGTTGCAGTTAATCGCAGTTCCATTTGCCCACTCCTTTCATGGTTCATACTGATTTCAAATTAAACTCTTTAAGTTTAATTTGAAAGACATCGCCTGTTGGCGCTGTCGATCATGTGATTTTCAGAATAGAAAATCACATGATCCCGTCTCATATGATCTTCATATTAAAAACTTTGATCCTTTGGATCAAAGTTTTTAATTGAATATCAGTATCATACAAGACCCTATAAATACACAAAGACCCCGCCGAAGCGGGGTCTTGCATGCAATTAAAGCGCAGCCTTAGCCTTCTCAACGATCGCAGCGAATGCAGCGGAATCGTTGATCGCCATCTCGGACAGGCTCTTGCGGTTGAGCTCGATGCCAGCCTTCTTCACGCCGTTCATGAACTTGGAGTAGTTCAGACCGTAGGGAGCGACAGCAGCGCTCAGACGGGTGATCCACAGGCGGCGGTAGTCACGCTTCTTCAGCTTGCGGCCTGCGAAAGCGTAGTTGCCAGACTTCATGACCTGCTGCTTGGCCATCTTGAAGTGCTTGGACTTGGAACCCCAGTAGCCCTTAGCCAGCTTGAGGGTAGCATTTCTTCTCTTGCGCGTCATCATCGCGCCTTTAACTCTTGCCATTTCTGTATCCTCCTAATCTGCTTATTTGTACGGAATCATCTTCTTGATGGCGCTGACGTTGGTCTGGTCAGCGTAACCAGTTTCACGCAGATGACGGGTACGCTTGGTGGTCTTCTTAGTGAGGATGTGGCTCTTGTAGGCATGAGCCTTCTTAACCTTACCAGTCTTGGTCAGGTTGAATCTCTTCTTTGCACCGCTATGGGTTTTCAGCTTGGGCATAGTAGGTTCTCCTTCCGTATCTTTCGATTTTACTTGGTATTCTTGGGGGTCAGGAACATCGCCATAAAGCGACCTTCGAGCTTGGGATTTTTCTCCATGGCTGCGATCTCAGCACACGCATCAGCGAAGTCCATCAGAAGCTTCTCACCGATGTTGGTGTGTGCCATCTCACGGCCGCGGAAGCGGACACTGACCTTCACGCGGTTGCCGTCTGCGAGGAATTTCTGCGCAGCTTTGACCTTGGTGTTGAGGTCGTTGGTGTCGATGCTGGGGCTCATGCGGATCTCTTTGATCTCGACGACGCGCTGATTCTTGCGTGCGTCTTTTTCGCGTTTCTTCTGGTCGTAGCAGAACTTGGAATAGTCCATGATCTTGCACACAGGGGGGACAGCATTGGGCGAGATCTTCACAAGATCCAGTCCCTGCTCCTCTGCAAGTGCATTTGCCTGCGCAGCGGACATGATGCCGAGTTGAGCACCGTCGGACGCGATAACGCGAAGCTCCTTGTCGCGGATCTCCTCATTGAGCTGATGATCTAATTTAGCGATGGTAAGCACCTCCAAAAAAACAAAAAAGCGGATGCCAAAGCATCCGCATACTCGCACAGGTATCCCAAAGGGAGCGTGGAATATTGACCGTTTCATAAGAACTTACGGTGAGGCGGATGTTCAGCCTTCTTTATTACCTGTGCATTTTATCATAGGGTAAGCAAATTGTCAAGCGCTTTTTCAAATATTTTTCGCTCATTTTTCAGCAAAAAACCCGCAATATCCGCACGCGCACATCTCGCCCACGCAAAAATGCCCCTGCACGGACGATCCCCCTTGAAATCCTTATATAGGGACACCCGTCCTCGGGTGTCCGCAACGTTGCGATAACAGAAATGCTCGTTTTTCATCCAGAGCGCCGATGACCGCCAAAGGCTTCTCCTTGGGGAGAAGCTGTCACAAAAAATCTATTTGATTTTTTGTGACTGATGTGGGGCAGCAACGTTGCAAATTTAGGAAGCAGTCGCGTATTATGCGTTGGCGCGGGAGCGCCCTTGGCTCTCCCTATGGGAGAGCTGGCGGCGAAGCCGACTGAGAGGGGAAAGCGTTGCAAATTTCGGAAGCAGTCGCATTATACGTACTGCGGTAGCCCCACATCCGTCACGGCTTTGCCGTGCCACCAGTTTTTAATGGTATGATTGCCACTGGCAATCATGGATATTTTGATTCGCTGCGCGGAGCACCACTCCCCAAGGAGAAGGCTTTCCTCAATCATCGGCGGTTGGTGCGAAAAAAACCGACCGCGCGGATATCGATACTGCGTCGGTGGGGGTGTACCCCCACCCTACGGTCTGGGACGTGGGATTCCTGTAGTATACTCCCCCCGTCAGCGCTTTTGGCGCTGACACCCCCTCGTAAACGCGGGGGGCAAGCGGGTGCGGCACGTCGCCGCTACTACTCCCAAAATCCGACGTTATGCGCGCATCTGATCATCAGCTCTCCATCTGTCTGCCGAGAAAGCCCGCGGCGGTTTTTGCAAGCGTCTGGTCGGATTCTTGAAGCGGCTGGTCGCTGTCGGAGAGCAGGAGAAGCACGCAACCCATGAGATCGCCCTGACTTAAAATCGGCGATGCCACCCCGAGGTGGTACTTGTCCGCCGCATCGCTTGCGCGAATGGGCGTGTCGCCATTTCGGAAGCGGTAATTCTGCCGCTGTTCCATGAGCTTCTCAAGCTCCGAAGAATTCGGTTTGTCCATCAATTCGCGCTTCGGTGCACCATAGAGGGCAATGATGCTGTCGCGGTCAGCAACTGCCGCAATGTGCCCTGTCGCCGTCCCGATCGCCTCGCACATCTGCGACGCAAACTCCTGCAAGTCCCCCATAGGCGAATACTTCCGAAAAATCACCCCTCCGTCTTTTTCCGTATAAATCTCCAACGGGTCGCCCTCGCGGATGCGTAGGGTGCGGCGGATCTCCTTAGGAATGACAATTCTTCCAAGATCATCCACACGGCGCACGATGCCTGTTGCTTTCATATCATATTCTCCTTTTCTTGACAGATTACGATGCTATAATATGTCAATTTCGGCAGATTATACTGGTTCGTGCAGCATCGTTGCAATTTACGAAAGCCTATGCTATTATGAAAGTAGTTTATCCCTTGCACTCTAGATCGAAATGAGAGGAACAGAACATGAAAACGCAACTATTTTTTGAAAATGCAACTTTACTTTTCCGTGAATGGGGCATCGTACCGCTGATGTATGGCTCTTTGGGACTGGAATACCTCACAAAGGAAACACTGCATGCGGATGATATCGACATTCTGATCCCCGAAGTTTTCCTCCGCGACAAATGGTGCGAATTTCAGGAAGTTCTCACGCATCATGGATATCTTCTGACCGACGAACACGAGCACACATTCCAAAAAGACGGCATCGCATACGCCTACGCTCCCATAGAAGAGCTCGAATCTTTCGCAGGGATAGCCGTCCACGAAATTCCCCGCCACATCCAAAACAATATCCCATTTCTGCTTCTCTCCCTCGCACAGTACCAAGCTGTCTACACCGCCTCCGCCAAAGACGGCTACCGCGCGAATACCCGCCAGAAAAAAGACGGGGAGAAGCTTGCGGTGATCGAAAGGTACTTGAAAAGAGAGAGCTAGTGCGCCTTGCAATGTTTTCCTCTTGCACTACAAAAAGAATTTGCCTTTGATCCCCCAACCGCGGTCATTTCCTTTGATCGACAGAAGATAAAAATCTATCGTAGCCACATGATCCTCTTCCAGTAGCATAACAGCTACTTTTGCGATAAGTAACGCGAGAAAAAATCAATCCTTTTTGAAATAAATGTCAGAGCGGCGAAAAAATTCGCCGCTCTGACTAATTGCGCTCTATCCATTTTGTCAAAAAATCCCAGCTCACCATTCGTTTCCTGCATAGTTTTGATTTGATATTTTGAATTACTTGAAATATGAATAAATATCAAAGGCTTCACAGGTTTTTTCTGTAATAAGTATGTGACTATAATCACAAGTAGTTCATTTCTTGCGCCATCATATATCAGCCATTTACTTTGTGTTACGCGCGATATTTACTTGTGATTATATGTCACATTATCGCTCACAAATTCAATCATACCCGAGCCATGACCCGCTTTGAGCTTTCCAAACGCCTCTCGAATGTCTGTTCTCCAAAAGCTTACTGACGCGCAGGAAGTGACGCAATTCGAGCAATATCTCCGCTCCGCCCGTCCCCGTCTGTGCTGCAAGCCCCGTTACCTCCGTACAGTCCACAAAAGGACATTCGCACTCTATTGATAAGGCCCGCCTAATGGCTTCATTCCGTGCGCTCGTGCAGGTTTCGCTTTTCTCTTTAATGAATTGGGTGGATTACCAAATCAAGATTTGGTAATCCACCCTTTGTTTGTGGTCTGGTCACTCGGTCATGCTATTGTAAAGCAAAAGCATTTTTATTTGAGCGAACATATTCCTTTCACAACTTTCGAGGTATTCGTTGTACCATCAGTCAAATAAGCTACAACCTTATAGTAATAGCTCTTGTTCACCTCCGCTGAAATATGCGTATACGATGCGCCCTTAGTTGTAAACACCTTTACAAACTTTGCTTCATCTTCTGCTCTGTAAGCTTCGTAATGATCCACATTGCTCAAATAATTCCAACTGAGGGTCGGCTTTCCATCTGCATTATTTCCGACAGTAACTTTCAAATCATCACTTTGTCCAGAATACATATTTACAACGACATTACTCACAAGAAGTGATCCATCTGTTTTATAGGCTTTGATTTTGTAGAAATAGATTTCGTCTTGTTTTGCCGAAGTGTTGGTATACGATGTTCCCTTAGTAGAGAACATCAACCTGTATTCACCGTCCGATGATGTCGATCGCCATACTTCATAATGCTCTCGGTCAGAGATTGCACTCCATCTTAACGTCGGTTTGCCTTCCGCATCATTACCTACAACTTGTTAAAGATATCTTCTGGGAGCAGACACTTGTTGGAAACAATGTCGGAGAAGTCACTACTTCCATCCTTATAAACGATTTTCAATTTGTAATAGTAGATTCTTCCAGATGTAGCCGAGACATGGGTGTAAGTTCTGCCTTGTGTAGTAAAGACTTTCACGTAATTACCATTTTCAGTCGTCGCTCTGTACACTTCGTACTGTTGTACATTTGCAAGAGTTGTCCAGCTCAATGTCGGTTTGCCGTCGCCGTTGTTTGCAACTGTAATTTGCAACTTTTGGTCTTCCGCCAAACATACATTCTCCAGAACTTCACTGATTATTTCGTTTCCATCACGAAGAATTGCCTTCACATAATAGAAGTAAGTATTTCCAGCCTGCGCTGCAGTATTTGTATAGGTTTTACCAGTAGTTGTGAAAGTTTTTACAAACTCGCCATCAGCGCTATTGGAACGATATACCTCATACTGCTTTGCATTATCAACTGCATCCCATTTCAGCGTCGGCTTACCCTTAGCATTATGGTCCGCAACCACATTGATCTGCACTGCATTATCAACACAGGAGGCTTTCACGATATCACTATATTGTTCCGTTCCATCCTTCAGGACGATTCTTATCTTATAGTAATATGTTTTTCCTGCTGTTGCAGATGTATGTGTATAGGTCTTTCCTTTCGTCGTGAATACTTTAACGAAATCTCCATTTTCCGAGCTAGCACGGAGCACTTCATAATGATCTACACCCGTTATGGTTGTCCACTTTAATGTTGGCTTACCCTCATCATTATTAGCTACTGTGATTGTAAAGTCTTCATCCACCGTTGTACACAGTGCAGATACAACATCGCTTCTAACCTCAGTTCCATCTTTCAGCTTTGCAATAACATAGTAGTAATATGTGCTACCAGATACTGCAGATGTATTTGTATACGTCGTTCCCTTTGTTGTAAACGTCTTTGTAAATACACCTTCCAGATCATTTGCTCGGTACACTTCATAGCTTGTGGCATTTGTAAGAGCATTCCACCGCAGGGTCGGTTTTCCACTATTATTATTGCCTGCTACAACATCAAGCTCTTCGCTCTGTGCTGTGCTGTTATTGGATACAATTTCACTAATTAGCTCGCTACCATCTTCCAATACAGCAGCAACATAATAATAGTAGGTTTTATTGGCTGTGGCAGAAACGTGGGTGTAGCTTCTTCCGGTAGACGTATAAACATTCGTATACACGCCATTTTTCGTATTGCATCTATAAACCTTATAGGTCACCGCACAATCAACTTTACTCCATGTTAATGTCGGCTTTCCTTCCTCGTTATTTCCAACTGTGACTTCTGGTACCATTGTAACAGGAGTTATCATATTGGAGCGTTTTATAGACTCATACACTTTACCGTCCACAGTTTTCCGTGTGCCGATCGAGTAGTATTTTGCAGCCGTCGCAGTATTGTTGATGCTGTAGCTCAACTCTGTAGTCGTTGCGTATTCACTCCAAGTTTTTCCATCTTCGGATGCATAGATAACATACGTAACATCAGGTGTCAACGCAGCGTTCCACGAAATGACAAATCCTTTTTCCTTTGCCTCCACGCTAATGTCAGCGGGAAGATCCGGTCTGATTTCATATGTTACCTTGATCGATCCAGCTGCATTTCCTCGCCATGTATTGAGGTTAGAGTATTTGCCGTACTTACTAGCAGTCAGTTCCACCGTTGCTGTACCGACATCGACATTATTGGAATACTTCGAGTAATAATCAGGATAGTCAGATTGACCAGACTTTGTCATTACTCTTCCATCTGCAGAAATGGCAGTCGTCGACGGTGTTCTGCTCTTGCCTGTATAAGTACAAACATAATACGAAAGCGTTACTGTTGCATCCTGCATTTCCATTCTAACATAGTTACACTTGGAACACACATAAGATCCATCAGGCTGCTCTACATATTCGTGTCCACCCGCATCATCATAATCGATACGCGTTTGCGCTCCCGATTCCGATGTATAAATGCAATAACCATCGATAATACATGTTGACGGAGTTTCATTTTGGGTCAATTTTTCCTTAACAAGCGTATCAGGATTGCAATAGAACACGTTCTTCTCGTCAAGAATGATCCATCCGCTTTGCTTGAGACCATTAACCAGATAGTATTCCTTTCCGTCCTCTGCCAGCATAGTGCCTGAATACTTTGTTTGGCCAACATTTAACCCATCGTCGCCGAAATCATAGTAGTATCCGCCGATTTCGTGGAAACCAGTAAACCTTTCTCCATTCTCGTAATAAGCAAATCCACCATTTTCTACGACCCAGCCTTCTTTATCCGAGTTGATCAATGTGTAGCTATCCACAAATTCCTTATATGTGGAACCAAAGTAGCCACCCTTTTCACTCTCGTCATCTGGGTTCACATACGGATATACTCCAAATGTTTTCTGATTCTCTTCCTTTTGAGCGAAAGAATACAGAGCATTGGCTCGCATATAAATCTCATAGCTAACAGATCCGCTATTAATAATCTTTAATTGCTTGCTACTTGTCCAATCCGCATCGCTCTTCGGTTTGAGTTTGATGCCGCTAACAATGCACATAGGATTAGCCGTATCCGCATCGATCGGTGCAGTCTGCTTTTTCCACTTCAATACAAGCTCAAGTCTGTTATTTTCTTCATCGAACTTTGTATCACTCAGAATAAAGTATTCATTTGCAACTGTAATATCAGAATAGTCGATCTCCAAGTCTTTATCAAACTCAAAGACTGGACGGACTTCCGACAACACACTAATACGTTCTGCCAACTGGAGCAAGAATGTCCACGCGGATGCGCCTTCCATGTCTGCACCTGGCAACATATACGTCAGGTCTTTCAGCTGGTCAGGGATCTCGATTTGTGTCATATCAAGCGCAAATGTATAGCTGGTGACCATATCTGCATCTCTATCAATCGATCTGTAGACATTTGTCGATTCTTCCACCGCGTTACTCACTTCGCGATTCCACGCAAACTGACGATCTCCACTAGTTGCATTATCGAAATCGAAACTTGCTTCATCACTACTATACATTGTGATCTGCAGCACTGCCGAAATTTCTTCATTCCCAGCAAGCTTCGCTGTGACTTTAACCTGTTTCAGTCCGCTTTCTTCATTGCCCACAAAGTCAAACCCAGAAACAATTCCCGCATTTTCAGAACTAAGTTCAAAGACTATCTGTTCTTGAAGAATTGCAACTTCTTTTCCTTCATAAGCTGCTTTAATGGGTAAGGTTTGTGCTTCACCATAAATAGCATTTATCTGTTTTTTGGTGAAGTAGACAGCATCAGGTTCCACAACATAAATTTTCTTGCTTCCAACAACTTTTTCACCAGAAACAAGGTTCACTGTGACCGTTCCCTTTGCCGTTGCAGTGAAAACACCATCTTCCGTAATACTTCCGATCGTCGGATCCGATACAACCCAAGTCGCATCTTCTGGAAGATCGGTAGTATTTCCGCTTGCACTTACGCCTACAGCAGTAAGCTTCGTGCTGGTTTCAACAGAAAGGTACGTGTAATCGCTCAATAGCGTAGCATGATCAAACTTGGTCGAGCTTGGGGCAGTAGAAACCATCATCAGCGACGTAGAAACAGATCTTTCTGCGCCATCTGACGGCTTGCTCACAACGCTAAGACCTTCTCCGCCGACCTCTCTTGCAACATAGACAGACGAGCCGCCACCATCAAGATTGATTGCCTGAACGCATCCAGCCTCATACATAACTTGAGCCAGCTCTTCCGCACTTGCACCGCAAGAGAACGGGGGTTGTCTTCCATCAACAACTGCAAATACAACTTTTCCTGTAGCTGTAATACCAACTGCGGTTCGGCTAACTCGGTTCTCATAGTAATCAGAGGATGCGGTAACGTTTATCTTACCATCCTTGACTAGATATGTTCCGAAAGCGCCAACAGCCTCTTTGAGTTTTCCTGCTGCCTTCAGCTCATTATATTCCTTGTCTCCGCCGATAATGGCAGAGCCATCCGTCAGGATCGCGAAGAATTCGCCAATTCCACCACGGGCATGCCATTCAACACCATCCATGATAAGCAAGCCACTCGGTTCACCGTTATACATATTATAACCGTCACCGTTGATCGCAGCAATAACATTATAATTCTCAATGTATTGTTCGCTATCAGGATTGCCATACTTCTCTTGTGCTGCATTTGCCTGATCCGTAACTCGCTGCATTGCCCAGCCAGCACTCGGATCGTTATTATTGTAGTTTGCGTAGACACTTACATCGCTTCTGGTCACATCAGCGGTTGCAATGTAAAATGCCATTGTCATATTATCCGCAGTAGTTGCATAGCTGATTTTCTGCGTGATACCAGGTGCCAATGTAGCAGTTTCTGTCTGGAATACCTCATAGAAAGTATTGGGGATAAGCTCTGAGTAATCACCTGCCAACTTGCAAATGTAATCCGCGAACGCATAGCAACAAGCTTTACGAATAACATCCAGATTCTCTGCTGTATAGTCTCGGGTTCCTTCAAGCGTTGCGATCACGCCATTGCTCTGATAGGCGTTATATACAGCGTCTCTTACATCTGTACGCAAGCTCACGCCATCAAGGCGATTTTTCAGGTAATAATCAGCTCTTGTTTCATTGCTGAGGTTCTCAGTCATATACTCGCTGATGATTTCGGTGAATGTTCCGCAGGTGTACTCTGTTTCACAAATCGTTTCAAAGAGATAGAATCCATCCAAGTCACCGTACATATCCGTCTGGCTGAAAGTTCCCTCGATTGGTTCAACAGGGAATTCCTCTTCAAACTTCATCAGATACTTTTCAGTGATCTCTTCGATCATGTCTTCCAGAGAATTCGATTCGACACCAAATTGATCTGCCAAACTTAGCAGGTCAACCAAGTCGCCTCCCCAGCCAGCAACATCCGCATGATCTGGACTTGTTTTATTTGTATACGAAATATCGAGCATACCAAAAACATGTCCCAAATCCGCAAAATCACCATTCGGCAGATAGAACGTATTGATATTTTTCAGTCCTGTGACCGCCATCAATGCATCGTCTTCGTCAAGCGCTGCATTATAGTCCGACTCCCATTTTTCAACATACTTTGCAAAATCAGAATCTTCGTATCCTGCCATGATGTTCCAAGAACCCGAATTATAGCGGTCAACACCCGTTCGGATGTACTTAATGATCAGTTCGATCGGATCCTTACCCGGCGAGACTCTCTTGACATATGTATCCGTGATCTCTTCCAAAATCTCGAGATTCTTGATGAAATCCTCATATGTATCAATTTCTGGCTCTCCCAGTTCAGGGATAGCTTCAAATGTGGAGTAGTCGCATTTTTCGCAGGTATCGTATGCGTTCCATCCGATTTCCTTATAGGTGGGACGCTTTGCCTCATGCGATACGATCACGTGGCCCGTTGCTTCTTCAGGTTCTACCTTTGTCGTATGGCATACAGTACACGTATAGGTTCTTTCGCCATCTTCCTCACATGTCGGGTCAAGCGTAATACGACCATTGTCCCATGTGTGATCCAGCTTTGCAACTTCTTCCTGCTCAACAAGAACTTTTTCACATACAGAGCAATGCTTGCCTTCCGTCAGACCCGTCTTATCACACGAGGGATCGACCGCAGGATCAACGACCTCCGTATGACCCTTGGCTTTCACCACTTCCTGTTCAACAAGAATCTTTTCACATACAGAGCAATGCTTACCTTCTGTCAAGCCTGTCTCTTCGCAGGTCGCAGGTACAGCAAGATCAATGACCTCTGTGTGGCCTTTTGCTTTGACGACCTCTTGTTGCACCAGAACCTTTTCGCACACGGAGCAATGCTTGCCTTCCGTCAAGCCTGTTTCTTCGCAGGTCGCAGGTACAGCAGTATCAATAACAATAGTATGTCCCTTCGCGCTGATGATTTCCTGTTTTTCAAGTATCAAACCGCACGTAGCACACTTTATGCCATCCGTCAAGCCTGTCTGCTCGCAGGTAGCTTCCTTGCCTTGGATCGTTTCCTCCTTGTGACCCTTTGCAGAGATCAATCCCTTGCCTTCGGTCTTCTTCCAGAGCTCAATATCCTCGATCAGCTCCTTGCATTTTTCGTCGGCATAATCCTTGTTACAGTTTTCACAATGCCAATAAGATTTATAACCGGCTGTGACGCAAGTTGCATCTTTTCCTTTAACTTCGGAAGGCTTGTGACCCGTTGCGGGCACGACTTCCTGCTTCGCAAAAACCTTGTTACATACAGAGCAGTGGCTGCCTTGGGTCAAGCCAGTTGTTTCGCAGGTTGCGGGCACAGCTTCGTCCGTTTCCGTTGTATGTCCTCTTGCTGGAGTAACTGCCTGCTGGACAATAGTTTCTCCACAGACCGAGCAATGCTTGCCTTCCGTCAAACCTTTCTCTTCACAGGTCGCTGCCTTAGCAGGATCTATGACCTCTGTGTGACCATTCGCTGCAATGGTTTCCTGTTTTACCAGAACCTTTTCGCATACGGAGCAATGCTTGCCTTCCGTCAGACCTGTAGCTGTGCAAGTAGGATCAACTGCTTTGTCAACGACTACAGTATGACCATTTGCCTTTATCAAGCCCTCGTTTTCGGTCTTTCTCCATTTTTCAAGATCCGAAATGACAACGGTGCATTCCTCATCCGCGAAATCCTTTCCACATACCGAGCAATGCCAATGTCCCTTGTAGCCATCATCTTCGCACGTTGCCCCCTTGCCAGCGACATACGCGCTTGTTTCTTTATGACCCTTCGCAGGGATCGTTGTCTGTGCTGTCAAAACGGTATTACAAACCGAGCAATGCGTACCTGCCGACTTGCCATCACTTTCGCAGGTCGCCGCCACAGCAGGATCAGTGACCTCCGTATGTCCCTTTGCTTTAACGGCCTCTTGTTTTACAAGGACTTCGTGGCAACGAGAGCAATGCGTGCCCTCCGTCAGACCTGTCTGCGTACAAGTTGCATCAACCGCTTTGTCGATTACTACTTCGTGACCCAATGCGTTATCGGTGACTGGTTCTCTGGATAGTTCCTTATTGCAGTACTTGCAATACACAACCTCATCGTGGCTGCCCGCTGCTGTACAGCTCGGCTTTACGACGTTTTCGCTTACTGTAGCCTTAGGCTCGTGACCCTTCACTTTGATCAAGCCTTGTCCATCGGTCTGCTTCCATGTATCGATATTCTCGATAAGCTTCGTGCACGCTTCATCCTCGTAATACTGCTTGCAGTTTTCGCAGTACCAATATGCTTTATAGCCGCTCTCTTCGCACTTTGCGGGGACGGACTGGATCTGCTTGGGACTATGGTTCAGGCGCTCAAGCTTTCCGTCTCCGATGATCCAGAGATCATAATCCTCGATCAGCGTTTTGCCCTCTTCGTCCTCGAAATACTTCTCGCACGTGCTGCAATAGTAGCAATCCTTGTAACCGTCTTCTTCACAAGTTGCCTTTTCGCCCCTCTTTGTGGTCATAGTATGACTCTTTGCAGGGATATCATTCTGCGCCTGAAGCACAGCCTGACAACGCGAGCAATGGCTGCCTTCCGTCAGACCTGTCTGCGTACAGGTTGCGTCAACTGCCGCATCAGTAACTGGCATGTGCCCCAGAGCATCCACGTAATTATCCTTATAGGACGTATGGCATCTCGAGCATTCATGCAGGGTATAGCCTTGTTCCGTACACGTAGGAGCGATGACCGTGTCCGTATAGATGTGTCCGCCCTTGATCGTTACTGCTTCGAGGGTCGTTGCGATTTTGCCGTCTGCATCCTCGAACACAGCATTGCAACCCTCATTTGAGCAACGATAGTGCGCCTTGTTGCCATCTGCTTCGCAGGTCGCGTTTTTCGCGTCGACAGGCACGATCTTGTGATCATCAGCCTTGATCAGTCCCTGACCCTCAGTCTTCTTCCATGTATCGATGTTCTCGATAAGCTTCGTGCACGCTGCATCCTCATAGTAGCTGTTGCAGTGTGCGCAGTACCAATATGCCTTACAGCCATTTTCGATACAGGTTGCATTCTTCTGAGCATATTCTGTCGGCTGGTGTCCTTTCTTCCATGCCTCAATATCCGTGATTGGAGTTTGACCGTTCTCATCAACAAAATACTTCTTGCACTCCGAACACTGATAATAGTTACCGCCCTCGTTTTCGCTTTCGACCAATTCCGTCGTATGTGCGTGCTTAGAGCCTTCGTCTGTGACGGTATCCGTCTTCTTACAGCCCTCGTTTTCGCACTTTGCGGTCTTTGTGCCGTCCGCTTCGCAGGTCGCATCGTTGTTGGATACATAAGTTGTAAACTTATGATTCAGCTTTTCAATGACGTGACCCGTGGTTCTGTTCATTTCCTTGCCGCAGTATTCGCAATTTGTGACAAGATCATACGTTCCGTCCTCTTCGCACGTAGCGTTCTTTCTTATGTCCTTTACTGCTTCCTTTTCCTTGTGGTTCAGCGCGGGGATCGTCACCTTCTTGGTCTGCTCCCCACCGAAATCAGCGGAGAACTGCGCCGTGTAGACCGTTTCACCTGCTACTTCGCACTTCGCAGCGGTCGTCGCGGAAGTGATTTCCACCGTCTCCGTCAGGACGTGCTTACTGTCGTTCTGGCAGGTCTTGGTTGCGGTGCATTTCATGCCACTAAGATCCCACGTATACTCGGTCTTATAATCATGGTTCAGCTTACCTTGCTTTGTCTGGTATGTCTGCTGAACAAATGCCGAGTTCGTGAAATTCGCGGTATAGGTCGTCGTGCCGTCGCTTTCGCAGGTAGGCTTTACCGTAACAGGGACGATATTTTTGACCGTCTCTTCCTCTCTGCACCCAGACTGGGAGCAAGTTCTGACCGCCGTGCAGGAGGTATGATCCTCGCTCCACGTGTAGGTAGGATCGCTCCAGACGTGGGTCAGGGCATTGATCGTCTCGTCCTTTGTCTGCGTTTCAAACGCCTCGTTCTGGAACTTAGCCTCGTAGTGCTTGTTGCCCGCGACACCGCAGGTAGCGGCTGTTGTGGTCACGGTAGCTTTCACGGTTTCGCTCTGCACGTGCGTACTATCTTTCGTACACGTTCTTGTTGCCGTGCAGTTCTCGCCGTCCCACTTATAGGTGATCGCGCCCCACGTGTGTCCCGATGCAGGGATCTCCTTCTGCTCGATCAGGATCTCACCACATACGCCACAATGCGCTCCCGCTTCTTTGCCTGGCTCGGTACAAGTCGGCTCGACGCGAGGATCATCAACTTTCGTATGTCCAGCTAGAGCAAGTTCTTTCGGCGTTCTGCTGATTTCATGCTTGCATTCCTCGACAGAGCAGTATACGACTTCATCATAGCTACCCTTCGTGGTACAGGTAGACTCCACCACTTTTTCGCGCACAGCCTCACCAGGCGTATGCGCTTTCTTTTTGATCGTCTTAGTCTCTCTTCTTACTTCTTTATTGCAATATTTGCAGTAAGTGACCAGATCATAGCTTCCCTCTGCATAGCAGGTGGAATCCTTTTTGTTTTCTTCTTCGGTATACGTTTCTGCGCCATGGTTGAGCTTTGCTATCGTAGTATGCTCAGAGGCAACGATTTCTTTGCACTCCGTGCACCGCGTGACCATGTCGAAGCCACCTTCTTTTTCACAGGTAGCATCTACTGAATTTTCTTTCTGCGGCTCACCAGACACGTGGTCAGCTTTGGAAATTACACCGTTTCCAGTCGTCTTCCACGTTGTCAGCGCATCAGCATCACCAATCAGGATCTTGCCATCGCTATCCTCGTAATAGAGCTCACAGCGGGAGCAGTAGTAGTATTCCTTAACGCCCGTGTTCTTGCAGGTGGAATTCACGCGGTCGGTCTTTGTCATTGTCAGGTGACCGAGCGCACTTTGCAAAATCTTGGGACATTTGGTACAGGTCTGCGGTGTCGTGCAGGTCGCCGCTGGACCGGGTTTATGACCCGTTGGGTCGATCGTTTCGGTGTAGGTATGTCCACAGCCCTCATTTTGGCAGGTGAATGTTCTCACGCCTGCTTCTTCGCAGGTCGGTTCTTTGGTGACGTTACTGGTATAGTTGTGACCAGTCGTTTTCACATCAACTCTCTCGCTAGAGATCACTGCCTTACACACCGAGCAGTATGTCTCCAAATCGTAATAGCCGTCGGCTTCGCAGGTGACTTTCTTCTCGTTTACGTGTCTCGTCGCTTTGGTATGTCCCGTTTGTTTGAGGAAGCCGTTGCCGCCCTCGGCGCACCATGCGGTGTAGGCATTCTCATCGCCGATCTTAGTCTTGCAGTCCTTATCCTCGTAGTACAAGCCGCAGTTTGCGCACTTGTAGCACGCATTGAAGCCGTCTTCCGTGCAGGAGTTTGCCTTACCTAGGATCGTGTTTCCACTATGTCCTGTTTTGTCGATCTTGCCTGCGGAAGTCTTCCAAGTATCGTAATTTTCGATCTTCTGGGTGCAAGCTTCGTCCACAAAATAGCTCTCACAGGTGGAGCAGTAGTAGCAGGACTTGTAGCCGTCGGTTTCGCAGGTATTCTTCTTGCCCTCGACAGACTTCACGTTGTGCTTGTCCGACCCCATCGCGCTTCCGCAATACTTACAGACCGTCTTGCAGGTCACTTCGCTGTCACCGGTTACACAGCCACCGTTCGAGCAACGCGCGACCCACACGCCATTTGTATAGGTATACGTCGTGCCGCTCTCGAGGTTGATCTTGTCGGGATCGGTATACGTGCCGTCCGCATTCTTCAGCTTCGCGGTCGTGACAGGGATTTCGACCCACTCAATGCTTCCGTTAAACGTTGCTTGATAGGTGACCGTCTTGTCGCCCTTTTTGATAAAGACGGAGACGCCATCTTTCGTACTCGTGAACGCCGCGCCGTTGGTCGTCGTATAGACGAAGCCCTTTTCCGCAGAGACAGAGCCATTCACGACGATCTCAGCATCCACCAAGTCCTTCTCTGTTCTGGTATAGGTCTTGCTGGGTGCATAAGGAATGGACTTCATTTTGACATTTTGTGCATTTGCCGCCCAAATGTAGCCACCCCAATCAGACGCATCATAAAGGAAAATGCTAACGCCCGACTTAATGTCGCAAGAAGCGCCCTCATCGATCACAATACGCGCGCCAGGGAGAAGCGCTAAATCCTGCGCCAGACCAATCGTTCCCGCTTTAATACGGACGGTCATATTAGATGTGATTGGCAGATTGTACTCCGCAGATTCAATTTTAACGCTCGCTAGTGCATTACCAATTTTAATGCTGATAGGTGAAATGCTGATCGTGCCATTCGCTTCCACGAAAAGTCGATCCTGCGCACCATCATAGCGCTTGGTTACCGATCCGCTCTCCAGATTGAACATACAACCCGACGAGCCAATGAAAGCGACCGCCTGTGAAAAGTTCATCTTGCTCATGCAAATCGAGACCACGCTCGATTCCGTAGCGCCCGCTTCCAGCGTCATCGCTACTTCCACGTTCTGAACATAATACTGACTGAACGGGAACGTGCCTTTCCCTGAATCCGTTATGTTGGTCGTTTGTGTACCGCCGCGGAAATCCGCAATTTGGAAAAGCTCGTAAATGAACGAGCCACTCTTCGCCGTCACCGTGCCATCACCAATAATGTAGCCGTAGGCATAAAGACACGCACCACTTGCCAGCGTGATATTACTTCCGCTCTGCATACTGACATAACCAAGTTTGCCAGTAGGCACACACGAACTCGTAGCTCCAGCGTCCGCACTAGTATGCTTGCCTGAGACGCTCATCTTACCCGCCACGGTCAGGTTCGCGCCATCTGCCATTGTCAGGGTTCGATATGGTGTTGGCGTAGAATAAGAAGTATCCGCTACACACATATTTGAGAAATCGTCATCAGATGCCCCATACACCGTATACGCATCATCAAACGGAATCAGCAGGGTCGTTCCGTTGGGAATCGTGTATTCTCCCTTTTTCAGAATACCGTCGTTGAACAGCACGACCACGCCGCCCTTTTTCGCCTGTGCATTCAGGTCGTTACTCAGGGTGGTATCGCCCTTTGCATAGAAATACGCATCGGGGGACTGCTTCGAGGTAAAGATTGGCTTCAACACATAGGTTTGATCTTCTTCCAGCGTATAAGCTGCGTTGGAAGAAACAAACTTGTTATCTGCATCCACCCAAGCAACAAACATCGCATTGTCCGCAGGAACAGCCGTAACGCCTTGAGACGTTTTTACTTGTGTTTGTGTATCAAATGCAAGCTCTCCATCTGCGGACACGACTTTACCCATCGCACCATCACCCAATACAGTAACCGTCGCTGTACCTTCTACTGGCGTAATTGAGAAATCATATATCGAGATAGAGACTGTTTTGCTTCCATTGCCGCCTTTATAGGCGTGAAGAAGTATTGAAACTGTCTCTCCAATACCAATCGTTTCGGAATAACTGTATTCCTTTGAATCCGTATTTTCACTACCGCTATTAATTTCAACATAGCTCGATGTGCCGAGCCAACCCGATCCCACGCCTGTAGCTTTCCACTTAAAAGAGATAACTATTTTTCTTCCACTATTGTTTTTTACCGTAATAGTGTTTTCAGCAGTAGACGAACCAAATACAGAAGAGCAAGTAGCTGTAACCGATGCTGTAACTGTTCCATCATTATTAGCAATATTTCCCTTTGTATCGACAAAGGACAGCTTATAGCCATCGACGGTCATATCAAAGGAATTGCCATAAGTCTCCGCATCATACTCAGAGAGTGCCGAAGTATACAGCCCAAGGGCAGAGAGGTTCTGCAAGCCAGACAGCTCGTCCTCGGTCATGCCCTCTGCGTCCGCTTCGATCGCGGCATAGTCCATATAGGCAGCGGCATAGGTATCGTCGTCCATATCCGCAAGCGCGGCGACCACATCGGCAAGGGTAAGCTCCGTGCCGCCGAAATATGTAACAAGGAATGCATCGATCTTCTGCTGCAATGCTTCGCGCGCAGAAACCGTTGCTTCCTCTGTTGCTTCGGTCGTCTCCTCTGCTACGGTCGATTCTTCCGTTGCCTCGGTCGTCTCCTCAGCTTCAGTCGTCTCTTCCGTTGCCTCGGTCATTTCCTCCGCTACAGTCGATCCTTCCGTTGCTTCGGTCTCGTCCTCCGCATGGTCATGGTCGTGATCATGCTCGTGATCGTGCACGATGGCAGGATCGCTCCCATCTGTCACTTCCTCTGCAAAGCCCTGCATTGGCAGCGCGCCAAAAATCAGCACGCACGCAAGGATGAGGGAAGTAACTCGTTTCCATAAGTTCACCTTCATAATTGCTTTCCTCCTTGAGAAGTTTATCGGTTTGCTTATATCTTTTCATATTTATCATACCATATATTTATTTTTATTCAAGAAGTTTCTCGTCATTTTTCCTCAAAAACGCAAAAGTAGGCTATGGGTGCTACTTGCAAATATAGGAGAAAATGATATAATTATGCTGTAATTTTGTGCTTTCCTGACGATCGCACGCGAAAGGGGTTGCTCTCATTGGATGCACCCATCGTTTCCGTTATCATTCCCGCGCGCAACTGCGCGAAATATATCTGCTCCGCTGTCGATTCCGCCCTTGCGCAGGATATCCCGCTTGAGATCTTCGTGCTGAACGACGGCTCTACCGACGATCTTGACAGCAAAATGCAGAGATACGCGCATGAACCGCGCGTGAAATACCTGAAAAACAGCACCCGCCTCGGCGTAGCCCAGACGCGAAACCGCGGCGTTTCGCTGGCATCGGGCAAATATGTGGCATTTCTGGACGCGGACGACTACTGGATGCCAAATAAGCTCCGCCGTCAAGTGGATCTTCTGGAAAAAACAGGCACTGTCCTCTGCTCGACCGCCCGCGAGCTTATGTTCCCCGACGGCACGCTCAGCGGCAATATCCTGCACGCTCGGGAAACCATCACATACCGCAGTATGCTCCTGCAAAACCAGATCAACTGCTCCGCTACCGTGATCCTTACCGATGTCGCAAAGGAATTCCCCATGTCCCACGACGACTGCCACGAGGATTACCTTATGTGGCTTCAGGTCCTGCGCAAATACCGCACCGCTTGCGCCATCAATGAGCCGCTGCTCAAATACCGCGTCAGCACTACTGGCAAATCAGGGACGAAGATCCACTCCGCAAAAATGACTTTCCGCGTATACAAATACATGGGATACAGCCTCCCCCGCTCTATCCTGCAGTTCAGCAGCTATATGCTGCATGGTCTCATTAAATACTTCCGTTGGTTTATTACATGAATACATACACAGACACAGAAATAACAAAAAAAGTGCAAGAGGTCGAATTTGACATCCTGCGTGTGATCGATTCTCTATGCAAAAAGCACGGACTGACATATTTTGCCATTGGCGGTACTGCGCTCGGCGCTTTGCGGCATCAGAATTTCATTCCATGGGACGATGATATCGACATTGGAATGCCCCGCAAAGATTATGAGGCTTTTCTTTCCATTGCGGCACAGGAGCTTCCCGTCGGCTATTTTATGCAAAATTTTTCAACCGAGCCCCGCACCCCTTTCTATTTTACAAAAATTCGGAAAGATAACACGAAATTTGTCGAATTCTATTTGAAAGATGTGGATATCCACCACGGCATCTTTGTGGATATTTTCCCCTTTGATAACGTGCCGAACTCGGCGCTCCTGCGCAAAGTGCATTTCCGCCTTTGCCGCACCGCATACCACCTCTGGCTGTGCCGCTCCCTTTCCACCGTTTGCAGTTCCCGCTTCCAAAATCCCCGCAACTACAAGATATATGTGCGAAAAATCGCGCATATACTGCTTCTCCCCATCCCTAAAAAATTCTTTTGGAAGTTGCTCGACGGTAGTTCGCAATTCTTCAACAAATTTTCGTGCGACGAAATTTCGCATATTTCCCGCAGACGGCTCCGTGTTCAGCTCGAGGATCTTTATCCTCTGCGCTATCTTCCTTTCGGTGAAGTTCAAATGCCTGTGCCGAACCATTGCGAGACTTACCTAAAAGCGCAGTTTGGAGATTACGATATTTTGCCCCCGAAAGAAAAACAATATGGGCATTTGCCTTACCTAGTAGAATTTCAGGAGGAATAAACATGGTAATTGGCTATACTGCTGGCGTTTTTGACCTATTTCACGTTGGACATCTAAATCTACTGCGAAATGCAAAGGGTATGTGCGACAAGCTGATCGTAGGTGTAAGCACCGATGAACTCGTCAAATACAAGGGCAAAACCCCTGTTATCCCCTTTTCCGACCGCATCGAGATCATCCGCAATCTCCGCTGTGTTGACGCGGTCATCCCGCAGGAAGATATGGACAAGCTCGCCACCTGCAAAAAGCTCAAGGCTAGTATCATGTTCGTCGGCGACGACTGGTATAACAGTGAAAAATGGCAAGAGTACGAGGCACAATTCGCAAAAGAGGGGATTCAGATCGTCTATTTCCCCTATACCAAAAATATCTCTTCCACACAAATTTCCAAAGCTCTAAAACATTTGCGAAGCGGTGACTAAAATGCGCGTTGATCCCATTTATTGCATGAATTCCTATCTGACATATCGAACGATCGTAGATCAGGAATGTTCTTTTTCCGCACGCTATACGCCATGGTTTTACCACAGCAACGTGCCCCGCGTACCCATAAACTCTGCCGATGAATTGGATGCTCACCTGCGCGCACGTATGGAGCAAGCCCTGAATCGCGGTTCTGTCGCGCTTATGCTCAGCAGTGGCATGGACTCCGCAATTCTGGCAAGCTATCTGCCCGCTGGAACTCAAACTTATACGCTACATTGCGTATCCAGCTCTGGCATCGACGAAACCGACACCGCGTCCGTCTATGCGAAAAAAAATCACTTAAAGCACACGGTAGTCGATGTGTACTGGGAGGATTTTCTATCCTATTCCACACCACTTATGCGGCAAAAAGGATATCCCATCCACTCTATAGAGGTGCAGATACACAAAGCTGCGCTTCAGGCGCAGAAAGACGGCATAGATACGCTGATTTTCGGTGAAACGGCGGATATTCTTTACGGTGGACACAGCAAATTATTATCGCGCGATTGGACATCTGACGAATTCTATCAGCGTTTCTCTTTCGTTGATGTTACGAAAGTGCTTCGCCACCCCGCTCCGATCCTCTCCCCTATTCTGCCTTACGAAATGGATAACGGAAACATTGATGTTTTCCGTTTCTTAAACGATTTTGAGTATAATATTTCTCTGGGTTTTTATACAAATGCTTGTGCACTATCTGGAATTTCTTTTTTCGCACCGTATAGCGATACATTTTTAGGACAGCCACTCGATCTATCCCGCATTCGCAACGGCGAAGGGAAATACATCATCCGCGAATTGTTCCAAAAAAAATACCCCGATATGCAAATTCCCGCGAAAACACCGCTTCCGCGCCCCATGTCCGAATGGCTAAAAGACTGGAACGGTCCATTGCACCCCGAAATAGTCCCTGATCACATTTCAGAACTATCTGGTGATCAAAAATGGTATGTATATGCGCTAAATAGTTTTTTAACGAATCTTATCGAGGAATGATATTATGCACTACTTAAAATTCGGCTTTCTCAAAATCCCTTATCAAATAGAGACGCAGTCCGCAAAGAAATACTTTCGGATATTTGGACTAAAGATCCCTTTCACAACATTCACAAAGGGGGCGCACAAGTACTACAAAGTCTTCTTTATGTCTTTCCGTCTTCCTTTTTTGGATAAATTTTTCATCAGCCAAAGCCAGTCCAACTACGAAATGCGCGATCAGCTTACTGATGAACAAATTCGTTCCATTTCCTCGCAAATTTTCTTAGAAAAAGTTGGATATACGCCAAATTTTGACGATCCAAAAACAATGAATGAGAAGATTTTCTGGTATAAGCTGAATTATCACGATCCACTCGTCACCGTCTGCTGCGACAAATTTGCAGTAAAGGAATATGTAGCAGAAAAAATCGGTTCTGTGCACGTTATCCCAACACTAGCACATTGGGAATCGCCAGATGAGATCGATCTTTCCGATCTTCCCGAGCGTTTTGTACTGAAAGTGAATTGGTCGAGCGGTTATAATATCATCGTAAAAAATAAGGCATTGCTCAACCAAGCTGACGCTCGTCAACAGCTTAGCAACTGGATGCAACCGCAAAAAAACAGCTACTACCAGACATTTAATTGGGGATATAAGGACATGAAACCAGTTGCATATGCCGAACAATATGTCGAGCAAATCTCTGGTCAGTTGTACGATTATAAATTCTTCTGTTGCAATGGCACTCCTATGTTTTGGTTCATCGCTACAGATCGCAACAACGGTGGTCAGCTTACGCACGATTTCTACGATATGCATTTCAATCGTTTTGATTTTAACTACGGTGGCCGTGCTCACGCAAACTTCCCCCTGCAAAAACCGAGGTTTTTCAAAGAAATGATCGCCGCAGCTAAGAAATTAGCTGCTCCATTTCCGTTTGTGCGAGTGGATTTCTACGAAACAGACCAGCAATTCTTTGTTGGTGAAATGACATTTTACCCCGGTGGCGGTATCCTGCCTTTTGACCCAGTAGAATGGGACTACCGAATGGGGCAATACATACCAATTCCAAACGAGCAATAGGAGTGACAATAACAAATGGCATCAAATTACAGAGGTACGCGTGATGTTAAGAAAGAGCACTATAATCTAGGTATTCTTTTAACAGACGCGAAAAAAAAAGAGATTTTGAAAGAACATTTTCTCAAACGGGTAGGGTACGAATTAAATATCGATGACCCAAAAACGTTTAACGAGAAAGTTATGTGGTCCAAATTATACTATCAAAATCCTCTCATCACAAAATGCTGCGATAAGTACGCTGTCAAAGAGTATGTCTCAGCCACGATTGGAGATGAATATATCGTACCCACGATCGCCGCGTGGGACGACCCAGATAAAATCGACTTTGACACTTTACCCGACCAGTTTGTCCTAAAAGTCAACTGGTCGAGCGGATATAATATTATTGTAAAAGATAAATCGCAGTTAGATATTGAAGCAACCAGAGCACAGCTCAAGAAATGGATGCAACCTGATCGCAACGCATACTACCAGTTTTTTAATTGGGGCTTCAAGCATATGAAGCCGGTTGTCTATGCGGAACAATATTTGGAACAGATTGACGGGCAAGTATACGATTACAAATTCTTTACATTCAATCATAAGGTACAAATGATGTTCATTGCAACAGATCGCAGTGATTCATTGACCCACGATTTTTTTGATTGCAATTTCAATCCGCTCCCATTTTCTTATGGTAGTATTCCACACGCAAATCCATTACCTCAAAAGCCTAAGAACTTCGATAGAATGGTCGAACTAGCTGAAAAACTAGCAAAACCCTTCCCATTTGTTCGCGTAGATTTTTATGAATTAGGCGATGAAATCAAATTAGGGGAAATGACATTTTATCCAGGCGGTGGAATTTTGGCATTCGATCCAGTAGAATGGGATTATAAAATTGGTGAATGGTATCAGCTCCCAGAAAAAATGATTACCGATCACGAGGGCATTCTGCATTATCTGCATCTGGGGCTTGCCAAAAGTTGGTTCTTTATTAAATCTAAGCTTCGCCCTTTACGCCGAAAAATTTTGCGTCACGATATCATCAGAAAGCATCATTATCTTACATTATTTGGCATTTTCCGTTTTTCGCTCAGCAAGCGTAGGCATGGCAATTACCAATATATAAGAATTGACAATCTTGAAATTCGTCATAAAAAAATTACCAAGTCCGCTAAACACACAGCATCTCTCCCTGTTCCTGAGTTTGATGTTTTGCCACCAAGATTAGCATATATCATGGAAGACAAAATCACTTTGGATATGAAGAAGCATTACTGCGAGCAAAAAGCTTATAAACAACTTCACTATTTTCCAAACCTTGATGATCCAAAGAGCTATAACGAAAAATTGCTTTGGCTTGCCCTGCATTACAAAAATCCTGATCACAAAATAGCCTCTGATAAAGCGCGTGCAAAAGACTGGATCGCTTCCCGTATCGGGCAGGAATATGTTGTACCTTTGATCGGTGCTTATGACAATGTTAATAATATTGACTTCGATGCTCTCCCCAACAAGTTTGTTATGAAAGCAAATGAAGGATGGGGCGCTGATGAAGTTATTCTCGTCGAAGACAAAAGCAAGTATAGTATAGACCAGTTAAAGGCGACCGCTTCTACATGGCTATATCCATGGTCGTCCTATTACTATAACAATATGTGCATAACCGATGAGAAGCCAGAGCGACCGCTCATTGTTATTGAAGAATATCTGGAGCACGGAGCAAGCAAATACTTAGATGATTACAAGTTTTACTGCTGCAACGGAAAAGTAAAATTCATGCTTATCATCAAAGACAGAGGCGCGGCAAATCAAACCCGCACTTTCCTTGACCGCGATTGGAATGTTCTCCCCTTCCGTAGAGCTGGGAAATTCTCTTCTGTTGCACCACAAAAGCCCGATAATCTTGAGAAAATGTTTGAGCTTGCAGAAACCCTTTGCGCCGATTTCCCCTTTGTCCGAATTGACTTTTATAACCAAGATGGAAAGATATATGTCGGTGAAATGACCTTTACGCCCGGAATGTTCCTACGTTTGGAGCCAAAGGAATGGGATTTTAAGCTAGGCGAATATCTGGATATTTCCTCTCTTATGTAAGTATCTGCTTCTAAAATGGAACGTACACAATAAATAATCAAGCCAAATACGTAGTCGCATAAGCATTTCTTGCTTTCTCAGAAGGGTCACCCTATGCACCGCTATGTCCGCCACAGAACTTGGCGTAGCGGTGCATAGAAGAGCCTATACTATCAAGATCATCCCATCGCATTTCCCGCGTTATATACGCTTAACTTTATCGATACAGCATTCCCTCAACGCTCCTGTATTGTAATCTACTTTTATTCTGAAAAGGAACCGATATAAATGAAAAAAATATTGATTACTGGAGCAAATAGCTACATCGGTACATCATTTGAAAAATACATGTCTCAGTGGGGAAATATCTATCAAGTCGACACCATCGATATGACCAATGACACATGGCAGAGCAAAGATTTCTCTACATACGATTGCATATATCATGTTGCAGGCATCGTTCACGTAAAAGAAACGCCAAAGAACGCCTCCATGTATTACATAGTAAACCGCGATTTAGCAATAGAAACCGCAAAAAAGGCAAAAATCGAAGGCGTAAAACAGTTTATTTTCTTGAGCTCCATGAGTGTATACGGCATGAATGAGGGAGCAATAGATCTAAACACCCCCGTCTGTCCAAAATCAAACTATGCAAAATCAAAGTTTGAAGCAGAACAAGGTCTTTGGGAACTACAAGCCGAAGATTTCTCGGTTGCAATTATGCGTCCGCCTATGGTCTATGGAAACGGATGCAAAGGAAATTACCAGGCACTTGTAAAAATTGCAAAGATATCTCCATTCTTTCCCAACTATACCAATAAACGTAGCATGCTTTCGGTTGATTGCTTGTCTTGGTATGTAAAAGATATCATTGACAACGGAAAAAATGGTCTTTTTTTTCCGCAAGATGAGCAGTATGTTTGTACCTGCACCATGGTTAAAGACATTGCACACACTATGGGGCGGAGAATTATCCCCCTAAAATGTCTCAATCCACTTGTTTGGATCGCCAAAAAATACACAGTTGCAGGAAAAAAAGCATTCGGCGATTTGTATTATATTAAAGATGATACCGATTAACATCTTTCTATGTGCATAGATTGCTGTATCGAATGAAATTCTAGCCGTTCTAATTTTCAACAACACAGAGCTTCTCAAATTTCAAAAACAGCACCGCCATGCGTCTTTCCTAAATCAATCATTTCAATCAATAAACCAATAAACGTATACAAGCGTATCGTTTTCAAAAGCAAACACAAATGGAGCGTAGCCAATGTTGAAACATACTCTTAACGATTTCAAGAAATACTCTCGGTATACTGTCTTGCAAGCGAAAGCAACACTCAAAGCGGAAGTAGCAAATTCATATCTTAACTGGTTATGGTGGATTCTTGACCCTTTATGCATGATGGTTGTATATGCTTTTGTGTTTGGAACTGTATTCAACACAAAAGAGCAACACTATCCAGTATTTATTTTTACTGGACTTACAATGTGGAACTTTTTTAATAAGACACTATTAAGTAGCGTTAAACTCATCAAGCAAAACCAAGCACTTCTCTCTCGTGTGTATTTTCCAAAATATATTTTATTGATCATTAAAGTTTGGGTAAACGGCTTCAAAATGTTAGTTTCTTTTGGAATCGTTCTATTAATGATTTTTATTGATCACGTAGCAATTACATGGCATATTCTCTTTTTCTTCCCAATCATTCTGATACTCGGGCTAATTACATTCGGTTGTTCTTGCTTCATAATGCATTACGGTGTATATGTAGAAGATTTGAATAACTTGATGAACGTCGCATTGCGGCTTCTGTTTTATTTGACAGGTGTTTTTTATAATATCAGCACGAAAATTCCTGAATACGGAATACTTCTCAGCCGAGTCAACCCCATCGCCTTTTTGATTGACGCAATGCGCCAATGTTTAATATACGGTAATATGCCAGATTGCAGAGGACTTCTTATTTGGAGTATGATCGGAGTATCATTATCACTTGCTGGAATCCATAAAATATATAATTCAGAAAATAGTTATGTTAAAGCGATATGAAAGGGTTCATGTCTATGTGCAAATATGCAATCGAGGCAAACAATGTTGAAATATGTTATAAAGAAATCAAAAGCTTTTCTATCAAAAAGAATCTTTTGACAAATAAGCGAAATAACGCGCAGGTCTTCAAAGCTATAAAAGGTGTGAGTTTTAAGGTCGAGAAAGGCGAAATATTGGGCTTGATTGGTCGCAATGGCAGCGGAAAAAGTACACTTCTTCGAGCCATTGCTGGTATTTTTTCCGTTGATAGTGGAGACATTGATCTTCACGGAAACACAGTCTCTCTTCTAGCGATTGGCGTAGGCTTTCAAAAGGAGTTAACTGGTCGGGAAAACATTCTTCTTTCTGGTATGCTCTTAGGCTTTTCCGAAAAGGAAATACGAAGTCGCGAAGAAGAAATTATTGCTTTTTCAGAATTAGGCGAGTTTATAGATAAACCAGTAAGGACTTACTCTAGCGGAATGTACTCAAAGCTTTCATTCGCAATTACTGCTATTTTAGAAACGGATATCATTCTGATCGACGAAGTTCTTAGTGTTGGTGATGCGAAATTCAAGAAAAAAAGCTATAATAAAATGAAAGAACTGATTCAGCATAAAGATAGAACCGTTGTTATTGTTTCCCATGATCGTAAAGTTATTATGGATTTATGCGATAAATTACTTTGGATCGATAATGGCGAGCTGATCAAATACGGCTCCGTAGAAGAAACTCTAAAAGAATATGACGAATATATGTCGTCTGCAAAGTAAATGTAATTGAAAAACTTTAAGATAAACATTGCATTGATTTCTATATTAATAAAGCCCTCTGATGTCTTACTTTCAACATCAGAGGGCTTTACAATTTCAAATGGCATTCGCGCGATGATCCGTTGCAGCATTTCCCATTATGGGTATCAAACATAACCAACAAGAGGGCGGTTAAACCGCCCTCTTGTTGGTTTGTAATAAAATTCAAGAGTTTGCCCATTCTCGAACGAGCTACTTTTATCGTATTGTTTATTTAGTGAGTGGGAACTGTTACACAAACAACATTACTAAAATTGCCAGATTCTCCATTTGCATTTACCGCTCGCACTTTATAATAGTACGTTCCCGCTTTTGCGGAATTTGTGCACTTCAGATTCTTTGTCGTAAGAAGCTTGGTATACGTGCCATTTAAGGAAGTGGAACGCCATACCTCGTATTTTTCTGCGTCCAAAGCGGCATTCCATGTTACTACCGCCTTGTTTGAACTGTTGAGCGTTCCTGTAGCTGTTACTGGTACTGTTACACTCACAACATTGCTAAAGCTACCATACGTTCCATCTGCATTTACTGCTCGAACTTTATAATAATACGTTCCCGCTTTTGCGGAATTTGTGCACTTCAGATTCTTTGTCGTAAGAAGCTTGGTATACGTGCCATTTAAGGAAGTGGAACGCCATACCTCGTATTTTTCTGCGTCCAAAGCGGCATTCCATGTTACTACCGCCTTGTTTGAACTGTTGAGCGTTCCTGTAGCTGTTACTGGCACTGTTACACTCACAACATTACTAAAGTTGCCGCATTCTCCATTTGCATTTACCGCTCGCACTTTGTAATAGTACGTTCCCGCTTTTGCGGAATTCGTGCACTTCAGATTCTTTGTCGTAAGAAGCTTGGTATACGTGCCATTTGACGATGTAGAACGCCATACTTCATATGTTTCTGCGCCCGAAACAGAATTCCACGTTACTACCGCTTTATTGGAACTGTTGAGTGTGCCCGTAAGCGTAGGTACTGATGGAATTGTTACTGGTACTGTTACACTCACAACATTGCTAAAGCTACCATACGTTCCATCTGCATTTACTGCTCGAACTTTATAATAATACGTTCCCGCTTTTGCGGAATTTGTGCACTTCAGATTCTTTGTCGTAAGAAGCTTGGTATACGTGCCATTTAAGGAAGTGGAACGCCATACCTCGTATTTTTCTGCGTCCAAAGCGGCATTCCATGTTACTACCGCCTTGTTTGAACTGTTGAGCGTTCCTGTAGCTGTTACTGGCACTGTTACACTCACAACATTACTAAAGTTGCCGCATTCTCCATTTGCATTTACCGCTCGCACTTTGTAATAGTACGTTCCCGCTTTTGCGGAATTCGTGCACTTCAGATTCTTTGTCGTAAGAAGCTTGGTATACGTGCCATTTGACGATGTAGAACGCCATACTTCATATGTTTCTGCGCCCGAAACAGAATTCCACGTTACTACTGCTTTATTGGAGCTATTAATCTCACCTGTAAGCACAGGAGCCGAGATCTGCGTATCATCAGGGATAGTGCAGTGGACGAGTTTGCTTTCAACACTTTCTACCGAGCCATCGGAAGACTTTTCCACCACAGCAACTACCTTATAGTAATAATCCTTCCCTTTCTCAACCGATCTGTTTGTCATTTTTGTGCCTAATGCAGCATATATCTTAGTGAAATGACCATTTTCACTAGTAGCACGCCAAACCTGATATTCAACAGCATTTTCAACTGGAGTCCAATTCAGTACCACACTATTTTCAGTAACTTGGGCAGACACTTCTGGTATCTTTGTCGCTGGGTTACATTCGGTACAATACGATACTGTAGCATTCCATCCTAGATAATACTTCGCACCGCACGAGCACTCTGCATACATTTTATGCGGATGTGCCTGCTCATATAAATCAGACGTAAAGACATGCTTATGCGAATAAGTGCTCTGGCTCATAGATACTACAGAAATTACAGAACAATCTTGATGCTTTTCACCCGCATCAGTCGTATGCGAGTAGCTTCCGATCCAATCTACTTTGTTCCAACCTGGATTGTGTCCATAGCAATATAGATTGCCTGCTGCATCATAACCCCCAACGATTGCAGTATGGATCGAGCTGGCGCATTTGGTGCAATAAAAGAAAAGAATATCTCCCGCGCGGACGTTTGGATTATCTGAAATATTTGCATGGACACCATCGGCACTCAAAACAAGGTTCTGCAGCTGGCCTAGCTCCAAATCCAACAATGCATTTTTCAGGGGATCTACACCGCCAGCCAAAATCTCTATTCCGCCTTTTTGAAGGCAAGCTTTCACAAATTGGTCGCATACGCCAACATTATCATCCCAATGCGTTTCAGCATACGCAACCGCTGCTTGTGCATCATAATGATCCGCAAAACCCGTTGCATAAATAGCTGGTGATAGGGCAAGCAAGCAAGAAAAAATAGTTATAAAGAGGACAATTTTCTTTATCTTTTTCATATACTGGACACCTTGCATTAATAAAGTAGTAGTTTTTCACATCCCTCTCCAAGGATACCCAAACGGAATCAATAAGCACCGATCAAAAGATCGTTACAACGTCCCATCGCATAATCAGTCCGCATAATTATTCTTTATCCATCGAATCGCCTCTTCATAGTCATTCATTGTGTCAATTTCTCTCGTATTTATTTTTTTCACCCGAATAGGAAGCAATGGTTCTAACATTTGATAGACATGACCTGTGCTGTGTTTTAGTCTACTTGTCTTTATCTTTGCAAGTCCCGTCCATTCCAAACTTCCTTCTTCTCGTGAAAAATAAATTACATTGTTTTCTTCATCCAATCCCATCAATACTGGATTATCTGTCGATGGACATGTACCACCAATAACTTCCTCATCCGCGTCGATGATCGCTTTTAGATCCTTTGGTTCTACTAGCAAATCGCCGTCCAAAGCAACAACATACTCTCTTGCTCCAAGTAATGCCTTAGAAAGACTTGCGCCCGTTCCAGTTGTTTTGTAGTCATAGTTAAAAACAAACATTACATCCTTACGATATTCACTCACGACCTGAATAACTTTTTCTGCCTGATAACCTACAACAACCCGAATATCATCGTATTCTTTCAACGCTTCTAATTGATGGATTATTAAGCTTCTTCCCAAAATATCAACTAACGCCTTGGGCATACCTATACCTAGTCTTGTACCCATACCAGCGCAACTAATTACAATCGTTGTATTATCATTTTTCATCTTATTCACCTTTTTCTTTTACAGTAAAGATCGTAAAAACTCAGCACATCTTTCATCATCTAAAAAAGCATAATCAATATTTCTAATCAATGCAGGCGCAATACTTCTGATTCCACCAAAACCAATCGCAATTTGAGCAAGTCTTGCCATGGCTGCATCATTATCTCCGTCGCCAATCACAACTATAGGTTGCACAAATTGCTCAGTCGTCAGCTCTTTATCTAATACACTGATCACGCGGTCAATTTTATCTTCTATCACATGTGCTTTTGAACAGTAGTAATGCCCCTTCATTCCTATTTTTTTCATTAATCCGCTAATCCATATATCCAAATTTCCAGTCACAACAAAGCATCTATCTTTATTCTCCGTAATAAATCGAACAATGCTTTCGTTGAGCGGGATATTGCTGACCAACTCATTTACTTCTGCAACACTAATATCCTTTAAGATTTCCACTCTTTCCAGAAAACTCTGCTTAAATGGAATGATTCCATTCATAGTTTTCTCGGTAATTTCACGCATTTCTTTTTCTTTGCCTACGATCTTAGAAATTTCAGGTAGGATCTCTTTCGCAGTAATTGTAGAATCAAGGTCGAATAGGAAAACATACTCAGACACTAACTTCACTCTCTTTCTCAGATAAATGCTTCAAAAGAATGTCTTTTTCTTTGTTCCTCTGGGGGCAGCTTCATATAATCCCCATAAAAAGCACGCAACCATGTATCATAGTCTTTGGGAATTCTATAATCCTTACCTTCAAAGCATGCATAAACACGTTCACCTAGAATTGCTTTATTGCATGGTGGAATTTTAGATTCCGCAGTAAAATTGCCCACCGTAGTATAGCCTTTATCATTATATTTTCTTGCATTTTTTGCAATCAGATGTATAAAGTAGTACTTCGGGAACAACCGTAGCACGAAACGAACACAATATACCACACAGCGTCTAAAGAAACTACCACTTGGTTTATTTTCATTTATTTGTGCTGCATTTACTATCTTTAGAAAATCGCGCTTCTTATACATTTTTTCCGCGATCTTACGATCGTTTGGAACATCATCGTACGGAAAAACATCAATATTGATACCCAGATCGTGTCCGTCTTGAATAAAGAGGGTATTCATATCCATCACTTTTCCAAACGGAAGATGCCAGTCTTTATCCTTTTCTGGGCAAGCAAAAACATATTGCGTATCTGCCATCTCACGTGGAAACTCTTCTGCGAAGCGGTCATAATCCTTCCTGAGCATACCGATATCAATATCGTCATCCCAAGGAATATATCCACCGTGGCGGATCGCCCCTAAAAGAGTTCCACCTTCTAATATATATTCAATACCATGTTTGTCACAAAAAGAAGAAACAAGATCAAGTATTTCGATTTGCTTCTCCCTAAGTTCATTCATTTCTAATTGTCTCATTTTATTCTTCCTTCTTTATCTTTTTTGCCATTTGCAAAATCAACTTAGGATTGCACCCTCTGATCATCATTCTATTATTGGGTCTTATCGGTTTAAGTAAGAATCCCATGATCACATTCATAGAAAACTGCGATATTAAGGAAGCAACAGCCGCTCCATTTCCTTGAAACTTCGGTATCAGCAATGCATTTAGTGCCACATTGACGATTGCGCCTGTTAAGTTAATTATCCACAAATATTGTTGTTTTTTTTCGGCAAGCAGCCAAATATTACGCACTATTCCAAGATACGAAAAAGTTGTGTACCAAACGGCTATCTTAAGAATCGGTATCGAAGCCGCATATGCAGCTCCATATGTAATATATATGATGGGTTTTGCCAATAGCGTAATTCCAATACATTGTATCAAAGATAAATAAATGATAATGCAGTACAGTTCCTCCAGCGAGTTACCAAATCTATCATTACCTTCTAATTTCTTTTTGAAGATATACGGTCTAAAAGAATCAATAATTGCCGCGAACACAAAACTTGTCAATCCTGCACATGCAGTAGCAGCCGAATATAGTCCAGTAGCCGTTTCATCGATCATCGCTTTGAGCATGATCTTATCTGTTTGCGCGCAGAATGAAACCATAAGACTTGAAACAATATAATAATGACTTTTTTTAACGAGGGCACGCAATACAGAGAACGAAAATTGAAATTTCATCCCTCCAAGCCTTTTATAACAGACAAATAAAAGTATAGCGATGATCAAATAGTCCAAAGCATATGATACAGCAAACCAGTATACACTTTTTCCCTTGATAAGCAAAAGTATTTTATAGGCTGAAACAGCAGAATACGCAACAAGAGATGCAACCGCATAATACTTCGACAGTAGCTTGGCCTGAAACCAATACTGTATCATTTCCCACACCTGTGCAATCAGAATTAGGCTATATAAAGCTACAACAAAAATAGTATCCCATTCCCCTGCATTTATAACCGATGTCACGGATATCACCGCAACAATACCAAATACAGCCGTAACGGTGCATCCAAGCAGCGATGATCCAAGTATTGCCCCCTCGTTTTTCTTATCTGCTACAAGCTCCTGTACGAGAATATTGTTGATCCCCATTGTAACAAAGGGATATACAAAATTCATGATAGAGGTAGCATAATTGATCAGGCCATAATTTGATGGTCCCAAATAACGCGCTGACAGCATGGAAACGATCAAGCTCATTACATTTTGTGCAAACTTGCAACCTACGATCCATGATGTATTGCTTACTAATCGATTCATAGAATATTTCCTTATATAGATTATCGCATATCGAAACCAAATCTTCAATAGCGAAAAAGTGAAAATTAATTGGATTTGGAATAAATTTCTTTCTGGGGAATTTCGCCCAAGGTGAACAACTTACGTCTTGCCAGCAAATTAGCGACTAGAAGAAACTACATAATGCTGGGGCAATGTCTTCGCCAGATGCGAAATATCATATCCCGCGCTTCTGATCAACGCACGATTATCCCTACGTTCTGCTTCGGAGTTTAATAACTTTAGTGCCTCATTTGCCCATTCTTCAGAAGATTTCTCTAGCGAAAACGGAATTGTTTTGGATGTTAGAATTGCCTCGTTAGTTATTGTATCACTGATCAAGCATGGTAAATCCGTCGCTTGTGCTTCGATCAACACGATACCAAGGCCTTCAAAAAGTGACGGAAAAATGAACAGATCTATTGCTTGATAGATTCTATGGAGATCATCCCGGATCCCCAAAAAAGTAACAGCATCTGTCAAGTTTTTTTGCTCTACCAGACTACGGATCTGTGTTTCCAGTTCACCCTTGCCAATCAAAAGCAAATGCGTTGTATTATCGAGGGCATGTACCTTTTCAAAGATTTCCAGCAAAAATATATGGTTTTTTTGTTCATTAAAGCGTCCAACATGTCCAATAACTTTTTTTCCGTTCAAGGATAATTCATTACGTACTTCGTCACGCATACTGTTCTGAAAGTAATAATTATCCAAGTCCAGTCCATTGCGTAGGATCGTAAATTCTTTATTCCCAAACAGCCATTCACCAGCTTCCTCTGAACAGGCAAAACAACAAACAGGGAGCAGTTTCAGCAAAGGCTTAAAGAGTTTATGAAGAACCACATGATGCGTATTGTATGCATTATGAGAGTGAACTGCCACGATTTTTATCTTACACAGCTTCGCAACAACTGCATTAAAAAAGGCATCCATTGCATGATCGGTGTGGATATGAAATACATCGCAAGGATGTTTTTTTAGCATCTTATGCAATTCTGCATATTTCTTTATTTGCTTAAAGTGTCCCTGAAGCGCATCTGGTCTCATCTTATACATCTCACCGCCCAAAGCGTATATCTCATCATCATATGCACCCTTAGCGGCATCGAAGCAAAGAAAATTGAATTTCATTTCCTCTCGATTGATCTTGCGGAACAAATTCATAAGAAACGTTTCCGCACCTGCACGATCCATTTTAGTTACGCAATGCAATACCGTTAGCATAAACTACATCCTTTTCTAAGTGCTTTGTACACAAATGTATCATTTCAAAATGTTTTTCCTGTTTTTATTATCAAGTAAGCATGCAAACTGCGAAGCAATCATCCAGAAAGCAAGCGCGGTTGGGTAAACCGATGCCACGAGCGTTGAGTCTGCAAGGCCATCTACCATAAATGCAACAATACACGCAAGATACACTGACCCGAAAACCCAATGCTTATTATCTTTTGATTTAAAAAAGATAATAACTTCTCTCAGCATGAACAGCAAATATGCCACAAGACATCCTGCGCCTACGATACCCGTTGTGACCAAGACTTCAATATAAGCGTTATGAAGATTTCCTCTTACGGTAAGTGTGTCTTTTCCTAAATTTGAAAGTGTCTGAGCCACATTGTCTAAACCACATCCGAATAGCGGTTTAGCCTCAAGCACTTGTAGACCCTTTTTCCAAATATCCAGTCTACCGTTTAATGCAGAAGCATCTGTCTTGCGTGCGACCGTAAGTTTGTTTGATTCTACTATACCTTGCTCCGTAGGTGCTGTACCTTGTGTAGTACTCGTATCTGCAAGTTGCAATGATACTACCTTACTTCTGATGCTCAGCCCATCCGACAATATCGCAAGAACATAGTAATAATATGTATGCCCATCTTCCGCCGAAATGTGCGTGTACGTCCTTCCCTCTGTTGTGAAAACCTTTACAAATGTTGCATCTTGTGCGGGGGCACGATATACCTCATAGTATTGCGCGCCTTGTTGCGAATTCCATTTAAGCGTCGGTTTGCCAGATGCATTATTTCCCGTTGTAATTGACAAGTCTTTTGTTGACTGAATACGACTTCCCGATTCGATATTCTGTACATAATAGTCATATCTGTAATCAAAGAAGGATAGTCCATACTGCAACAATTTAACTCCCGCGAAACCAACTAATATACACACAACCGCTGCCACAGTTGCGCAAAGGGTCTGCTTGATTCCTTTACTTTTTCTAAATAAAAGCATAAACGCGAGAACACCAACAAAAGCAAGGCACGCATATATTTGTGTACGAGAATTGCTGAGTAAAAGCGTCAAAGAATTGACGACCAAAAGGAACGAATAGCATTTTACCAATCGACTTTTTTCACTGCGTGCAATTTCAATCACGCTCATTGTGATCGCGATCAGGCAGACCATGCCCAAAACATTTGGATTCCCAAAGAGACCAGCTAATCTGTTCTCAGACGGAAACATTCCGATATAGCCACGTCCTTCAACATACATATAGAATTTCTGGTAGAACATCCATATGCCGATCAGGTTTGCGGCTGATATTACTGTGCAAATAATGAAAGCTATTTTTCTATTAGCCTTAGATGCTTCAGAACCATACGAATAAACAATAAACAGCGCCTCAACCAAATAAAGGAAATTAGATAATCCAGAAAAGCTGATCAAATCTTTATTCGTAACAAAAGTGATCAAATAAGATATAACAAAAATGAATGCAAATACTCTTCCTTTATTCTTAAAAACACGCCGTTCTGAAAACAGGTCTACAATAATCACCGCAAATCCGTATAAGTGAAGCAATTTCAAATACGGTTCTATTGTTAGCGCTGTCAAGGGGCAAATTATCAACAAACTGGCAAAAAACGCAACCAGCTTAAATGCTTCTGCACCAAAAAAAGTTTTAACGATTCTTTTCATTTTTACCCCTCATTTCTAAAATTATTGTATCACAGGCTGACCCTACTGACAAGTAAGATTTAAGGCCTGTTCTATTTACAAATCTGCTGGAGATAATCATCCAGAATCTGAGCTATTGTTTCTGGCGAAAAATCCTGAATTCTCTTTGTACCTTCACAAATTAATGCATTTCTCAGATCTGCCTCAAGATATATTTGGAAAATTGAATTTGCCAATGCATCTGCATCTCCAACAGGTGTTACCAATCCAGCTTTACCTTGGAGAATTTCTTGTACACCGGGCTGACTATTTGTTGCTGCGATTGGAACGCCAAATGCCATCGCTTCCAGCAACACAGTTGGTAAACCTTCTGCTGGGCTGGAGTGCACATATGCATACGCTGCTGCGTAATAATTCTGCACATCAGCACGAACACCTTCAAAGTAAATTTGCTCATTCATCTGATGCGTTATTGCAAAATCTTCCACCTCGTCACGTAATGGTCCATCTCCAACTAATACCAGCTTCTTTTTCAAGCCATATTTCTCTCGAAGATATTTCATCGCCAAAATAGCTGTTTTCTGATCTTTATCTACGTCGATCCTTGCAACCATAAGGCAAAAATCTCCATATTTTTTCTTTAGTTCTTCAACGACTTTCTTATCAACGGATTCTTTATTAACAAAAATAGGGTTATACAGTTGCTTCTTTTGTATCCCATAGCGTTGATTGAATTGGATGCACGCCGAATCTAAGTTTTCAGAAAGACAAACAAGATTTTTTATCTTTTTATAAAGGTTTCCGTATCCATGAGAAATTGTCATATGTGTAGCCTGTGCACCATGTATCCATGCACATTTATTTCTCGCCTGAATATAGCCATCTGCCACAAACGTCAAATCATTATAATATCCCGAAAATGCGATTGCAAGGTCATACTTCTCTTTACACGCATAAACTTTTTTTAGTATTGGTTTGGCAAGAAAAAGGCACGCTGTTGTAAGTGGAAATAGAAATCTTCCCCAACTGTGTTCTTTTGCCATGATCCAATAAGCCTCTGAACACAGATATTTGTTAAAATTCATTATCTTAACATTTGCATAAGGCCGAACCTCTTCAACGATTGCCTCTGGTTCTTTTTCTAGGATAATTACATCGATCTGATGCCCCATTTGGTGTAAAAGCTTTATATAGGATATTCCTACTCGCTCCACACCACCATAGATCATTTTATGAAATACTACAGCAATTTTCATATATTTCTCCGTCTTTATGCCCAAATAATCATTTGTCTACAAATCAGCTTTATTTTAGTGAATTAAATATCTTTATGAGCCACAGCGTCTCTTTTTTTAGTGCGTAATGTGCCATTTTTCCCGAAAGAGATCGAAATTCTGCTTTTTCTATTGCTCCAGCATAGATTGGATCTTGTAGATGCTCTTTAATATCTGCAACGATTTCTTTATATGAAGCATCACGGTTAAACTGTGATTTTACGACCGTAAACAGTTCATGTACAGTCTTTCGATAGAGCTGTGCTTCAAAATCGAGTTCACTAATATTAACATTCCTTCGTAAATGTTCTTCAATTAATCTCGGTCCATTCCAATCGAACGCCTTTCGGTTTTTTGTCATAGAAGATGCATTGTCCCAATAGAAATATTTGCACTCTGGAAAAATGTACATAGACTGTGCATGATATACGCAAGGGATCGTACACGCACCGTCTTCTCCGATTTTCAGCCGATCGTCTACGGAAAGTTGCTGCTTGCGATACAGTTCTGTTTTTATTGCCTTTCCGCATAAATTGGGGGAGAAATAATCCGCGTCTGCCGTTTGGATCAGTTCTGGGAATATTTCACCCTCAATGTCCTGCCTCGAATAGTATCCCGCGCGGTTGTTCAATAAGCGGTCTTTCCGTTCTTTTTCACTCACCCACGATAACCCATAGCAGATCAGCTCGGGGCTATATTGCTTTCCGACCTCAGCCATGTTCACAATATAGTCCAGCGCGATTTCATCATCAGCATCTACACAGCAAATATAATCTCCAGATGCGACTATCGCACCCGCTTTTCTTGCGCTCACCAATCCTGCATTGGTCTTATGTAACACTCGAATTCGAGAATCGTTCTGAGCAAACACATCACACATTACAGGAGATTCGTCTGACGATCCATCATCCACAAGAATAATCTCAATATTCTGATATGTTTGGTTTTGGATGCTCTGGACACAACGATTCAAGTATTTCTCTGCATTATAGACTGGCACAACAATGCTGAATAGCAATTCTTTATTCAAAGCAAATCCCCCCATAAAATAACGAAAACAGTATTCTGTTTTTTATTATTAGCATATCTCTTTCAGATCGGTGGAACGATAAATATCGTACATCTTTTCATTGATTTTTTCTGTAGAAAACGGTCGAATTTTTTTGGAATTGTATTCTCCCATAGAACTCATATCGGATCGTAGCAATGTTTGTATTGCCTCAGCACACGCATCGACACTAAATGGATCAAATAAAACGCCACCATTTTCATCGATCAGATCCGTATTCCCCCGAATTCTCGAACATACAACTGCCTTGCCTGCCGCCATTGCTTCCATAAGCGCCACAGGTAGACCCTCTTGTAATGACGGGAATACATACACATCAGCAGATTGCAATATTTCAGAAATATCACTTCTATATCCCAAAAGTTGCACCTGTGATGTCATATGCAAATCTGAAATAAGTTGTTCCAGATGTTGCTGCAACGGACCTAAGCCGCATATCACGTATTGAAAATTTATGTCTTTTATTTTAGCGAACGCCTTAATAACAGTTTCATGATTTTTTCGGGCAGATAGTTCGCCTACAGATAGAAAAACAATCGTTTTCTCATGTTTTTCCAATTCACTTTGCTTGTCTTGTTCCGCAGTATTGTGCTTCGTAAATTTGTTTATATCAACTCCGATACCTGGAACATACATCACTTGTTTCGCTTTCATCTTCTTTTGTGCCAGTGCATAGTCTTCTTGATTGATCGTAATCAGTACATCCGTATACCTAGAACACAGCCACTCTACTGGGTAGAAAATCAGCCAATTCTTTTTCGGTGCGCCCTTATAAAAGTGAAAACCGTGCGCTGTATAGATCATCTTTGCTTTTTTGTATCCCTTACTCAGGCGATTTGCAAGTCTGCAAATCATACCGCCAATAGGAGAATGGCAATGGATCAATGAATAGCTTCTTTCATTCAATAAACACTTAGTTATACGAAGGGAATTCACAATATCAGCAATAGCCGTAACTTTTCGAGGGATCGGGACATGAAAAATATTCACTCCCATTGTCTCCAGTTCCTGTTTCATTGCTTCTATCTTTTCCGATGTGATCGTGCTACCTTGCTCCATGTTACATGCTACATCCACCTCATAGCCCTGCTCCAATAACAGCCGAATATTCTCCATATTAAATTGCTGGATCATAGATGCAACAGATGCATACATCAACGCTCTTTTCATATTTACTTCTCCGTAATACTGATAGAATCACGCAAGCTCACAATATTGTAATTGCTAGTATAACTACTCATTTCACGCTCATAACTCAAACTTCCAAACGCCTTATTGACCAATCCCGTCACATGGCTCAGCAGTTTTAGTGCCCAAGTAAAGCCAGAAATGGTTATGATTTTTTTCCCGTGAGCCTCTGCGATCAATTTGACGATTTCTGTCGTATTGGAATACTCCGCATTCTGTGGCCAGAAGATGCCCTGCTCCTCATTTTCGACCATAAGGCGAACAAATTCCATCAGATTCTCGATGTATAGCATAGAACGCTGATTGTCTACTTTGGGGAACACAGGAAGCTTCTGTGCGAGCCTAGAAAGTGTCGGATAATTTCCCTTGCTACCCTTGCCGTAGATCATGGGCGGGCGCAGGATGACGACCTTGAAGCTGTCTTCATTCAGCGGGAGGATCCCGTTTTCTGCCTGCACTTTGCTGTCACCATAGCTGTTCGCAGGCGATACTGGGGTATCCTTTGTGATCATCTTGCGCTTTCCGATTGGCGCACTTTCCCCATATACGATGGCAGAGCTCATGAAAATAAACTGCTTTACGCCATCTGCTTTCGCTTTCTTCGCCGTTTCAATGGTCAAGTCCGTATTTACCGCATAGTAAAGCTTCGCTTTTTCTTCGCTGATCTTACCGCTGTCGGAATGCGCGATCCCCGCCACATGGTAGATGCAATCGTAGTCGGAAAAACTCTTTTCTCTCCACGTTCCGTCGATCATATCGACCGTATCGACTTGGTACTTTTCGGGCCACTGTGCCATATATTTTTCAAACGACATACCGATATAGCTATTTGCGCCCGTGATCAGGATCTTTTTCATTTGCTCTCCACCTCTTCTTTTTCCAGCGCGCCCGTGCCACCCTCGACGACACCCTCGTGCTTGAGCACGGAGGTGATCGTGCCGAAGAAGCACTTCACATCGAACAAAAAGCTCTGCTTCTGGACGTACTCGCCATCGAGCTTCGCCTTGACATCGATCGGCAGTTCATCGCGGCCATTGATCTGCGCCCAACCCGTCAGACCGGGCTTGACCGCATTTGCGCCATATTTCGCGCGCTCTTCGTACAGGTCATCCTGATTCCAAAGCGCAGGGCGCGGGCCGATGATGCTCATTTTGCCAGAAAAGATGTTGAAAATCTGCGGAAGTTCATCCAAGCTCGTTTTGCGCAGGAAGCCGCCGACCTTTGTGATGTACTGCTCGGGATTCTCAAGCAGATGGGTCGGGCAATCTTTCGGCGTGCACATCTTCATGGAGCGGTATTTATAGATCTGGAAGAAGCGCTTTTCCCCATTTTCATCCTGCGCAATGCGCTTCTGCTTGAAGAAGATGGGACCTGGATCATCGATTTTGATCGCGATCGCCAGGATCAGCCACACGGGGATCAGCACAACGATCGCACAGCCAGAAAGGATCACATCGATCAAACGCTTTATATACTTTTTGTACATTTTATTTATCTCCATTCTTAGTTTGATAATAAACCGTCCCAGCAGAGACTTTTGTTCCCTTGGGTACAGTCGCATCTGCCGCCACAACTGCATTGCAATCGATCTGGCAGTACGGTAGCACCTGCGCATTGTGATTGACCACGCTCCCTGCGCAAATCAGTCCACCGCGCGCTACAGTTGCCGCAGTATTCACGACCGCCATCGCCTCTACGATCGTCGCCTCGTCCAGAACTGCCGATGGCGAGACATATGCGCGCGGATGGATAAGCGGTGGCAGGGAAAATCCCGCTTCCTCAAGCGCATCGATCCAGCGCTCCCGCAACGCGGGCGCACCCATGGCAACAAATGCGCAATCATATTCCTCGCGAAAGCGCAAATATTCCGCGCACTTTCCCAATGCCCGCGGACTGTTGTCATCTAAAAACGCGATTTTGTCAAACAGCTCCATCGCTTCCGCTGTTTCGCGCGCAAGCTGACCATACCCGCCCGCGCCCAGAATAAGAAGGCGTTTTTTCTGCATGATTTCTTCCTCACTTTTTCAGCGATAAGTCTGATAGATTTGAACATTATACAGCAGTTTGTTTTCATAGTCAACAGCAAAGCTTTTCAACTAATCCTAAAAGATCCCGAAAAAATCCCCATTTTGTAGGCTATGTATAGCCTAATAGTAGCACACATAGCCTATATTTGCAAGCGAATTGTTTATTCTATAAGCAAAAAGGCGTGAGGTGTCGAACTATGCATACAGTATCAGCCGTGCGGGATCGTATTTTACAGCTTTGCGGGGAACGGGAGATCAGCATCAACCGTCTTGCAACGATTTGTGCGCTCCCGCCATCGAGCATCAAAAACATTCTCTACGGAAAAAGCCAAAATCCGAAGCTCCTGACGATCAAAATGATCTGCGATGGGCTTGAGATCACTTTGGGTGAGTTTTTCTCGACCCCAGAATTTGACGCGCTCGAGCAAGAGATCGTATAAGCGCAAAAAACACTCCCCACAGGATCGGCATTCGAGCCCTTTCTCTGCGGGGAGCAAATATCATCTTTTCAATTCTTATAGCGCTTCCAAGATCGGCTCGACCTGCTTTAAGAGTGCGCGGATCTTCAGATGCTGTGGGCATTTGCGCTCACAGTAGCCGCAGTCTGCGCAGTCTTTGGAAGTCGCACCGGGTTTTTTCTCATTGTTTACATAACTCTTGTATGTATTCTTCGCCAACTCGTGCAAGCCATAGACATTATGATAGGTATACGCCTGAAAGATCTTCGGGATCTCGATCCCCTTGGGGCATGGCTGGCAATAGCCACAGCCCGTGCAGTAAAGCTCCGAGAATTTCTTCAAATTCTCGAGCGATTCGCCGACCTGACGCCATTGCTCCTCGGTCATCGGCGTTTCGAGCGACGCAACTGCCGCATTCTGCTCCACCATGGCGGTCGTTTGCATACCAGAGAGCGCACAGCACACATCGGGATTTCCCAGAACGAAGCGGAGCGCAAGCTCATAGGTATTCAGATTCCCGCGACCGAGCTTCTGCGCCAATTCGGTCGGTGCTGCCAATCTTCCGCCGCCCACAGGACCCATGACCACAACGCCCAGTCCCTTTTGCGCGGCATAGTGGATCATCTCCTCATTCGCACGGTCGAGAAGATTGTACTGCAAAAGCACGCTTTCGAGCGCATAGCCATGGTCAATGATGTGCTTCAGCGCTTCGGGGGTATCGTGGAACGAGAAAGAGATATGGCGAATTTTGCCCGCTTTTTTCAGGCGTAGCGCCTCTTCCATCAGCCCCATCGGCACGATCTTGTCATCAAATGTCTTCTGGTTGATGCCCCAGAAATGGTAGAAATCCACATAGTCCGTCCCGAGTTTTGCAAGGCTCTTGTCGAGCAGGGCTTCAAAATCTTCGGGCTTCGTCACGCGCTCCATGGGGCATTTTGTCGAAATGTAGACCTTGTCACGGATGGGGCGAAGCGCCTTGCCAATGGCGATCTCGCTATTTTCATGGCAATAAAATGCCGCGGTGTCAAAATAGTTCACACCGAGTGCATACGCGCGCAGTAGCATCTCATTCGTCTTTTCCTGATCCACCTGCCAGATGCCGTCCTCGGTCTGAAATTCAGGCAGGCGCATACAGCCAAAGCCCAGCGTCGAGATCTTAACGCCCGTGTTTCCAAATTTGCGATATTGCATAATGCCACTCCCTTATCTCCGAGCAAAATTGCTCAGTATTCTCTCGGAATGATCATACCATATTTTCAAAATATACACAAGGGAAGATCGCTTATTTTTATTGCGCCAGACCGCTTGACACAAGCAAAAAATATGGTATAGTAATGGCTAATGTGCAGATTTTGCACAGTATTTGAATATCGATCACAGAGAGGATCACCCCAATGGAAATGCCAAATTTCAAACGCACCAAATTTGCCTGCTACTATACATACCTTGCCATGGCATCGGTTTTCAGCCTGCCGCCGCTGCTGTTTGCGACGTTTCACGAGATGTACGGCATTTCGTACACCCTGCTCGGGACGCTCGTTTCCGTGAACTTCTGCGCACAGCTTTGCATCGATCTGATTTTCAGCTTTTTCAGCAAACATTTTAATATCCACAAGACGATCCGCCTCATGCCCCTGCTGACCTCGCTCGGTCTTTTGGTCTACGCGTTCATCCCCATGCTCTTTCCGCAGTATGCCTATGCAGGACTTCTGATCGGCACGCTCCTCTTTTCAGTCGCGGCAGGACTTTCCGAGGTGCTCGTGAGCCCGACGATCGCCGCTCTGCCCTCTGACACGCCCGAAAAGGACATGAGCATGCTCCACTCGCTCTATGGCTACGGCGTTGTGGGCGTTGTCGTGGTGAGCACGCTTTTCCTTCAGCTCGTCGGGTACGAATACTGGATGTATTTGACCTGTTTCTGGGCGGTGCTCCCGATCATCGCTTCTGTCATTTTGCATCTTTCCCCGCTTCCGAACATGGATATGGAGCAGAGCGACGGAAAGGCGGTCAAGAGCCACTATCGGACTACAGGGCTTCTGCTCTGCCTTGCCTGCATCTTCCTCGGTGCGTGCGCAGAGAATACGATGACGAACTGGATCTCGGTCTATGCCGAAACGGCGCTGAACATCCCGAAAGTCTGGGGCGATATCTTCGGAATGTCGCTTTTTGCCATCCTGCTTGCGCTCACGCGCACGGCTTTTGCAAAATACGGCAAGAACATCTTCACCATTCTGGGGCTTAGTATGCTCGGTTCATTCATCTGCTATGTCGCCGTGGCGCTTTCGCCCAATGCCGTGCTGTCGCTTCTTGCCTGCGTCGCGCTTGGCATCTGCACCGCGATGCTCTGGCCCGGCACACTGATCTTCATGGAAGAAAAAGTGCCCGCCGTCGGCGTTGCCGCATATGCGCTCATGGCGGCGGGTGGCGATTTCGGCAGCTCGTTCGCACCGCAGGCGCTCGGCATCGTGGTTGACAATATCGCGCTGACCGACTGGGCGGCATCGCTCGGAAGCACGCTCTCGCTCTCGCCCGAGCAGGTCGGCTTCAAAGTCGGTATGCTCCTCGCCGCGATCTTCCCGCTTCTGGGACTGTTCCTGCTGATGTATATGAAGAAATTCTTCACCAAACACCAAAACTAAATCAAACTGCCTGTATGCTTTTGTTTTTTGCATACAGGCGTTCTTTTTTACACAAATTTCCGATTTCAGCTGTAGGGGGGATACCCCCACCGACGCAGTTTCGATTTCTGCACGCTCGGTTTTTCGCACCAACCGCCGATTACTGAGAAAAAGCCTTCTCCTCGGGGAGAAGGTGGCACGGCGAAGCCGTGACGGATGTGGGG
>CAZVJJ010000003.1:0-73072 GCA_964627295.1 uncultured Oscillospiraceae bacterium | reverse complement strand
TCAGATCCTCGTAGTCCCAGATAGCGATCTTCTGAATCTCGTGGGAAGTACGGAAACCGTCGAAGAAGTTGATAAAGGGAACGCGGCCTTCAATCGCAGCCAGATGTGCAACAGCGCCCAGATCCATAACTTCCTGCACGTTGGTCTCAGCGAGCATAGCAAAGCCAGTCTGACGGCAAGCGTAAACGTCGGAGTGATCGCCGAAGATGTTCAGCGACTGTGCCGCGACGGTACGTGCGGAGACATGGAACACGCAGGGGAGAAGCTCGCCCGCGATCTTGTACATATTGGGGATCATCAGCAGAAGACCCTGAGATGCGGTGTAGGTGGTGGTCAGAGCACCAGCGGCAAGGGAGCCGTGAACGGTACCAGCAGCACCAGCCTCGGACTGCATCTCGACGACCTTGACGGTATCACCGAAGATGTTCTTGCGACCAGCAGCGGACCACTGATCGACGTTGTCCGCCATAGGGGAGGACGGGGTGATGGGGTAGATGCCAGCAACCTCAGTAAAGGCGTAGCTGACGTGGGCGGCAGCGGTATTGCCGTCCATAGTCTTAAATTTTCTTGCCAAAATAAAATACCTCCTAAAGTATTCATTTTTTGTCGGATACATCATATCACTTTTTTCGCGTTTTGTAAAGTCGCTAAGTGGGGAGATTCAAGGAAAAAACGGATAAAAAAAGAAATTGCCTGCGCCACGGGCAAAAAATTTTTCGGAAAATGGAATTTAATAAGAAAGCGATTGCGTTTTTGCGCAAAATCATGTATGATAACGGTGAGAAAATGCAAAGGGGATGCTGTAATGATCTGTTCTGTCCATACCCTTGGAATTTCGGGCATCCGCGGAAGCAGCGTGACGGCGGAATGCTATGTTTCCAGCGGTCTACCAGGATTTGATATCGTGGGTCTGCCAGATGCCGCAGTCAAAGAGGCGCGTGAGCGCGTCCGTGCTGCGGCGAAGAACAGCGGATTCCGCTTTCCTGTCAGCCGTATCACGGTCAATCTTGCCCCTGCAAGCCAGAAAAAGGCGGGCACGCATTATGACCTGCCGATTTTGCTGAGCATTCTTGCCGCGAGCGGATGTGTCCGCCGCCCGAAGAGCACGAGCGCATTTTTGGGCGAAGTGAGCCTTGACGGTCAGCTTCGTCCGATCACGGGCGTGCTTCCGATGGCGCTTGCGGCGAAACGTGAGGGCATTCAGGCGCTTTTTGTTCCCGCGGAAAATGCCGCAGAAGCGACGCTTGCGCGCGGCCCTGCGGTTTATGGCATTCGAGATGTTCGTGAGCTTGCCGCCGCGCTCAATGGCGAGTGTGTGCTAAAGGAAGAACCGATCTGGGTGCCATCGCATGAAGATAGAGAACTTCTCGACTTTAAGGATGTGCTTGGGCAGGAGAATGTCAAGCGTGCACTGGAAGTTGCCGCGGCGGGCAGTCATAATATCCTGCTCGTTGGTCCTCCTGGCTCGGGCAAAAGTATGCTGGCAAAGCGCCTGCCGTCCATTCTGCCCGATATGTCTTGGGAGGAAGCGCTTGAAGTCAGCCAGATCTATTCTGTCATGGGTATGCTCAATGCGAAGCAACCGCTTGTGATGTCGCGCCCATTCCGCTCCCCACACCATACCGTATCCAATGCAGGACTTGCAGGCGGTGGCACGAATCCCCGCCCTGGCGAGATATCCATGGCGCATAAGGGTGTTCTGTTTTTGGACGAGCTTCCAGAATTTCGCAAGGATACGCTCGATTTGATGCGACAGCCGCTTGAAGATGCGAAAGTCACCATCTCGCGCGTATCGGGCGCTGTGACGTATCCTGCGGAATTCATGCTTGTTTGCGCCATGAATCCGTGCAAATGCGGCTGGTATGGAGATCCATCAGGGCGATGCACGTGCTCGGAGCAGGCTGTGATGAATTATCGAAGCCGCATTTCTGGACCGATGCTCGATCGTATCGATATTCTGGTGGAAGTTCCTGCGGTGCATTTTGAAGATCTTCGTTCCCGTGCAGAGGCAGAGCCGTCTGCGGTCGTCCGTGAGCGGGTCAATGCCGCACGTGCGCGCCAGAATGCGCGCTTTGGCACGGGGAGCACGATGTGCAATGCGCGCATGGGACCGAAAGAGATGCGCGAATACTGCGCGATCGACGATGCGTGCGCGGATCTTATGAAAGCGGCTTATGAGGCGCTCGGACTGACTGCGCGCAGTTATGACCGCATTCTTCGCGTTGCGCGAACCATCGCTGACCTTGATGGGAGCGAAACCATCCAAACACAGCATATTGCGGAAGCGATCCAGTATCGCACCGTGAATATAGGCAATCAATAAGAGGTATTGTATGAAAGAGATTTTTTTGATGAAACTGGGCGAGATCGTCCTAAAGGGTGCAAATAAGCGCCAGTTTGAAGCAAAACTTCGCGCAAATGTCAAGCGCCGCATGAAGCCCTATGGTAATTTTGATGTGTATATCATGCAGTCCACGGTCTATGTCGAGCCAATGGACGACGAGGCGGATGTTGAGGGTGCATGGGAAGCCTGCCACTCCATTTTCGGTCTTGTGAGCATCTGCCGCAGTCGTGCGTGCGAAAAGAGCATCGATGCCATTTATAACGCCATCGAAGAGTATCTGGGCGATGATCTGGATATGGCTAAGTCCTTTAAGGTCGAGTCGAAGCGCTCGGATAAGCAGTTCCCCATGACATCGATCGCCATCTCGCAGGAGATCGGCGGCAGACTTGCGGAGGCGCATCCCAATGTCGAAGTGGACGTGCACCATCCTGAGTATACTGTCTATGTGGAAGTGCGTGATCTTGCGGCGTATGTCCATGGACCTGCGGAAGCGGGTGCAGGTGGTCTGCCGACTGGTGTTGGTGGACGGGCTATGGTGCTCCTGTCGGGTGGCATCGATTCGCCTGTTGCGGCATATATGATCGCAAAGCGCGGTGTCGAGATCGAATCGGTGCACTTTTTCTCCTATCCGTACACCTCTCAGCTTGCAAAGGATAAGGTGATCGAGCTTGCGCGGCTCGTCACGCGCTACTCTGGTCGAATGACCGTCAATATCGTCTCCTTTACGGAAATTCAGGAAGCCATCCGTGATAATTGCCCTGAAGAATATTTTACGCTCATCATGCGCCGCTTTATGATGGAGATATCACAGCGCATTGCCAAGCACGACGGATGTGGTGCACTGGTCACGGGCGAAAACCTCGGTCAGGTCGCTTCGCAGACAATGGAAGCAATGACGGTCACGGGCGCAGTTGTGGATATTCCTGTGTTCATGCCCCTTGTCGGCATGGATAAGGAGGAGATCGTGACCATTGCCCGAAAGATCGGCACGATGGAAACATCTATTTTGCCCTACGAGGATTGCTGTACGGTCTTTACGCCGAAGCACCCCAAGACAAAGCCAACGCTTGGTCAAGTGCTCCATGCAGAGCGCAAGCTCGACCGCGAAGCACTCATTGAACGCGCACTCGAGAATATCGAAAAGGTCAAGGTGGAGTACCATGAAAGCGGCATCTGATGTCCTCGAACGCCTGCACGGAAAGACACTTGCTACCGCGGAAAGCTGTACGGGTGGCGGTGTTGGTGCGGCGATCACATCTGTCTCGGGAGCTTCCCGCGTCTATGTCGGCGGAATCGTAAGCTATACGAATGCGGTGAAAGCACGTGTTCTCGGCGTAGATCCAGCGCTGCTTGCCTCTTCTGGTGCTGTTTCTGCACCTGTTGCACAGGCTATGGCGGAGGGCGCACGGCGCGTCCTGTGCGCAGATGTTGCGGTTTCTACTACAGGGCTTGCAGGACCTGATGGGGACGAATATGGCAATCCTGTCGGGACTGTTTTTATCGGCTATAGTGATGCTGTGCGGACAGTTTCCCGTGAGTTTCATTTTGGGGGAGATCGCGAGCAGGTGCGCCAGCAGGCGATTCAGGCGGCACTTATGCTGATTTTGGAATATTGCTAAAAAATGGCACATTGCGAATTTCGCAATGTGCCAAACTATTTATGTGGGGTCGTAGTTGACGATGATATTGTGCTGCGTGAGGGCAGAAACATCTTCGATGGGGTTTGCATACACGTTTACGAGAACAAGGTGATAGCAATTTGCAAGCGCATCGATGGAGGCGATGTTGTTATAATCCATGTAGACGTAGGAGAGGTTTTCTGCATTTTTCAGCACATCGATGCTCTCGAGTAGATTGTGCGAGCCAGTTACGGTGCGAAGTGCCGAGCTTTCACCCCATGCAGGAAGTTCCGTGATCTCATTATACGAAAAATCGATGGTTTGGAGCGAATCGAGAACTTTCAGTGCGGAAATATCCGTGAGCTGATTGGTCGAAACATTGAGCGACTGAAGCTGGAAGCAACCTGCGACGACAGAAATGTCGGTCAGAGAATTGCTTGCAACATCAAGTGCAGTCAGATTCGTCAGCGCTTCCAGACCGCTGAGCGTCGAGAGCTGGTTGTTTGCAACGTTGAGCTCTTTCAGCGCGGTGCAGGTCGCGAGGGTCGAGATGGATGTGATAGAGTTATAAGATACATCGAGCGTTTGCAATCCGCTCAGTGTGCTGAGTGCGCCGAGATTCGTAACGGCATTGTGATCGAGCAAAAGCTCGGAGAGTGTCACGATGGACGAAAGCGCTTCGAGATTACGCACGGTATTGTTGCCGAGGTCAAGGTAAGTGAGTTTCGTCGCACCCGAAAGTTCAGCAACAGTCGAAAGGGAACAGCCATTCAGGCTCAGGCGTTCGAGCATCGGAAGCGCCGCGAGGTACGAAAGATCATCAGCAGGGAAGCGGCATCCGCTCAAATCGACTTCGGTCAGATAGGTGAGGGTCGAAAGGCAGGAAAGGGAATCCATGGAAGCATCCGTGATGGTCAGTTTCGTCAGGTAGGGGAAGTTTACCAAATCGGTAAAAACGGATGCATCTTCGGGGTAGGTAAAATCTGTGATCTCCCAAAGTGCATTTGACCAGATGGCATCCTCTGCATCAAGGGAGAGAAGCGTGCGGACAGCGGCATCGACAGCGGGATCGGTGAATGTGATCTCCTCGATGACACCGCCGACGGTGTAGTTAAGTGTCGTGAGGGGGCTGACAAGACCATTTTCACCAACGCTGATGGCAAGGATGACCGTTTCACCCTGCGGGAGCTGGAGGGGCTCGGAGAAAACAGGATCGTCTGTCGAGGGGTATTCACCACCGACCGAATAGTAAAGCGTACCCGTCTTGCAAGCGAGGGAAACGCTGATATACTCGCTGTAGAAGCCTGCATCATAGTCGGCAGTCGGTGCATCAGGGCGAAGATCGGCGATCTGTGCCTTGATGACGGGGTCGGTAATGCGCGCGAGCATCGTTACTGCATCAAGGAGCTTGTCTTGCTCGACAAAGGTCTTGCAGAGCGCGGTATAAAGTTCGACCGTTGCGCCGTCGGCGATGGCGTTTGTAAGCGTATATTCCGCTTTTGTGTAGTTGCCCTCTGATTTGTACTGATTGGCAAGCTCAATGGCGACATCCTCGTCCTGATCGGAATAGCGGTAAGCAAGATCATAGAAAAAGGAGGAAAGACGCTCGTTTCCTGCGTCAGTAAAGTAGCGAGCCTCATTCAGAAGCATATCCCGCGTAAACTGAGGGTCGTAATCAAATAAGTACCATGCGATGCACGCGACAATGAAAATTGCCAGCAGCAGCGGTACAAGGATTCTGGAAGCTTTTTTCATAAGAGATCTCCATTTCAATTCACGAGCAGTAGTTTATGTGAATTATACGATAGATTACGAAAAATGTCAAGTGAAGCGACAAAGGTTACAAAAAAGTTAAAGAAAGGAGCTGCCGCTTTCGCGACAGCTCCAAAAAAGACCGACACGCGAACGTGTCGGTCGAAATGCTTAGGTGAAGCGGCGAGCGCCGTAGTAGTGCTGTACGTAGTAAGCGGAGTTGAGGTCTGCATACGATACCGTTTTTCCAGAACTGGGTGCGTGGATGAACATACCGTTGCCGACATAGATGCCAACGTGGGAAATGCCTGTGGTATATGTATTCTGGAAGTAGATCACGTCACCGGGCTGTAAATCAGACTTGTCAACTGCAATGCCCATATTCTGCTGGGTAACGAGCATTCTCGGAAGATCGATACCGCAGTTATTGAACACGTAGTAAACAAATCCAGAGCAATCGAATCCGCTCGGAGAAGCACCGCCCCAACGATAGGGCACGCCGAGATACTGCTTTGCAAATTCAACGATCTGACTGCCAGTCACATTCGTGCTTCCGCTCGCAGAATCGTTTGCATCATTTTTATCATTTGCAGAGTTATCCGTCGAGCCTGTGGTTGTGCCACCATTTTTCAGCGCAGCAGCGGAAACGGGCGTGCCAGTCGATTTGCCACCGCGGAAGAAGATGGGGGACTTGGAAGAGGCGTTGTTCTCGTAGGGGATCTCGGTCAGATCGACATAGTCACTACGGATGTAGCAGATGCGATCATTAAAAATGACCTTGTACCAACCATCGTTGATGCCGATGATATAGACCTGATCGTTTTTCGTGCCAACGGTCACGACATTGTAAGAAGTGCCTGCACCGCTGCGAAGATTTACGCCTGTTCCATTGATCTTGCCATAGCCGAGCTCGGCATTCTCGCGGGTGAGGACGCTGACATAGCGCGAGTGCATATAACCCTCTTGCAGATCATAAATGACCTTGTACCATTCACCGACCTGCGAGATCACGACAACAGCCTCGCCCTTTGCGGCGTAGGTGATGGTGCTTGCGCTTGTGGATGGACCACTACGCAGGCGCAGACTTGAACCAGTTGTGAAACCGATCCCGTATTTGATCACGCCTGCCGCGCTGACATTCAGCGCAGAAGCGGTGACAAATAGTGCAATTACCAGAAAAATAGATACGATCCTTCGTGCGAATTTCATACGATTCCCTCCGTCTTAGGAAAATGAAAGTGGTTTACTTACCTGCGAGCGCTCTTTCGAGCCAGACACAGCCAAAATCAAGGGCTGTATACAGACCGTCCTTTTCGCTCTTCTTGACCACGCGGTCGCGGCTCTTTGCCGCTGGATCGGTGAGCTGAAGCTGGACAGACACGCGCGTTGCGACTTCGAGATCGCCCTGCTTCTTCGTCTCGAGGATCTGAAGCATGACGATGTGGCTGTCAGCCATCGATCCGTAATAAATGAGGTTGTCCTTACGCATCAGAGGACGACCTTTATACATCAAAACTGCATTTTCTTCAGCCATAATGAAACCTCCTGTGAAAATGTAATCGAATTGTAACACATTGTTACACCTTTGTCAAGCGATTGCGGGAAAATAAGAACAAAAGGTAACAATTACCATGCAATTCTGGGGGAATACGGGTGGATTTTTGAAAAGACGGAGGGGTATGAAATTGAGAAGGTACAAAGAAGAGGCTTTTGCCGTGGCAAAAGCCTCTTGCCGATGTCATTGCTTGAACAGATACTCGCGCACGAGCGCCTGCATCAGTTCATCCCGATCGATCTTGCAGATCATGCTTCGGGCATTGTTGTAATTGGTGATGTAGGTGGGGTCTTCGGTCAGAAGATAGCCTACGATCTGATTGATGGGGTTATACCCCTTTTCGCTCAGGGCATCGAACACACTACGGAGAATACGGCGCATATTCTCTTTGTCATCGCTCGGAACGGTAAATTTAAGGGTATCCTTATCCGTCATGGTCTCAGCCTCCTTGAATAGAATGGTACTATTATAGCTTAAAAAAGGAAACGTGTAAAGAGATATGGCGAAAAAACTTTGAAAAATCTAGCAGCGTTTTCGTTTAGCGCAGGGAAGCACCGAGTTTTTCGCTCAGCGCGGTCAAAACCTTGCTCACAACGCCCTCAGAATCGGTATCGGTGAGGGTGCGATCGTCTGCACGCAGTTCGAGCGAGAAAGCCATCGATTTCTTACCCTCGGGAACGCCCGTGCCACGATAGATATCGAAGAGCTTGACACCGCGCAGGAGCTTGCCAGCGGATGCGGTGATGGTGTTTTCGATTTGTGCGACGGTGATGTGCTCATCGCAGACGAGGCTCAGGTCACGTGTGACGGTGGGGTACTTGGGAAGCGGGGTGTAAGTCGGCTCGGGCAGGCAAAGGTCAGCAAGCTTCGTAAAATTCACTTCAGCGCAATAGATCTCTGCGTCGATGCCATAGTTTTTCGCAACAAGGGGATGGATCTGACCGATATAACCGACATCGATGCCATCCACCGTGACCTTTGCACAGCGACCAGGGTGGTAGGAGGGATTGCCAGTTTCTGCGGTGTAGGCTGCTTTTTTGACGCGCATACCTGCGAAAATGGCTTCAAGCTCGCCTTTGAGCGTGAAGAAGGTCTCGCCTGCACCGTATGTGCCGAGCATGAGCATCTTCGGCTCTTCGGGAAGCACCTGACCATCTACGGGGAGATAGATCTTTGCAAGCTCATAGAGTTTGACAGACTTATTGTGGTAAGCGTAGTTGCGGCTGAGGATATCGAGCATCGACGGCAGAGCGATGGTGCGCATGATGGAAGTGTCCTCACCGAGGGGGTTCTGGATCTTCAGCGCATTGCGAAGCGGGGAATCTGCGGGGATGCGGATGCTGTCGAAGATGGTGGGGGAGACGAAAGAGTAGGTGATGATCTCACTATAGCCGAGGCCACGGCAGAGTGTGCCGATCTTGCTCTCGAGCTGCATGATGGGCGCGAAGCCACCCTGCGTGCTGGTCTTGAATGCCGTCGTCGGGATCTCGTTGTAGCCGTAGGAACGACCGACCTCTTCTGCAATGTCAGCCATCAGGTTGAGGTCAGGGCGGAACGAGGGGACATGGATGGTGTCGCCCTCAACGGGGATCTCGAGCAGTTCCAGATAGCGAACCATGTCTTCCTTAGAAATATCCGTGCCGAGGAGCTTGTTGATCTTCTCAGGCTCGAGGGGCAGGGTCTTGGGTTGGGGCACATAGTTGATGATATCGATCGTGCCATCGAGCACGTCGCCGCAGGCAAGGAGCTCGACAAGCTCACAAGCGCGCTGAACAGCGGGGACGGTAAGCATCGGGTCGATATTCTTCTCGAACTTGCCCGAAGCGTCGGTGCGCATACCGAGCGCAAGCGCGGTCTGGCGAATAGACGTACCGTCGAAGTTTGCCGACTCAAAAACGACTGTGGTGGTGTCGTCCTTGATCTCGGAATTCTCACCGCCCATGATACCAGCAAGACCGATGGCGCGATCTTCATCCGCGATCACGAGCATACCTGCCTTGAGCTCACGCACATTTCCATCGAGCGTGGTAAGGGTCTCGCCAGACACTGCTTCGCGGACGACGATCTTGCCAGAGCTCACGTAGCGATAGTCGAATGCGTGCATCGGCTGACCATACTCGAGCATGACATAGTTGGTGATGTCAACGATATTGTTGATCGGGCGCACGCCATTTGCTCTCAGGCGCTGGCGAAGCCACTTGGGGGAGGGAGCGATCTTGACGTTTGCGACCATACGCGCGGTGTAGCGGTTGCAAAGTGCCTCGGCGGGAACATCCACATCGAGCTTATCGAAGATGCTGCCCGCATCCGAACCGTGCACGACGGGGTCGTGATGCTTCATGTGCATACCGAAAGCCGCGGCGGATTCGCGCGCAAGACCGATGATGGAGTAGCAGTCGGGACGGTTGTTCGTGATCTCAAATTCGACCACAGTATCATCGTTGCCGATCACTTCGTTGATATCCTGACCGACGGTGCAGTTTTCCTCGTTCAATATCCAAATGCCGTCGGCAAAAACACCAGGAAGATCGTTCTGCGTCAGTCCCAGCTCTTCAAACGAGCAGAGCATTCCGTTCGACTTCTCACCGCGAAGCTTGCCCTTGGTGATATGCACACCACCGGGGAGATAGGAATTGTGCAAAGCGGCAGGCACGAGGTCACCGACGTGCACATTCTGCGCGCCAGTTACGATCTGAACAGGCTCACCCTGTCCAATATCGATCTGGCAAATGAACATATGGTCAGAGTTTGGATGTGCGACCATGGAGACGACTTTGCCGACGACCACATTTTTGATCTCGGCATCCATCCGCTCGCAGGTCTCGACTTTCTGACCGAACACGGTAAGGGTTTCTACATATTCTTTATCGGAGACGTGGGAAAGATCCACGAAGTCCTCATTGATCCATTTTCTGTTGAGTTGCATGATCCATCCTCCTTAGAACTGGTTCAGGAAACGAATGTCGTTATCGAAGATCAGGCGCAGGTCGGTGATCTTCAGGCGGCCCATTGCCATGCGCTCCAGACCCATGCCGAATGCAAAGCCGGAGTATTTGTCGGGGTCGATGCCGCAGTTTTCGAGGACTTTGGGGTGCACCATGCCTGCACCGAGAAGCTCGATCCAGCCCTCGCCATGGCAGGTGGAGCAGGTCTTGCCATCAACTTCGCCAGTACCGTGGCACTTATGGCATTGCATATCCATCTCACAGCTCGGCTCGGTGAACGGGAAGTGGTGGGGACGGAAGCGGACAGTCGCATCATGGCCATAGATCTTGCGCATGATGGTGATGAGCACGTCCTTGAGGTTGCCCATCGTAATACCCTCAGCAACGACCAGACCCTCGATCTGATGGAACATGGGGGAGTGGGTGGCATCGGCTTCATCCTTGCGGAAAACGCGACCAGGGGCAAGCATGCACAGCGGCGGCTTGTGATCCTCCATGAAGCGGATCTGCATGGGGCTTGTCTGGGTGCGCAGGAGCACGCTGTCATCATCGGTGAAATAGAACGTATCGGAGCGGTCACGTGCGGGGTGTCCGTCCTCAATGTTCAGGCGCGTGAAGTTGTAGCTTGCAAGCTCGACCTCAGGACCGTCCACGACGGTGTAGCCCATGCCAACGAAAATATCCTTGATCTCCTGAAGCACCATGTTCATCGGGTGCTGATGTCCGAGGGGGATATTCTCGCCAGGAATGGTAACATCGATCGCTTCAGCGGCGAGTTTCGCTTCAAGCGCGGCATTGTGAAGCGCATTTTTGCGCTCCTCGAGCTTTGCCTCGATCTCGGCGCGGACGCTGTTCGCAAGCTGACCCATTACGGGGCGCTCTTCGGGGGAGAGCTTGCCCATCATTTTGAGCACAGCGGTGAGCTCACCCTTTTTGCCGAGCAGCTTCACACGGAGCTCTTCGAGCGTATTGAGTGCATCGGCAGATTCGAGCGCGGTGAGCGCGTTTTTCTTGATCTGCTCTAACTGATCTTTCATTTTCTTTCCTCCTAGCAATATCTGTGAAGAAGCGCGGTGAAGATCCCGTGCTTCCGTGGGAAAATGGGTAAAAAAACAGCCCATCATCCCCTAAATCGGGACGAAAGGCATTCCTTCCGCGGTACCACCCGCATTCGCCAAAAATGGCGCAACTTAAAAGCGCAATTACGCTCGCAACGGATAACGGCGTTACCCGACACACCCTACTGCTGGTTCAGGCGGTAGCTCGTGGGGGAAAGCCCGATGCTGCACCCAAGCGGCTCTCACCGTCCCGCTCTCGCTGAATAAGTGACTATAGCATAAGGCGACCCAGTCGTCGCTTTTTTATATCAATCGTATTCTAGCATATCCTGCAAAAAAATGCAAGAGAAATAATTTTGCCTCTTTTGCATCGTGGCTTGACTTTTTGAAAGGAAAATGGTATCATGTGTAGGCAAATGGAGAGTTGTCCGAGCGGTTTAAGGAGCCAGTCTTGAAAACTGGTGATTCCGAAAGGAACCTAGGGTTCGAATCCCTAACTCTCCGCCATGAAAAACGACAAGTTTCTGATGAAACTTGTCGTTTTTCAATGATATCCGTTCCTTGCGGAACGGGTGATATAGCTTCGCTATGATATCGCCTTCGTGCGATGATATATGCCTTCAGCATATGAAGGAACGGATATCATACGACGAGGGTCGTATATCATATCGTACAAGCGATGTATCATTAAAAAATCCAGAAATATATAATCTATTTCTAACATTAAATAGAAACGTAGCGTATCTGCATAGACACGCTACGTTCTTTTTTATAATTTATTTTGCGGGCTTGAAAGAATCCTTCAAACCGACGGAGCGGTTGAACACAAGGTGATCGGGAGTGCAGTCCTTACTATCGGGACAGAAATAGCCCAGACGCATGAACTGGTAGGAAGCGGGAGCTTTTGCATTTGCAAGGCTTGCTTCGACCTTACAGCCCGTGAGGACTTCGAGGGAATTCGGATTCATGCAGGCGAGGTAGTCCTTTCCTGCGGCATCGGGATCGGGATCGAGGAAGAGGTTGTCGTACTGACGGACCTCGGCATCGATCGCAGTCGTGGCATCGACCCAATGGATCGTTGCACCCTTGACCTTGCGACCGTCGGCAGGATCGCCACCGCGGGATTCGGGGTCGTAGGTAGCGAGGACTTCGGTCACGTTGCCGTTTTCGTCGGTCACGCAACCTGTGCACTGGATGAGGTATGCACCTTTCAGGCGGCACTCAGGACCTGCGGGATACAGACGCTTATACTTGGGAATCGGCTCGGCAAGGAAATCGTCTGCTTCGATCCAAAGATCACGGGAGAATGTGACCTCACGCGTGCCGTCCTCGGGACGGTTGGGGTTATTCTCAACGGTAACAGTTTCGCTCTTGCCCTCGGGATAGTTCGTGATGGTGAGCTTGATGGGTTTCAGAACAGCCATGACGCGCTGTGCAGTTTCGTTGAGGTCTTCACGCAGGCAGAACTCAAGAAATGCGTAGGGGATGGTGTTCGGCGACTTGGCGACACCGACGCGCTCGCAGAAATTGCGAATGGACTTCGGCGTATAGCCACGGCGACGCAGACCGCAAAGGGTCGGCATACGCGGATCATCCCAACCAGAAACGATGCCCGTTTCCACGAGATTTCTCAGCTTGCGCTTGGAAAGCACGGTGTGGTCGATGCCGAGGCGCGCAAATTCGATCTGGCGGGGCTTGTGCGGTACGGAGACATTTTCAACGACCCAGTTGTACAGCGGGCGGTGATTCTCGAATTCAAGGGAGCACAGCGAGTGGGTAATGCCCTCGAGCGCGTCCTGAATGGGATGTGCAAAGTCGTACATGGGGTAGATGCACCACTTGTCGCCCTGACGGTGATGGTGCATATGGCGAATGCGGTAGATGACGGGGTCGCGCATATTGAAGTTGCCGCTTGCAAGGTCGATCTTTGCACGCAGGGTATACTTATTGTCCTCAAATTCGCCAGCACGCATCCGTGCAAACAGGTCAAGGCTCTCCTCGATGGGGCGGTCGCGGTAGGGGGAGATCGCGGGGGTCTCGGTATCGCCACGGTATTCCTTAAACTGCTCGGGGGTCAGCTCACAAACGTAGGCAAGTCCTTTCTTGATGAGCTCGACAGCAAATTCATAGTCCTTTTCAAAGTAATCCGAACCATAGAAGAAGCGGTCGTCCCAGTCAAAGCCGAGCCAATGGATATCTTCCTGAATGGCTTCGACGAATTCGACATCCTCTTTGGTGGGGTTGGTGTCGTCCATGCGCAGATTGCAGATACCGCCAAACTTTTCGGCTGTGCCGAAGTCGATGGTCAGCGCCTTGCAGTGACCGATGTGCAGATAGCCATTCGGTTCGGGCGGGAAACGGGTATGCACCGTCTGACCCTCGTACTGACCGCCTGCGGCGATGTCCTCTTCAATGAAGCTGTGGATGAAATTTTTGCTTTCCGTTACTTCAGCCATATCAAAAAACCTCTCTTGTTGCTGTTTGATCTTATATTCTGCTATTATAATCGAAATGAAAGTATTTTGCAACAGAAAAAAGCATATTTGCGAAAAACCGCCCGAACTTTTTGTCCGGGCGGTCGGGATTTGGGAATCAGAAGAAGCTGACCTGACTGGTATCGGGCAGGTCGCCAAAAGCACCTGCTTCTTTTAACATCTGGATATGTGTTTTGGATGCCTTGGGGCAAGCGAGGGAGAATTCTTCGATGGAGAGAAATTCTTTTCCGTCGCGTCCATTCATGATGTCCCATGCGGCGCTTTCGCCCAGACCAGAGATGGCGACAAAGGGCGGCAGGATCTTTCCATCTTTGATGAGGAACTTGGTCGCATGGCTTTCGTAAATGCTGATGGGCGCAAACTCAAACCCGCGCAAGTAAAATTCGTACACGACTTCAAGCGTGGTCAGCAGATCCTCGTCTTTGGCGGTCGCGTCCTCGTTGGAATCGATGGCATCGATGTTTGCGATGACGGCTTCCATTCCACCCGTCATGAGTTTTGCATCAAATCCACCCTTTTGGCTGCGGCGGTAGAAGTATGCCGCATAAAAGGGGAGGGGATGGTGCACCTTAAACCATGCGATGCGAAATGCCATCATAACATACGCAACGGCGTGCGCTTTCGGGAAGAGGTATTTGATCTTCTTACACGAGCCGATGTACCAATCTGGCACACCTGCGGCGATCATTTCCTCCTCCGCGCCATCGGGCAGACCGCGTCCTTTACGGACAGCTTCCATGATTTTGAACGAGCGCTTTTCTGGCATTCCGCACGAGATCAGGTAGATCATGATATCGTCACGGCAGCCGATGGTCGAGTCAACGGTCGCGGTTTTCGATGTGATGAGATCTTTTGCATTGCCGAGCCACACGTCCGTGCCGTGGGAGAAGCCCGAAAGACGCACGAGCGTATCAAATCGCGTCGGCATGGTGTCCATGAGCATTCCGCGTGTGAATCGTGTGTTGAATTCGGGGATCGCGACAGCGCCTGTTGGACCGAGGATCTTATCATCCTCGTAGCCGAGGACTTTGCTCGAGGTGAAGATGGACATGGTATCCTTGTCATCGAGGGGGATGGTTTTGGCATCCACGCCTGTCATATCCTCCATCATGCGGATCATGGTCGGGTCATCGTGACCGAGCATATCGAGCTTCAGGAGGTTTTCTTCCATCGAGTGATATTCAAAATGCGTGGTGATCTGATCGGCGTTTGGGTCGTCTGCGGGGTGCTGAACGGGGCAGAAGTCCCAAATCTCATTTTCCTGCGGAATGACGACCAGACCGCCGGGGTGCTGACCCGTCGTTCGCCGCACGCCGACACAGCCTGATGCAAGACGCGCTTCTTCTGCTTTAGAAGCGGTCCGTTCGCGTTCGGAAAGGTATTTTTTTACATAACCAAACGCCGTTTTTTCTGCGACAGTACCGATCGTGCCCGCGCGGAAAACGTGGGACGAGCCGAACATGGAAATGCAATATTGGTGTGCGCGGGACTGGTATTCACCCGAGAAGTTCAGGTCGATATCGGGCACTTTATCGCCACCGAAGCCGAGGAACGTTTCAAACGGGATGTTAAAGCCGTCCTTTTCCATCTGTGCACCGCATTTCGGGCAAACCGCATCGGGAAGATCCGCGCCACAGTTATACCCTGCGGGAACATTCAGCTCCGTGTACTTGCATTCGGGATTTGGACAGCGATAATGCGGCTGGAACGAGTTGACTTCCGTGATGCCAGACATGAACGCGACGATCGACGAACCGACCGAACCACGAGAACCGACGAGATAGCCGTGCTCAAGCGAATTTTGCACCAACTTCTGCGCGGACATATAGATCACGTCGTAGTGACAGGAGATGATATCGTGAAGTTCGGTTTCGACACGTTTTGTGAAAACCTCGGGAGGGTTATCGCCATAAAGACGGTGGAATTTTCCGTAGACAAGGCTTTTTAGATCCTCGACAGAGTTTTCGATTTTCGGCGCAAACAGATTATGCGGCACAGGGCGGAGCGTTTCGCACATATCTGCGATCTTGTTGGGGTTCGTAACAACGATCTCATATGCTTTTTCTTCGCCCAGATAGGAAAATTCGCGGAGCATATCGTCCGTGGTGCGGAAATACAGCGGCATTTCCTTATCCGCATCGGCAAAGCCCTTGGTCGCAAGCAGGATGTGGCGATAGATCTCATCCTCGGGGTCGAGGAAGTGCACGTCGCCTGTTGCAACGACCATTTTTCCAAGCTGTTCGCCGAGCCAGACGATCTTGCGGTTGTATTCGCGCAGATCTTCATCGCAGGTGGCTTCATATTTTTCGTTTGCCAGCATGAAGCGGTTGTTTGCAAGGGGTTGGATCTCCAGAAAATCGTAGAACGAGGCAATGCGCTTTAGCTCGTCGTCACTCTTTTTGGACAGAATGGCTTGGAACAGTTCACCCGCTTCGCAGGCAGAGCCGATGATGAGCCCCTCGCGGAGCGCCATGAGTTCGGATTTCGGGATGCGCGGAACGCGCTTGAAATATTTGAGATTTGCATCCGAAATGAGGTGATAGAGATTTCGCAAGCCGACCTGATTCTTTGCAAAAAGAATGATGTGGCGCGCATTTCGATCACCGATGCGCCCCTTGGAGCGTAGGGAGATCATAGCGGGATTGATATCCTGAAGCGTGTGGATATTGTGCTCTTCTTCAAGCTTTTTCATCAAGTGATGCATAATCAGACCGCAGGTCATTGCATCGTCACCTGCACGGTGATGGTTAAAATCGGGCAGGCTGAGTGCATTGGATACGATGTTGAGTTTGAATTTATTAAGCTGTGGCAGTAGATTCTGCGACAAAATGAGCGTATCTGCGGCGGTATAGTGGTAATCATAGCCAAGACGCGCACATTCGGCGCGGATAAAGCCTGTGTCGAAGTCAGAATTGTGCGCAACAAGCACACGGTCGCCGATAAAATCGAGGAATTTCGGTAGAACTTCTTCGATTTTCGGCGCGCCGACGAGCATATCGTCCGTAATGCCCGTCAGATCGATGATATCCTTATCGAGCTTGCGCTCGGGGTCAACGAATGTCTGGAAGCGGTCGATCTCGACACCGTTTTTCAGAACGACCGCACCGATCTCGATGATGCGATCTTTGCTTGATGATAGACCAGTTGTTTCGAGATCGAATGCAACATATTCTTCGTTAAAATCCATCTCCTGCGAGCCGTGGACAACGATGCGGTCATCGACATCGTTGACATAGTAGCCCTCACAGCCGTAGAGGATCTTGATGGGTTCATCTGTACCCGCGACCTTTGGCGGCTTTTTGCCCTCGACGCAATGCAGAGCATCGGTAAAGGACTGGCAGCATCCATGGTCGGTGATGGCGATGGCGCGGTGTCCCCATGCGGCGGCTTGCTTGATCGCGGCGGCGGTATTGGTGAGTGCATCCATGTTCGACATGATGGTGTGCAGATGCAGTTCGACACGCTTTTCGCCCTCGGCGGTATCGCGGCGCGATTCCATGTGACCGGGCATCATGGAAAACGGTTTTAAGACCATTTCGCTGTCGTAGCGGTTGAGTTCGAGCTTGCCATTGACGCGCAGAACAGAGCCAACTTGCACATTTTCGAGAATGGGTTTTGCCTCATTTGCTTCAAGAAAGCGGTTGATACGCACAGAATTGGTATTATCTGTCATGTCGAAGCTGATGACCCATGCATTGCGCTTTTTCAGTTCCTTGTGCTCGATGTTGAAGACTTTGCCCTCGACGATCACGAAGCCCATATCGAGCGTGAGATCTTTCATAGGCACAGGCGTTCCTTTGAACGGCTTTCCGAAGAATGTCTCGCTTTGCGGTTGGGCTTTCGGCGCGGCTTGCTCGGAGGTGGCATTTTGCGGGATGGCTTGGATGAGCGATGCACGCATGGATTCCATAGCATCGTAAAGCGCCTGCCCCTCAAGCGCCTTGCCTGCTTCGACGGTGATGGTGACAGGTGCGGCAAATCGTTCGCGCAGAGCGGTCTGCACATGGGGGATCTGCTCCTCGATCGCATCCTTGCCGTTTGCAACGAGCTTGATGGTAAGTTCCGTTCCATTCCAGACCCAATTTGCGCCCGCGAGCGAACCGCGGGTCATGGAATTCTGGCGCACGAAAAGGGACATTAGCTCCTGTGGCTCGATTTTGTGCAGTTCCGATTCGGGATGGGTCGCGCAGATTGTGAGCGTTTTCAGCCCATAGAGCATGGCGATCTCTTTTGCTGTGCTGTCGAGAAGCCGCTGAGGGATATAGCTTTCGCAGTGGAGCGCGACATTGACGCTACGGCTTTCGGGATCGATGTCCGCAGCGGCGATAGCCGCCTGAGAAAACGCTGGCAATAGCGCATCAGGCGGCTGATAGTCTGGGAACATATTCATTAGGTAAACTTGCTGATCCATATGTACCTCATTGTAAGTAAAGCGGGAAGAAGCTTACATTGCGTCAATGCGGCGCAGGAGCGCGGGGAGAAGTTCATCGTAGGGGAGCTTTTCGACCTGCACGCCTTTTTCAAAGATCGTGCCCCAGCCGTCGCCACCTGCAATGCCGATATCGGCTTCGCGCGCTTCGCCAGGACCATTGACGATGCAACCCATGACTGCAACGGTGATGGGTTTCTTGCAATCTTTCAGCGCTTCGTCCACGCGATTGACAAGCCCGATCAGATCGATCCGCGTGCGTCCACACGTGGGGCAGGAGATGATATTCACGCCCTCTTGGCGCAGTCCTGCGGCTTTTAGAATGTCCTTTGCGGCGTAAACCTCTTCAACGGGGTCATCGGTCAGGCTGACGCGGATGGTATCGCCGATGCCATCAAGCAGAAGCGAGCCGATGCCCATAGCAGATTTGATAAGTCCCTGACGGACAGGGCCAGTTTCGGTAACACCGATGTGCAGGGGATAGTCACAGCGACTGCGGAACAGTCGCGCCGCCGCGACCATGGTCGGCACGGTAGAGGACTTCATAGATACACAGGTATCGTAAAAACCATGCTTTTCAAGAAGCGCCAAGTGCTCAAATGCACTTTCGACGAGCGCTTCCGCGGTGGGATGTCCGTATTTTTCCAGAAGTCGCTTGTCGAGGCTTCCACCGTTGACACCGATGCGGATGGGGATATGCTTCTCCTTGCAGACATCGACGACAGCTTTTACGCGATCTTCACCGCCAATGTTGCCTGGGTTGATGCGGATCTTGGATGCACCCGCCTCAGCCGCTTCAATGGCGAGCTTGTAGTCAAAATGGATATCGGCAACGAGCGGAAGCTCGCTTTCGGCGCAGATGTCGCGGAAGGTTCGCGCCGCTTCCATGTTGGGCACGGCGAGACGTGCGATCTGGCAGCCTGCATTTTTAAGCTTACGGATCTGCGCAAGGCAAGCTTCGACATCGGTCGTTTTGGTGTTGAGCATGGACTGAATGACCACAGGTGCGCCACCGCCAATGGCAACGCCACCTACATGGATCTGTTTCGTCATGGTGATACCCCTTTCTTTAGCGGAAAAGACCCCAAATGTCTTTGAACATGACAAATGCCATGAGTGCCAGAAGCGCGATCATTCCGACCGCATTGATATAGCCCTCGTATTTGGGGTCAAGCTTCTTTCGTGTGATCGTTTCGATGAGCACCGTCAGCAGGAGGAAAAGGATCCGTCCGCCGTCGAGTGCGGGGATGGGCAGAAGATTCATAACGGCAAGGTTCACCGCGATGAATGCGCCGATATAGAGGAGATTGAGGATCGCATCGCGTGTGGTTTCGGATGCCTGCGCAGTTTCGTTCATCATATCGACGATGCCGACAGGACCAGACATATCGCTAAGCCCAGCTTCGCCAGAAACAAGCATCTCAAGGCTCATCCATACGAGCTTTACAAAGTACACACAGCTATTCCATGCATTTTCGATCACCTGACCGAAGTGTAGACGCTTGACTTTCCATTGAATGCCATAGAATGTGCCTGCTTCGCCCTCATCGTCGGCTTCAAATTCACGCGGGATGATGGGCACATTTTGCAGGAGCACTTCTTCGCCGTCGCGTTTTACGAGCACATCAAACTCGGTCACGCTCTGGTCACGGCTGAGTACGGCAGAAAAATCGGCAGTTGAATGGATCGGCGTGCCGTCTACTTCAAGCAGTTCGTCACCAGCGCGCAGTCCACCCTCGCAGGCAAGGCTACTTCCTGTGCGCAGAAAGTCAATGGTCGGAACTGCCTGAAAAAGGGACGTGCTCACGATCACCATGATGAGGAAACCTGCAAGGAAATTCATTGCAGCACCTGCGATCAGGATGAAAAAGCGCTTCCACCATGCCGCTTTCAGAAACGAGCGGGGATTATCGGTATCTTCGTCCTCGCCCTCCATGGCGCAGTAGCCACCGATGGGGATACAGCGGATGGAGTAGAGCGTTTCACCGTGCTGTTTTTTCCAGATGGCAGGACCCATAAAGATGGAGAATTCGTTGACCTGCACGCCAGAAAGCTTCGCAACGGCAAAATGGCCGAATTCGTGGATGAAGATCAGAAAGCTGAAAAGTAAAATTGCAAAGACGATGGTCATGGTTACCTCGCTAACTTGACCGCATTTGTACGCACGTATTCGCGCGCAAGGCGGTCGGATTCGAGAATTTGGTCGAGCGTTGGCTCTTGGATGAATGGAACGTGATCGACAGCACCGCACACGAGCGTATAAATGTCGTAAAAACCGATCTCGTCGCGCAGGAACATGGCAACGGCTTCCTCATTCGCTCCGTTCATAACGGGGCAGGCAGTACCACCGAGACGCGCACAGCGATAGGCGAGTGCAAGGCAGGGGAAGCTTTCAATGTCGGGCTTTGCGAATGTGAGCGCGCCGTAGGTGAGAAGATCCAGCGACGGTGCGGGGCAGGGGATGCGCTCGGGATAGGTCAGCGCAAGCTGAATGGGCAGACGCATATCGGGAGAACCGAGCTGCGCCATCACAGCGCCGTCAACATATTCGACCATGGAATGCACGATGCTCTGGCGGTGGATGACGACATCCACCTTGTCGATGGGCATACGGTAAAGGCGCATCGCTTCGATCACTTCAAGCCCTTTATTCATGAGCGTGGCACAGTCGATGGTGATCTTTTCGCCCATTTTCCAGTTGGGATGCTTGAGGGCATCGGCTTTCGTTACCGTTTTTAGTTGTTCTTGTGTCATACCGTAAAAAGGCCCACCTGAGCAGGTGAGAATAAGGCGCTTGACTTCCTTGCGGTCGTGATTGCCCATCAGGCATTGATAGATCGCCGAGTGCTCTGAATCGACAGGGATGATCTCAGCGTCATATTTTTCGGCTTCTGCCATTACAAGTTCACCCGCGCAAACGAGCGTTTCCTTGTTGGCAAGACCGATGCGCTTTTTTGCACGGATGGCGGCAAGGGTCGGCTTTAGTCCGACCATGCCCATCACGGCGGTGATCACGCAGTCGGCATCGGCGATCGTTGCCGCTTCGATCAGACCTTCTTCACCGAAGCTTACGCGGATGGGAAGATCGGAGATACGCGATTTGAGCGCTTCAGCCGCTTCTTCCGTTTCCATTACGGCAAGTGTGGGGCGAAATTCGCGGCATTGCTCTGCCATGCGCGCGACATTCTTTCCTGCCGTGAGCGCCACCACCCGAACTTGTGGAAGATGACTGATAATGTCGAGTGTTTGCCGACCGATCGAGCCAGTAGAGCCCAGGATACTGATACAGTTTTTCATAATATTACACCACCAAAGGCAACAGCAGCATAAATGCTTCCATGATCGGTGCGACTGTGGTAACAGAGTCGAAACGGTCAAGCACGCCACCGTGACCGGGGATCAGGTTGCCGTAATCTTTGATGCCAGTTTGACGCTTGATGATCGAAAAGCAAAGATCACCAAATGCACCAAGCACAGCGCCAACGATGGCATAGAGGATCGCGTAACCGTAATTGACGGAAAAATCAAATGCAAATTGCAGCACGAGGCAGTAAAGCAGCATTCCAACGAGTGCCGCACCAAAGCCACCGAGCAGACCCTCGATGGTCTTATTGGGGCTTACGACTGGTGCGAGCTTGTGCTTGCCGAATTTCATGCCAGCAAAGTATGCACCTGCATCGTTTGCATATGCAATGATAAACGGAACGAGCACGAGATATCTTCCGTAGCGCATGGCGAGGATGCGCATGAGGGCGCTGAGAAGATAGGGAACGATCAAGCCTGCAACGACGCACATGGCAAGCATATCAAAATGGACCTTGATATGGTCTGCCATCATTTCTGCAAAAAGCGCGCAGAAAAATAGGGTGATGACCAAAACGGCAAATGCGTGCGGTGCACCGAGGATGCTCCAGACCGATGTGGCGAATGCCATCACGGCGGAGTAGCAATTCAGGCGGATGTGCCTTACAAGCCCTGTTCTGTAGAGCAGTTCATAGGAAGCGATGGCAAGCAGCAGACCAAAAACGACTGCCGTGAGCCACTTCGGCACAGCCAGCACCAGAACGAGCAGGACGATCACAAGGACAGCGCCTGCGATGATACGAGTTTTCATTCTATTTATGTCCCTCCAAAACGGCGATTGCGCCGCTGATATTCTTCAATGGCACGGTCGAGATCGGCTGGGCCGAAATCGGGCCATAGAACATTCAGAAATACAAATTCCGAGTATGCGGACTGCCACAGCAGGAAATTGCTGGTGCGCATCTCGCCAGAGGGGCGGATAATGAGCTCAGGATCCGGTACGTCGGCAGAATAAAGGTAGGAAGAAAGCACTTCTTCCGTCAGCTCCTCGGGTGCGCGCCTGCCTGCGGCGACATCCTCGGCAAATGCACGGGCGGCGTGAACGATCTCATCGCGCCCGCCGTAATTGAGACAGAAATTGACCTGTACCTCATGGTAGACGGTCGAGCGGGTCTCAGCATCGTGGCAGAGCTTTTGAAGCTCGGGGCTCAATCGGCTCAAATCGCCGAAAAAGCGGAACGTAACAGCATTTTTCTCCATGTCGCGAAGTGCTTCCTGAAGGTATTTGCCGAGAAGGCGCATGATGCCAGCAATCTCGTCCTCGGAGCGCTTCCAGTTTTCGGTGGAGAAAGCGTAAACGGTCAGGTATTTTACGCCAAGCGTGCGGCAGTAGTTTGCAATGGTGCGAAATGCTTCTGCGCCAGCGGCGTGACCTGCGGTGCGCGGCAGACCGCGCTTTTTTGCCCAGCGTCCATTGCCATCCATGATGATGGCGATGTGCTGGGGAACGGCGTTTTTCTCAGAAAGTGCCAAAAAGAGCACCTCTTTCTATATATTGTGATAAATGCAGGGATGAGCTCCCGAGTTTCCTCGGGAGCTGCAATGGAAATCAGATCGCCATGAGTTCCTTTTCTTTGGAAGCAAGGGCGGTATCGACCTTCTTGATGTTCTTGTCGAGCAGATCCTGCAGATCTTTCTCGGCTTTTTTCTGGTCGTCTTCGGTGATCTCGCTGTTCTTCTTCAGCTTCTTGACATAGTCCATGCCGTCGCGGCGGATGTTGCGCATAGCGACCTTCGCATCTTCTGCATACTTCTTGACCTGCTTAACGAGATCTTTACGGCGATCCTCGGTCAGCTGCGGGAAGACAAGGCGGATCACTCTGCCGTCGTTCTGGGGGTTGATGCCAAGATCCGAGGTGAGGATCGCTTTCTGAATGTCTTTAAGAAGCTTGGTGTCCCACGGCTGGATCACGAGCGTGCGTGCGTCGGGGGAGGAGATGGTCGCAACGCCATTGAGCGGCGTTTCACTTCCATAGTATTCCACGCTGATGCGGTCAAGAACCTTAGCATTTGCGCGGCCAGCACGGACAGCGCCGAATTCCTCCTCAAGGTGAGAAAGTGCCTTGTCCATTCTCTTTGCGTATTCGCTGAAATCAACTGCCATAATTGTAGTCCTCCTTAAAAGTGATTTTTCACGGTGGTGCCGATGGCTTCGCCGCACACCACGCGCACGATGCTGTTCTCTTCGTCAAGACCAAAGCAGACCATGGTCATGTCGTTGTCCATGGCGAGCGCCATTGCGGTGATGTCGGTCGCTTTGAGATTCTTGGCAAGTGCCTCGCCGTATGTAAGATTCGTGTACTTTACGGCGTTGGGGTCTTTGTGGGGGTCTGCGGAATAGATGGCATCGATGTTCTTTGCCATGAGGATCGCGTCGGCTTCGATCTCCACACCGCGCAGGACTGCGCCCGTATCGGTGGAGAAGTAGGGGTTGCCTGTGCCTGCGGCGAAGAGGACGACCTTGCCCTCATTGAGGTAACGGTCAGCCGTATCGCGGGTGAAGTATTCTGCGAACTTGTTCATTTCGACTGCGCTCAAAACGCGTGCGTCCACGCCATGCTTTTCGAGTGCGTCTGCAACAGCGATCGCGTTCATCACCGTGCCGAGCATACCCATAGCATCGGCATGGGAGCGCTGCATTTTATCTGCACCGTCCTTCACGCCACGCCAGAAGTTGCCAGCGCCGATCATAAGACCGATCTGCACGCCCATTTCGGTGCAGGTCTTGATGGACTCGCACAGAGCATTGATGATGCTGAAATCGAGACCACGGTGTGCTTCGCCAGCGAGTGCTTCGCCGCTGACTTTCAGCAAGATGCGCTTGTATTTGATATCGTTCATAAGGATCCTCCTGATCTTCTTTGTCATATCCTTTCCTATTTTAATATATCAGCGGAAAAATAACAACCATAATTTTTAAGATTTCTTAAAATGTTTTCCCATTGTTCACATTCTTGTGGAAATTGTACAAGAGATATCGGTCTGCTTTCGGGTGACGATTATTTAATACTTGCAAAACCCGTCGCTTTGTGCTATAGTGTTTTATATATTTTTTACAAAAGGATGATGACTATGCAGAACACAGAAAAGCAATTCCATATCCGTTGCTCGGAGGGAGACGTCGGTCGCTACGTGCTCCTGCCCGGTGATCCTGGTCGCTGTGAAGCGATCGCGAAACATTTTGATGACCCTGTCCATGTTGGCATGAACAGAGAATACAATATCTGGACAGGTACGCTGCTTGGCGAAAAGGTATCCGTCTGCTCCACGGGCATCGGTGGGCCGTCTGCCGCCATCGCGATGGAAGAGCTCGTCAAGATCGGTGCTGATACGTTCGTCCGCGTTGGCACGTGCGGCGGTATCGACCTCGATGTTATGCCCGGTGATGTCGTTGTTGCAACGGGCGCTGTGCGATTTGAGCATACCTCGCTTGAATATGCACCGATCGAATTCCCATCGGTCGCTGATTTTACTGTTACGTCTGCGCTCAAGGAAGCAGGTGAAGATCTCGGCTATCGCATCCATACAGGTGTCGTGCAATGCAAGGATTCGTTCTACGGCCAGCATAGCCCCGAAAGCTCCCCTGTGTATTATGAACTGCTCAATAAATGGGAGAGCTGGAAGCGCCTTGGCGTAAAGGCGAGCGAAATGGAATCTGCGGCACTTTTCGTTGTTGCGTCGGCACTCCGTGTGCGTTGCGGAAGCTGTTTCCACGTGGTTTGGAATCAGGAGCGCGAAAAGGCGGGAATGTTCATGCCCATGACCGAGGATACCTCGGGCGCGATCCGCGTCGGCATCGAAGCGGTCAAGCGCCTCATCCTTGCAGACCGCGCGAAAGCCCAATAAGAGAAAAAATGACTGCTGTGATCTCTACAGCAGTCATTTTTATTGCGTATCATAGCTTGTTATACGCCTTTTCGAGGAATTTTTGGCTGTTTACGATCACGCGCGTGTGCGTGCCGTTGCCGATCTCGCCTACTTCGTCGCTGACTTTCAGAGAAAAGGTGATGGCTTTCCCGTTTACTTCGGTCACTTCTGCTTCTGCGTGCACTTCAAGTCCGACAGGTGTTGCGCTGATATGCGCGATATTGAGCGCTGTGCCGACCGATGTTTCGGTTTCTTTCAGCGCATCTGCGATCGCGTCGCACGCCGCGCCCTCCATGAGAGCCGCCATGCAGGGGGTCGCATAGACCAAAAGTGAGCCACTTCCTACCTCGTAGGCAGTATCCTCGCGCTCAACAAGGGTAGAGGCGTGACCGCGCATTCCGACGGTGATTTCCATAAAAATGTCCTCCGTTCATAAATTCTTTTCTTTTATCATACCCACACGGGGCACATCTGTCAATAAAAAGGTTGCTATTTGCATCCATTTTCGATATAATAAGACCATAGAAAAATGCTACACCGATGGAGATGTGCTTATGAACAGGAAAAACAAGCGGAATCTATCCATGCTTTTTGATTTCTACGAGATCACAATGGCGCAGGGCTATTTTGAAAAGGGATATCAGGAACGGATCACATATTTTGATCTTTTCTTCCGTCGCTGCCCCGACGGTGGCGGCTTTGCGATCGCCGCAGGACTGGAGCAGATCGTCGAATACATCCAGCAGCTTCATTTTGATGCGGAGGATATTGCGTATCTTCGCGAACGGGGGATGTTCTCGGAAGCATTTTTGCAGTATCTTGAGAATTTCCGTTTCACAGGGGATATCTGGGCAGTTCCTGAGGGAACGGTCGTTTTTCCGCGCGAACCGATCATTACGGTGCGCGCACCTGCGATCGAAGCCCAACTCATTGAAACGTACCTGCTTCTTTGCATCAATCATCAGAGCCTGATCGCGACAAAGGCGAACCGTGTCGTCCGTGCGGCTGAGGGAAGGACGGTTCTTGAATTCGGTTCGCGCCGTGCGCAAGGTGCGGATGCGGCGATCCTTGGCGCGCGTGCGGCATATATCGGCGGCTGTCACGGTACGGCGTGCACGATCTCTGACCAGCTCTTCGGTGTCCGCGCGGGTGGAACGATGGCACACGCTTGGGTGCAGATGTTTGATACGGAGTACGAGGCGTTCAAAGCCTACTGCGAAATGTACCCGAACAATGCAACGCTCCTCGTCGATACTTACAATACGCTCAAATCGGGCGTTCCGAACGCCATCCGTGCCTTTAATGAAGTGCTCAAACCTATGGGCATCACGCAATGCGGTATCCGTCTCGATTCAGGCGATATGGCATATCTGACGCGCGAAGCGCGCAAAATGCTCGATGAAGCGGGCTGGACAGATTGCAAGATCAGCGTATCCAATTCGCTCGATGAGCACATCATTCAGGATGTGCTTCGTCAAGGTGCGAAGATCGACCTGTTCGGTGTCGGTGAGCGGCTCATCACCGCGCGCAGTGAGCCCGTTTTCGGTGGTGTATACAAGCTCGTTGCGGTCGAAGATCGCGAGGGCGATATCCGCCCGAAGATCAAGATCTCGGAAAACGTTGGCAAGATCACGACCCCGCATTATAAAAAGCTCTATCGCTTTATCGGCAACGACACGCATAAGGCGATCGCGGATTATCTGTGCGTCTATGATGAGCACGTGGACGACACCAAGGATATTGAGATTTTCGATCCCGATGCCACGTGGAAGCGCAAGACGGTCTATGATTATCAGGCAGTCGAGATTCAAAAGCAAATATTCTCCAATGGAGAGCTTGTCTATTCGCTTCCTGCGCTCGAGGATATCCGCGAATACTGCGCGACGCAGGTGGATATGCTCTGGGATGAGATCAAGCGCTTCGATAACCCCCAGACCTATTATGTGGATCTGAGCCAAAAGCTCTGGGATATCAAATATGGTCTACTAAAGGAAAATGCAAAACGATGAAGTCTTCAGCAAAAAAAGTTGCGCTGGGCGGTGTGTTTGCCGCGCTGGCGGTGGTCATCATGTTTTTGGGCGGTATGATCCCGTTTGCCACATATGTCTGCTCACTGCTTTGTGCGCTCATGCTTGAGATCGTGCGCAGGAGCTGTGGCACGCGCATCGCATGGGCGTGGTATGGCGCAGTTGCGCTCCTATCGCTTCTGCTTTCGCCCGATAAAGAATCGGCGGCGGTATTCGTTTTTCAGGGCTACTATCCCATTATCAAGCCGAGGATCGATGCCTGCCACGTGCGTGTAGTGCGTGTGGTTTTTAAGGTACTTGTGTTCAATGTCGCGATCTTGGTCATGTATGCGGTGCTCATCCATCTGTTTGGCATGGCGGCGCTTGCCGCAGAGTTTGCGGAAATGGGAACAGTGCTCCTCATCGTGACCCTTATTATGGTTAATGTGACATTTTTTATGATGGATTCCGCCCTTTCCAAATTCGCAAGGAAAAAGTGAGGGAATATGGCATCGATTTGGAAGCTATATATGCTTCGCTGCTGTGATGGCTCACTCTATACGGGCATTACCACCGATGTTCCCGCGCGGTTTGAAGCGCACAGAACGGGGCATGGCGCAAAATACACACGTAGCCACACACCGACCGAAATCGCCTATATCGAGGTCTGTGGCGACCATTCCGCGGCGCTCAAACGTGAGATCGCCTTGAAAAAACTAACAAAAGTAGAAAAAGAGGCACTTGTTGCCACGTATCGATCCCAAATCAGGAGGGAAACAGAATGAAAGAAATGAAAAAAATGATCGCTATGCTCCTTGTATGTTTGTGCATGGCAGGCATCTTTACCGCTTGTGGCACAGAGGATGCGCAGGGGGGCGAGCAGCAGACGCAGGATGTGACCGAAACGACCGAGGAAACGGTTGCAGGCTATGAGGGAGAAAAAGGAAAGCCCCTTACGGTCGATTTTGAGAGCCATGGGGAGATCACGCCCGATGCTGGCACGATCGAAACGATGTCTATCACGCTTGCGGGCGTTACCTATTCGCTCCCGTGCGCCGTTTCCAAACTACTGGAAAATGGTTGGCGCTTCTATTCCGATGCCATCGCTGACCAGAGCGTAGACGGCGAGGCGCATACCTATGTGATGGGCTTTAACCTTTACTATGGCGAAAGTGAGATCGCAACTGCGGAGATCGGTCGTTTGCGCAACGATTCTAGCGCAAAAGCGGCAGTTCGCGACTGCTTCATAACAAAAATCTCTATCAATATCCCCGAAAATGCCGAGGATGCGATTTCCTTTGTGCTCCCCGGTGGCATCAACGAGTGCTCCACCGCGGCGGATGTGATCGAGGTGTTTGGACCTGCGACAGGCAATGATGCATTTGACTATGTGCAAACGGGTACTTCGATGATCTTCTATTCTGAGCACAAGAACACAGGCGCAAGCTTCGCATTTAACTTTAACAAAGACGGTACGCTTGCAAGCGTGATGGTTATGCTGTAATAAGAACTTTCTTAAATCGGGTCGCGGTGCAGAAAATGCATCGTGACCCGATTTTTTTGAAAAAAATACTTGACAAATTCCCCCTCTGGAAGTAGTATGTGGATGGGTTAGCTTTCGCTAATTTTTTATTTGATCGAGTGTTAGCTTTTGCTAATTTGAAAGCAGTTCCTACATCCAAAGCCTTAACAGGGGAGCATAAAACATGAAAACATTGAAAGATGCAAAAATCGGTCAGGTCGTGACGGTCGTAAAATTGCATGGTGAGGGCGCAGTTCGCCGCCGCATCATGGATATGGGCATCACAAAAGGGGTCGAGATCTTCATTCGCAAGGTCGCGCCGCTTGGCGATCCCATTGAGATCAATGTGCGTGGCTACGAGCTGAGCCTGCGCAAAGCAGATGCGCAGATGATCGAGATACTGTAAGAAAGGGGAGCGCTGAAATGGCTATCAAAATCGCACTTGCGGGCAATCCGAACTGCGGAAAAACCACCTTATTCAATATTCTGACAGGCTCGAACCAATATGTCGGCAACTGGCCCGGTGTCACCGTGGAAAAGAAAGAGGGCACGCTCAAAGGGATGGACGATGTCGTGATCCAAGACCTTCCTGGCATCTATTCTCTCTCGCCTTATTCGCCAGAGGAGGTCGTGACGCGCCGCTATCTCGTGCAGGAGCACCCCGATGCCATCATCAATATCGTGGACGGCACGAACATCGAGCGAAATCTCTATTTAACGACCCAGCTCATCGAACTTGGACACCCCGTCGTTATCGCGGTAAATATGATCGATTTGGTGCGGAAAAATGGCGATACCGTCGATCTCGAGAAACTCGGCAAAGCGCTCGGATGCGTCTGCGTGGAGATCAGCGCGCTCAAAGGCGAGGGCTGTATGGAAGCGGCACAGCAGGCGGTCATTTTGGCGCGTAACCACACGCATGGGGAGATGCCACATGTTTTCGGCGGTAGCGTCGAGCACGCGATCGCGCATATCGAGGAATCTATCGAGGGAAAAGTCGCGGATCATTATTTGCGCTGGTTTGCCATCAAACTCTTTGAGCGCGATGAGCGTGTGCGTGAAGAGGTCGCATTGGGCGACGACGTGATCGCGCATCTGGAGAAGCATATCACCGATTGTGAAAGGGAGCTTGACGATGATGCAGAGAGCATCATCGCCGATCAGCGCTATACATACATCGGAAATGTCGTTCGCAAGGCATTTCAGAAGAAAGCGCCGAAGCACGCGCTCACGCTTTCGGATAAGATCGACCGCATCGTGACAGACCGCATCCTTGCGCTACCGATTTTTGCGCTCGTGATGTACCTGATGTACGCCATTGCGATGGGAAGCTATCCGTGGTCGATCGGCACGCGTGCGACCGACTGGGCGAATGATGTTCTGTTTGGAACATGGGTCCCGAACGCGATGGACTGGATCCTTACCTCGCTCCACGTCAGCGGTTGGCTCTACGGGCTCATCATGGATGGCATCGTTGCGGGCGTTGGAGCCGTTCTTGGCTTCGTCCCGCAGATCCTTGTGCTCAGCTTGCTGCTGTCGATCCTCGAGGATGTCGGCTATATGTCCCGCGTCGCGTTCATTATGGATCGCATCCTGCGCAAATTTGGCCTTTCTGGCAAGTCTATCATTCCTATGCTCGTTGCGACGGGATGCGGTGTCCCTGGAATCCTTGCTAGCCGTACCATCGAGCAGGAAAATGACCGCAAGATCACCGTTATGACCACGGGATTCATTCCCTGCGGTGCGAAAATGCCGATCATCGGCTTGTTTGCGGGTGCTGTGTTCGGCAATTCCCCGCTCGTGGCAGTTTCTGCATTTTTTATCGGTGTTGCATCGGTCGTGATCTCTGGCGTGATCCTAAAAAAATTCAAGGCATTTGCAGGAAAACCTGCGCCGTTCGTTATGGAACTTCCGACGTACCATATGCCCTCTGCGCGCAATGTTCTGCGCTCGACGGGAAATCGCGGATGGGACTTCGTCAAGCGTGCGTTCACCATCGTCCTGCTCAGCTCGATCGTGCTCTGGTTCTTAAAGAGCTACGGCTTTACGGGCGGTACATTTGGTGCAGTCGAAGATGCGAATCATAGCCTCATCGCTTATATCGGCAACGCGATCGCGTGGATCTTCTATCCGCTCGGCTGGATGGGCGATATGGCATGGAAAGCAACGGTTGCAACGTTCACAGGTCTGATCGCGAAAGAAGAGGTCGTTATGACCTTTGGCACGCTCTACAATTTCGCAGGGGAACTCAGCGAGAATGGCGATGAGATCTGGGCAATGATCGCATCTGATTTTGGCGCTGTCACGGCATACAGTTTCATGATCTTCCAGCTCCTTTGCGCACCTTGCTTCGCCGCGATCGGTGCGATCAAGCAGGAGATGGGCAGCGGAAAATGGACAGCGATCACCATTGGCTATATGTGCGCATTTGCGTATGCGATCAGCCTGATCGTCTATCAGCTTGGTGGGTTTATTACTGGAGAAGCAAGCTTTAGCGTATTTACCATTGCCGCGGTGGCTGTGCTTGCGCTTCTTGTGTATCTGGTGTTCCGCAAAGGATATCAGAATGAGCACGACGGCACGCCGCTTCGCGACAAAGTGGGGGCTTGATATGGGAGATGTGATCGTTCTTGCGGTGATCGGTGTATGCGTGTTCTTTGCGATCCGCTCCCTGAGAAAAAGTGCAAAAAGCGGGAAATGCTGTGGCTGTAGCGGTTGCTCAGGAAATTGTGGCACATGCGGTCAGATGCATTCGGAAAATGGATAAAAAACAATGGCAGTTCGCGCGAACTGCCATTGTTTTTGCGTTATATTAGATATCAAAGTTCTTCTGCGACAGCAAGAAGCAGGATGCCAAAGATCACGATGGCGATGAATGCATATGTCTTCTTGCTCAGCTTCTCTTTCAGGAAAATGCGGGAAAGCAGAAGCGAAACGATGCAGACGGAGGAGATGATGGGAGCGGCGATCGCGCCGTTTCCGCTCATGGCATAGACGTATGTAAACTGTCCAGCAGTTTCAAATACAGCGGCAAGGAGCTTGTCTTTCTGGCGGGGAAGAGAGCCAAACTCGACCTTTTTCGCTTTCATGAATACGAAGAGGATGATCGCGCAGATGGCAAAAGTGAGCTCGTAGCTCGTATTTGCCACATCCTCGAGCGTTGCTTCCGTCACGCCAACGAGCGGGGTCGTGGCAAAATCGTCCAGATAGAACACATCCAAGAAGCTTCCGAATGCATCGAGCGTTGCATAAACGAACGGCATACAGAATGCGACGATCGCGAGTTTTTTGCCGAGCGTGCGCTTTCTCTGCGTTTCACCGCTGTTTTCGATGAATCCGACACCGAGCACACCGACTACGATCACGAGGATCGCCACGATCGAGAGGGGAGAGAGGGATTCTTTCAGGATCAGAACGCAAAGCAGACTGCAAATCGCACCAGAGGTGTTCTCAATGGGGTCAGAGATGGATTCCTCCAAAAAGCGCATACCAAAATAAGAGAACGCCATGGAGATGATATACATCAGCGACACGGGCAGATAGTAAATGAGGTTGATGGGATCGTAATGAATATCTTTCGTCAGCAGGGTGTAAATGGCGTGCAGACCCATGACACCGCCCACACAGACGCAGATCTTTAGATGGGCGTATTTTTCCTCGGGACGCGCACCCTTTTTATAGAAAAGTTCTGCGCAACCCCACAGAAGTGTGGTGACGATCGCAAAAAATAACCAAGACATATTTCTTTCTCTCCTTTATCTTAGAGCGTTACAAGGCCAGCATCGACCATTTTTTGTAGACTGTTGAGGATACCGAGTTTTGCATGATACCACGTAAGTCCGCCTTGGAAATAGACCGCGTAGGGCGGACGGATCGGACCGTCGGCGGAAAGCTCGATGGAGCTACCCTGCACGAATGCACCAGCCGCCATAATGACCTTGTCGTTATATCCAGGCATTTCGCTCGGCCACGGCGTTGCAAAGGAATCGACGGGCGCTGCCGCCTGAATGCCCTTGCAGAATGCGACCATGCCTTCCTCGCTACCAAGTTCGACAGCCTGAATGATGTCGTGACGGCTTTCCGTCGCATTCGGCACACAGCGGAAGCCAAGGGGCTCATAGAGATTCGCGGCAAAAATTGCGCCCTTTTCTGCACCAGCCGTTACCGTCGGTGCGAGGAAGAAGCCCTGATAAAGGGAGCTCATCAGGCCAAGGTTCGCGCCAACTTCCTTGCCAAGACCGGGGGCGGAGAGGCGATATGCACAGCGATCGATGCATTCCTGCTTGCCTGCGATATATCCGCCGATGGGGGCAAGACCACCACCAGGATTCTTGATGAGGCTACCGACCGTCATATCTGCACCGACATCGCTCGGCTCGATCGTTTCGACGAATTCGCCATAGCAGTTATCGACCATTACAAGAATGTCGCTCTTGCAGGATTTGCAAAATGCGATCAGTTCGCCGATCTGGGTGACAGAGAATGTCGGGCGGGTCGCATAGCCCTTTGAGCGCTGGATCGTGACCATCTTCGTTTTCGGGGTGATCGCCTTTTTGATGTTTTCGTAGTCAAAACTGCCGTCGGGCAAAAGATCGACCTGCTTGTAGCTCACGCCGTATTCAGCAAGTGAGCAGGGGGAGGGGCGAATGCCGATCACTTCTTGAAGTGTGTCATAGGGAAGACCCACGGGGCTGAGAAGCTCGTCCCCTGGCAGGAGATTTGCGCTGAGCGCGATGGTCAGCGCGTGCGTGCCGCAGGTGATCTGCGGACGAACGAGGGCAGATTCCGTGTGGAAAACATCGGCATAAACGCGCTCGAGATTGTCGCGGCCGTAGTCGTCGTAGCCGTATCCTGTGGAGGTCGCAAAGCACGCGACGGATACGCGGTTTTTCTGCATGGCAGAAAGCACCTTTGCCTGATTGTATTCGGCGATCTTATCGATCTCATCAAAGCGCTTGCGCAGTTTTTCGAGTGTCGTCTCGCCATAGTGATACACGGCGGGGGAGATGCCCATGCCGTTGTAAAGTTCCAGTAATTGTTCCATGTTTAATCCTCTTTTTTTACGTTATTGAGTATTTCGTTTGCAAGATCGTTCAGTACCTCGGGGCGCGAAACGATCAAACCAGTCTCTGCCTCACCAAGGATCAGTAGCGTGTCGCCTGCCTTGATGCCAAAAAGCTCACGCGCTTCCTTTGGGATCACGATCTGCCCACGATCGCCAACTTTCGCCGTCCCAAATACCCGCTGCGCGCTCTGCTTACCAAGAATGTGCTTGCCTCCAGGCATTGAACCCCTTCTTTCACATTTTTCATATTTTTCACACCGCTGTATTATAAATTATTCCACCTCGTATGTCAATAGCTGGGTGTTATAAAATCACGGAATTCACTATTTTCAATTTCTGTGGCAAATTTTCAGTTAAGGCTTGCGCAAGGATAAAAAGGATGGTATAATACTTCAAAGTATGTTTATTAAAAGGTGAAATGTGCCATTATGGGAGAACCGCAATATCGGCTGGAGGGGATCGTCCATACCAGAAGTGAGGAAATGGAGGATTTTGAAGGTCCGCTCGATGTTATTTTTACGCTTTTGAGCAAAAATAAGATCGAGATCCAGGACGTGTCCATCACAGCAATCTTGGAACAGTATTTAGCATATCTCGATGAGATGAAGCGTCTGGATATGGAGATCGCAAGTGAGTTTATCACGATGGCATCGCATTTGATGCTTATCAAGACGAAGATGCTCCTGTCTGCGGCTGAGCAGGCGGAGGCGGAAAGTGAACTTGATCTTCTGCGCCAGAGCCTCATCGATCGACAGCGCAAGGAAGCGATGGAGCAGATCCGCAATGCGATCACGGTGCTTGAACCGCGAAATGAGATCGGCCGCTGTATCTTCACGAAAGAGCCTGAGCCGCTTCGTCGTGACCAGACCTATCGCTATAAGCATGAACCGCTCGATCTTCTTAAAGCGCTCGATGCCATCGCAGAGCGAAACAAACGCCAACTGCCGCCACCGACCATGAATTTTAAGGGCATTGTCGGCAAAGAGCCGTACCCCATCGGCAGGAAAACGGTGGAAGTGATGCGCCAACTCGTGCTTCGTGGCGTGGAGCGACTGAAAAATCTCTTCCGTGGCAACAAGAGCCGCTCGGAGATCGTGGCGACTTTCCTTGCTGTGCTCGATCTATGTAAAACAAATTCTGTGACACTCGAGGATGATATCAATGGCGACAATCCCAATGTCCGCCTGCTTGAAGAAAGGGAGTTGACCTGATGGATAAGGAAGAACTGTGCAGAGCCATTGAGGCGATCCTGTTTGCCGCAGGCGAACGCATCGAAATTTCGCGCCTTGCGGCGGTACTCGAAACGGATGAGGCGGATATCATTGCGGCGACGGATGAACTTGCGGGCAAACTTGCCTTTTCTAGGCGAGGTATTCGTATTTTGAAGCTCGAAAAGGGATATCAGATGGTATCCTCGGGCGAAATGGCTGACTATGTTACGCGCGCGCTCGAAACGCGCAAGCCACCGAAACTTTCTTCCTCTCAGCTTGAGGCGCTTACGATCATTGCCTATTATCAGCCTGCGACGAAAGCCATGGTCGAGCAGATCCGTGGTGTGGATAGCTCTTATTCTGTCGCGGCGCTTATGAATAAAAAGCTGATCGAGGAAGCAGGACGCTTGAACGTGCCTGGACGACCCATTCAGTACCGAACGACTCCCGATTTTTTGCGTACCTTTGGACTGAGTTCACTCGAAGAACTGCCCCCAATCGAGAAGATCTCGTTCGGTGAACCTGTTGAGCTACCTGAGCAGCCGCAGGCGGAGGAGCAGAAATGATCGCCCTCGGGATCGTCCTAGCGGTGCTCGTCATCCTCGCGCTGATCCCCGTTGGTGTGCGCTTTTCGTATGATTCGGACGGCGTGTACCTTGCGGTGCTCATTTGGCGTATCAAGCTCCGCATTCTGCCAGCGCGAAAGAAAAAGCAGAAGAACGCGCCAAAAAAGAAAAAAGCGGAAAAGAAAACGGAAAAAGTGCTCCCGACAGAGCCACCTGCATCGCCCGAAAAAAAGGGTGGAAAGCTGACGGATTTTCTGCCACTTGTGCGCGTGGCGCTTGATTTTCTGAATGATTTCCGAAAAAAACTGCGCGTGGATCATTTGAAGCTAAAAATCATCCTTGCGGGCGATGACCCGTGCGATCTTGCGCAGAACTATGGAAAAGCCTGCGCGGCAATGGGGAATTTTCTCCCTGTGCTCGAGCGCGTGATCGTGATCCGAAAGCGCGATATCAACATCGAATGCGATTTCTGCGCGGATGAAACGACGGTGCTGGCGGGCGCAGAGCTGACGATCACAGTTGGACGAATGGTAGTGATTTTTGTGCGCTATGGCGTGCGTGCATTACGAGAATATTTGAAAATTAACAAAAAAAGGAAAGCGAGTGCGGAAAATGAGCCAAAATGTTCCTAATATGCTTGAAAAAACGATCGCAAAGATCCGCGAAATGGTGGATGTGAATTCCGTGATCGGTGAGCCCATCACGACCCCTGACGGCGTGACCATCATTCCTGTATCGAAGGTGAGCGTCGGCTTCGGCGGCGGTGGAAGCGACTTTGCGAATTCTGCAAACGATGCCTTTGGCGGCGGTGCTGGCGGTGGCGTGAAAGTCGTGCCCATCTGCTTCTTGGTCGTGAAAGATGGGAATGTGCGTATGCTACCCGTTGCCGCGCCTGCGGATACGACCGCAGACCGCATTGTGGAAATGGTCCCCGACACGCTCGATAAGATCGCAAGCTTTATCGACAGCCACACGAAAAAGGGAGAATAATTTCATTCATTCGGGGGATGCTTCCTTTGGGTGAAGCATATGAAACGATCGACCGTCAGGACGGTGGCTGTATTGCTGGCTACCGTCCTGCTTTTTTCCGTGCGTGCAGAGGCGATCAGCGCAGAAAAGGCGATTTTGCTCGATGCAACAACGGGACGTATCCTCTATGAAAAAGACGCGGACACAAAGAGCCTTATCGCAAGCACGACAAAGATCATGACTGCGCTGGTCGTGTGCGAGCAATCCAACGTTCTCGACAGAATGCGCATTCCCAAGGAGGCTGTTGGCATCGAGGGGTCGTCGATGTATCTGCGCGAGGGCGAGGTGCTGGCGATCCAAGAACTGCTGTATGGGCTGATGCTCAGCTCGGGAAACGATGCCGCGGTCGCGCTTGCCATTCATTGCGGTGGCACGGTCGAGGGATTTGTGCAGATGATGAATGACAAAGCGGCGGTACTGGGGCTGAGCGGAACGCATTTTGAAAACCCCAATGGGCTCGATGCCCCTGCGCATTACTCGACAGCACGCGACCTAGCACGCTTGACAGCGTATGCCATGAATGATCCGATCTTTTACAAAACAGTGTCCGCGAAAACAGTCAAGGTCGGGGAGCGGTATCTTCGCAATCACAATAAGCTCCTGTGGATGATCGATGGTGCAGATGGCGTGAAAACAGGCTATACGAAAGCGGCGGGGCGCATCCTCGTTTCCAGCGCGACGCGCGAAAATCGCAGATTGATCGCGGTGACGATCAATGCCCCCGACGACTGGAATGACCATCAAGCGCTAATGCGCGACGGATTTTCCCGCTATGAGGTAAAAACGCTCGTGACACAGGGCGATGTGCTCGGAACGCGGGAGATCATCGGCGGTGCAGGGGGAAGCGTGACGCTTCATGCGGCGAAGGATCTTTCGTATGCGGTGGCAAAGGATGAACAGGTGACATTTGTAGCATCTGGTGGCGAATTTGCGTATGCGCCAGTCGTTTCGGGTGCGGATGCAGGCTATGTATACCTCTGCATTGATGGGAATGCGGTAGAAAAGATCCCTGTCGTATATGGGCAGACAGTCGAAATGGAGAAAATAGAGAAAAAGAACTTCTTTCAGAAGCTTTTTGGAGAATAATTATGCAGGAACGGCTACAAAAGATACTTTCCGCGCGCGGGATCTGCTCCCGCCGCGCGGCAGAAGCGATGATCGAAGCAGGGCGTGTGTCCGTCAATGGACGCACGGCATCGCTCGGAGATCGTGCGGATGCAGATGCGGATGAGATCTGCGTCGATGGTGCGCATCTTCCTGCGCGATCAAACCATGTGTATATCATGCTACATAAGCCGCGCGGATATGTCACGACCCTTTCGGATGAAAAGGGGCGGGCAAATGCGGCACAGCTCGTGCAGGATGTGGGAGTGCGCGTGTACCCTGTGGGCAGGCTCGATATGGATTCTGAGGGGCTTCTGCTATTTACAAATGATGGCGAATTTGCTGATCGGCTCATGCATCCGAAGCACGAGGTCGATAAGGTCTATGAAACATGGGTCACGGGCTATACGGCGGGGGCAGAGAAGCGTCTGCTTCGCCCGATCGAGCTCGATGGCTACACGATCAAAACCCCGACAGTCCAGCTCCTACAAGCACAGGGCGCACGTGCCAAGCTGTGCATCACCATCCACGAGGGGCGCAACCGTCAGGTGCGCAGGATGTGCCTTGCGGCGGGCATGACTGTGACGCGCCTGCGTCGCATTCAGGAGGGGACGCTTCAGCTCGGCACGCTTGCATGCGGGAAATGGCGACATCTGACGCAGGATGAGATCGCATCGCTCCAGAGCGAAAAATAATCTGCAATTATGCGTCTTACTACTTGCAAAAAACGACCGAATTTGCTAGTATTGACCTAAAGAAGATCCGCAAGATAGGAGGCAATTATGAACCGTGATATTATGACCATCCTACAGGAAAAAGCACACACATTTTCCAAAGGACAGCGCTTGATCGCGAAATTCATTACCGAAAGCTATGATAAAGCGGCGTTTATGACGGCAAACCGCCTTGCAAAAACGGCGGGCGTTTCGGAATCGACGGTCGTCCGCTTTGCTGTTGATTTAGGCTATGACGGTTATCCAAGCATGCAGAAAGCGATGCAGGAGATGGTGCTCAACCGCCTGACTTCCGTGCAACGCATCGAGGTGGCAAATGACCGCATCATCGGGCAAGACGTGCTCTCCATGGTCATCCATGAGGATATGGAGAAGCTCCGCCGCACGAATGAGACCCTTGACCGTGCGCAGTTCAATGCATCGGTACAGGCAATCTTAAAAGCAAGACGCATTTATATTCTCGGCGTGCGCTCAGTCGCGCCGCTGGCGAATTTCCTTGGGTATTACTTAAATTATATGTTCCAGAATGTGCACGTGGTGAGCGGATTCAGCGTCGGCGAGATGTTTGAAAATATCGTTGGCATCGGCGCAGAAGATGTCGTGATCGCGTTTTCGTTCCCGCGCTACTCGGCATCTACGACGAAGGGCGCGCAGTATGCTCGCTCGACGGGTGCGACCGTGATCGGCATTACAGATAGCAGCCAGTCGCCCCTCGGAAGCGTGTGCGATCATGTGCTTGCGGCAAAGAGCGATATGGTATCGCTGGTCGATAGCCTTGTTGCGCCGCTGAGCGTGGTCAATGCGCTGATCGTGGATCTCGCGTCAAAGCGTGAGCGTGAACTGCATGACACGCTCGAAGCGCTTGAGCGCGTGTGGGATGAATACAATGTTTACGAAAAGCGGGTCGAGAAGCTATGATATATGATGTGATCGTGATCGGTGGAGGCCCTGCGGGGATGTTTTCTGCCATTACGGCGGCGGAGCGTGGAAAACGTGTGCTCCTGCTTGAACGCAATGACCGATTGGGAAAGAAACTCCTCATCACGGGAAAGGGTCGCTGTAATGTGACCAATGATTGCTCGGCGGAAGAAGTGCTTCAGAACACACCGCGCAATGCGCGATTCCTCTACAGCGCGCTTACCGCATTTCCACCTGAAAAGACGAAAGCATTTTTTGAAAGCAATGGCTGTCCGCTGAAAACGGAACGCGGAAACCGCGTGTTTCCTGTGTCTGATCGCGCGCAGTCGGTTCTGGATAGTTTGCAATCTGCCATGCGGAAGCAGGGCGTGACGGTAAAAACTGCACGTGTCCGAGAGATATTAACGGAAAACGGTTGCGTGATCGGTGTCAGAACGGGCGAGGGGGACTATTCTGCCCGCGCGGTGATCTTGGCAACGGGCGGTGCATCGTATCCAACGACAGGCTCGACGGGCGATGGCTACGAAATGGCATCGTCTCTTGGGCACAGCATCGTCGCACCGCAGGGAAGTCTCGTTCCGCTGGAAACGGCGGGGCAGGATGCGCAGGAAATGCAGGGGCTTTCTCTGCGAAATTGCGCGGTCAAGCTCCTCAATGCCAAGGGGAAAGTGCTGTATAAGGACTTTGGTGAGCTTCTGTTCACGCATTTTGGCGTATCTGGTCCGACGGTGCTCAGCGCAAGCTGTCACCTAAAAGGCGAGGGGTGCTCCCTTGTGATCGACCTGAAGCCAGCGCTTGAAGAAGCAAAGCTCGATGAGCGCATCCTGCGTGATTTGGAAATGTACAAAAATCGCTCGATGGAAAATGCCCTCACCGATCTTCTTCCGCGCAGTATGATCCCCGTGATCCTGCGACGGCTCGAGATCGACCCGCAGATGCAGGCAAATTCTCTGACAAAGCAAAAACGTCGCGCGATGGTCACGCTGCTGAAAGCATTTTCCCTTGAGATCACGGGAAAACGTCCTGTTGCTGAGGCGATCATTACATCTGGCGGCGTAAAGGTCGCTGAAATCGACCCGAAAACCATGGAGTCGAAGATCGTTTCGGGACTGGTTTTTGCGGGTGAGGTGCTCGACTGCGATGCATACACGGGTGGTTTTAACCTGCAAATCGCATGGGCGAGCGCATATGCCGCGGGCATGAACGTGTAAGCGAAAAATCCACAGTTGACAAATTGCGCATCGTGTAATAAAATACATAAAGATACCGCAAAGATAACTTTGGAGGGTTTTACCAATGTACGACAAACTTGTTAAGTACGCTGCAAATCAGCTTGAGCTCGATGTATCGCAGATCACGCCCGATTCCACGTTCGACAGCCTTGGCATCGATTCGCTTGACATCGTTGAGATGATCATGGATCTTGAGTCCGAGCTGGGGGTTGAGCTTGAGATGGAGAACGAGAAGATCACGACGTTTCAGGAGCTGGCTGACTTCATCGATTCTAAGCTTAACTAATAATTTCATAGCCTTGTTGAGCTGCTGGCTTATAACAAGGTCGCACTAGTCGGGGAGTTAGCGGTGCCCTGTACCTGCAATCCGCTAAAGCAGGGATGAATTCCCACACCCGAGTAAGTATGCATACTGTCTGATCTGTGTAAGTAGTGTTGAGAGAACGGTCTTGCGCAACGGGATCCCGTGAACCATGTCAGGTGGGGAACCAAGCAGCATTAAGCGGACCGTCCCGTGTGCCGCTAAGGTTGCCGTTCTTGAGCTGGCTGCACAGATCCGGGTCGGCTGTTTGTTCAAATGTGGGTGTGCGATCTTGTTATGAGCCAGCAGTTTTATCATGTTAATGGGGGTGTTTTTGTGTATCAGGCTTTATATCGCAAGTACCGTCCGCAGACGTTTGATGATGTGATCGGTCAGATGGCGGTGACGCAGACGCTGAAAACGCAGATCGTGTCCCAGCGCACGAGCCATGCATATCTGTTCACGGGTTCGCGCGGTACGGGCAAGACGAGCTGCTCGAAGATCCTTGCAAAAGCGGTCAACTGCCTGAATCCGCACGATGGCAACCCCTGCAACTGCTGTGCGGCATGCCGCTCGATCGATGATGGCTCGTGTATGGATGTGCTCGAGATCGATGCAGCATCGAATAACGGCGTTGACAATGTGCGTGACCTGCGTGACGACGCGATCTATACTCCCTCGCAGGTAAAAAAGCGCGTGTATATCATCGACGAGGTGCATATGCTCTCACTTTCGGCATTCAATGCTCTGCTGAAGATCATTGAAGAGCCACCAGAGCATCTGCTGTTCATCCTTGCGACGACGGAACTGCACAAAGTGCCAGCGACCATCCTTTCGCGTTGCCAGCGTTTCTCATTTCGTCGCATTTCGCAGGAAGATATTGCGGCACGACTGCAATATGTTGCGTATCAGGAGAATATCGACCTCGATGATTCGGCGGCGCGTGTGCTTGCGCGCCTTGCTGATGGCGCAATGCGTGATGGATTGAGCCTGCTCGATCAGTGCGCAAGTGCCACGACGGGGGAATTGACAGCCGAAAGCGTGTATACCTGCCTCGGGATCGCGGGCGAACAGACCTGCGGCGAGATGATGGGGCATATTGCACGCCACGACGCAAAGGGTGCGCTGGAGCTGTTTAACCGCCTTTACACCGAGGGAAAAGATTTGGGCGCGATGCTCGACGAAATGGCGTGCCTTACGCGCGATCTTCTGGTGCTAAAAACCGCCCCTGGGGCGGGGATCACGATGCTTTCGGGCGTTGCTTCCGATGAAGAAACGCTTGCGCTTACGAAGCAGATTTCTTCTGGTGAGCTGGTGCGGATGCTCTCGCGCATTCAGGAAACAATGGCGGGCTTTACCCGTAGTGCGAGCCGCCGCATGGATGCAGAGCTTTGCATCATGGAACTTTGTAAAACGGAGCTGTCGCTCGATGCCAATGCCCTCAATGCGCGCCTGACGCGCTTGGAAGAGCAGCTTCGCACGGGTGAATTCGTCGTGCAGGCGCAAAGAAAACCTGTTGCACCGCAAACGGAGCAGGATGACGATGACCGTCCGCCACTTCCCGACGATGACGATGCACCACCTGAGCAAATGCCGTCCCGAGCACCCGAAGCACCTGCGGGATTCTGGACAGACCTTGTTTCGGCTGTGCGTAAGGAGCTCAAACCACCCGCTTCGGGCTTCTTTGTGGCAACGCCAAATGCCCCGATGGTGGGCGTTCTGGTGGGGAATCGCTTGGAACTGCGGTGCGCGACGACGTTTGCCGCGGAAGTGATCGGAAAGCCCGAAATACTCGAGATCGTTTCTAGAAAAATTTCTGCCATGCTTGGTCAGCGCATTCAGGCGGTCGTTGTCGATCTTTCGGCGCGTCCTGCGGGCAATCCGCGCATGGATCAGCTCATGGATTTTGGCAGAGCACATTCCGATGTAGTTAAAATCAAAAATAATAATTGATGATAGGAGAAATCAGAAATGGCTAAAGGTGGATTCCGCGGTATGCCTGGCGGTATGAATCAGGCGGCAATGATGAAGCAGGCACAGAAGCTTCAGCAGGAGATGCTGCGTATGCAACAGGAGCAGGAAGCGGCGACGTATACGGCAAAATCGGGCGGTGGCATGGTGAGCGCGACCGTTAACGGCAAGCATGAGGTCGTTGCGCTTACCATCGACCCCGAGGCGGTCGATCCCGACGATGTCGAAATGCTTCAGGATATGGTGATCGCTGCCGTGAACGAGGCGATGCGGAGCGCAGATGCAGCAGCGACCGAGAATATGTCCCGTCTGACGGGTGGCATGAACCTCGGCGGTCTGTTCTAAGAGGGGAAAGTATGCAGTTTTTTCCTGCGGCGCTTCAGAATCTTGCCGATCAGTTCGCGTGCCTGCCCGGTATCGGCGGTAAGACGGCACAGCGCCTTGCTTTTCACGTGCTGTCGCTTCCGCTTGCGGACGCGGAAAGCTTTGCAAATGCGATCATGGAAGCGAAAAAAGAGGTGCATACCTGCCCCGTGTGTCAGAATCTGACAGATCGGGATGTTTGCCCGATCTGTGATGATCCAATGCGCGATCGGGGCGTGATCTGCGTCGTGACAGAGCCGCGCGATGTGATCGCAATGGAGCGCTCGCGCGAATTTCGCGGTGTGTACCATGTCCTGCACGGTGTCATTTCGCCGCTGAACCATGTGACGCAGGATGATATCAAGATCAAGGAACTCCTGCGGCGCGTGGGTGAGGGCAATGTGCGTGAGGTCATCATGGCAACGAACCCCGATACCGAGGGCGAAGCGACGGCAATGTATATTTCCCGCCTTCTGCGACCGATGGAAGTCAAAGTCACGCGTCTTGCCTACGGTGTCCCTGTCGGTAGCCAGCTTGAATATGCAGACGAAGTGACCCTCTCCCGCGCCCTCGAAGGACGCCAGGAGATGTAAACGATTCGAATAAATGGACGACTGTGTTTTTTACAGTCGTCCGTTTATGTTTTTCACATTTTTATGTAGAAAAATACACGTTGCTGTGGTATACTGGGAGTATCAAAGAAAAGGGGGCAGGCATATGCAGGTTTTATACTGGTTTGAATCGATCCGTGTTCCGATTTTGGATGCGCTGATGCTTGCGGTGACGCATTTGGGAGAGGAGACGGCGTTTCTTGCTTTTACGCTGATCGTATTCTGGTGCGTGGACAAGAAAAGGGGCTATTATCTGATGGGTGTCGGCTTTTTGGGGACGATGGCGAATCAGTTTTTGAAGCTTCTGTGCCGTGTCCCGCGTCCGTGGGTCATAGATGGGAATTTTACCATCTTGGAAGCGGCGCGTGCGCAGGCGACGGGATACAGTTTCCCAAGTGGACATACGCAAACAGCGGTCGGGACATATTGCGCGATCGCATCAACGTCGCAGAAGCGCTGGGTAAAAGCGATTTGTATTACGCTGGCTATTCTTGTGCCTATTTCGCGGATGTATGTGGGCGTGCACACTCCGTATGATGTGCTCGTTGGCGCAGGCATGGCACTACTTCTTGTTTGGCTTATGAAAAAGCCGATGATGGGGGAGAATATCCATGCAAAAAGGGCGGTGTTCTTTGGAATGATCGCCTGTGCGGCGGCGCTCGTTCTTTTCGTTTTGCACTATCCGTTCGGCGCGGATGTGGATGAAGCGAATCTGACATCGGGACTGAAAAATGCGTATACCATGTTCGGCTGTACCGTCGGTGCGATCGTTGTTTTTATGGTGGATCAGAAGCTTGATTTCCCTGTCAAGGCAGTCTGGTGGGTGCAGATCCTAAAGGCTGTACTTGGGCTTGCGGTGGTCGTTGCCGTAAAATCTCTGCTAAAGACGCCGCTTGAAGCGATCCTGCCTGTGTATCCCGCGCGTGCGCTGCGGTATTTTCTGGTCGTTTTGATCGCGGGGATCGTGTGGCCGCTGACATTTCGGTTTTTTGCATCGCTCGGAAAAGAAAGGATAAATAAGCTATGCATTATGCAGTAATCAAGAATTGTGATATTGCCAATGGTCCGGGAGTACGCGTGAGCCTCTTCGTATCGGGGTGCACGCACCAATGCCCAGGATGCTTCAATCAGGTCGCATGGGATTTTGAATACGGTGAGCTATTTACGCAGGAAACGGTGGACAGCATTCTTGCAATGCTTGCGCCGCCCTATATCCGCGGGCTCACGCTTTTGGGTGGTGAACCGTTCGAGCCGCAGAATCAGAGCGCGATCGTGGAACTTTTGCGGCAGGTGCGCAAGACCTATCCAGAAAAAAGCATCTGGGCATTTTCGGGATATCTGTTCGACCGCGATATCACGTCGGGCAGGCTTGGAGATACGGCGGAATATTTAAGCTATCTCGATGTGCTCGTCGATGGTCCGTTTATTGAATCGCAGAAGGACCTCAGCCTGCGTTTTCGTGGCTCGCGCAATCAACGCCTGATCGATGTTCCGCGATCGCTGAAAGAAAACAAGGTCGTTCTCTGGCAGGACTGGCAGGGCGACGGAAAGGGAATGAAATAATGAATACCGTTCATGTAAAGAAAATGCGCGAAAATGCGATCCTGCCGACTTATGGAAGCGCTGGCGCGGCGGGCGCAGACCTGTATGCGTGCCTCGATGCCGAGGTGACGATTGAAGCGGGGGAGACGAAGTTTATCCCGACTGGCATTGCTGTGGAGATCCCTGAGGGATATGCGGGTCTCGTGCACGCGCGAAGTAGTCTGGGTTCAAAGCGCGGACTTGCGCCCGCGAACAAGGTGGGCGTGATCGACAGCGATTACCGTGGAGAGCTCATGGTCGCTCTGCACAACCATGGAAAGCAGGCGCAGACGATCGCCCACGGCGAGCGCATCGCGCAGATGCTTATCATGCCCGTCTTGACCCCGTGCTACGTCGAAACAGATACACTTTCTGACACGGCGCGCGGAAGCGGCGGCTTCGGATCAACAGGAAAATAAAGGAAACTCCCGCTTTTGTGCAAAAAGCGGGAGTTTTGTATATCAGTAGAAAAGAAGGTCAGAATAGGTCGGATAAGGCCAGTATGATCTTGCGGTGAGCTGCTCAAGGACATCCGCAGGTGCGCGGAGCGCATCCATGTCCGAAACGATCACATCGTGATAGTAGCAGGCGCTTTCTTCCTCGGTTTCGGGGACGTGTGTCAAGTCCTCGGTAAGCGTTTCGATGGCATCGTAAAGTCGGTCGGTTTCGGCAGAAAGGCGCGTGATGAGTGCGGATTCTGCCTTGCAGGATGCGCCGAGGGCTTTCTTCGCAGAAACACTTTCGCAAAGCGCATTCGTATAGCGCAGAGCGGCGGGAAGGATCTGGTGCTGAGCCATGTCCACCATGGTGCGCGCTTCAATGCGAACGACTTTGCTGTATGCTTCCAGATGGATCTCGTAGCGCGCGCGGAACTCGGCTTCGCTGAAAATACCGTGCTTGGTAACAACATCGATATTCTCCTGAGAGATGTAGGTCGGGAGTGCCTGCGCCGCAGAGCGGAGATTCTGCAAGCCTCGGCGCTCGGCTTCTTCTTGCCATGCATCGGCGTAGCCGTTGCCGTCGAAAAGAATGCGCTGATGTTCGGTCAGCGTGCGGCAAACGAGGGTTTGCAGGGCAGAATCGAAGTCCTCTGCCTGTTCAAGTTCATCGGCGAAAAGCCCGAGCTCTTCTGCCATAATGGTGTTGAGCGCAATATTCGGACCTGCGACGGACTGGGAAGAACCGGGCATACGGAATTCAAATTTATTGCCCGTGAATGCAAGCGGGGATGTACGGTTGCGGTCGGTAGTGTCTTTGGAGATGGAGGGGAGAACATCGACACCAATGCGCATAAGGCTCTTTTCAGGACCTGTATAGCTCGTTCCATGAATGATGGATTCTACAACGGCGTGCAATTCGTCGCCTAAGTAGATGGACACGATCGCGGGGGGCGCTTCGCTTGCACCAAGACGGTGGTCGTTGCCTGCGGAAGCTGTCGTACAGCGAAGCCAGCTCTGGTATTCATCCACGCCCTTGATGAATGCGGAAAGGAAAACAAGGAACTGCGCATTCTGGCGCGGAGTTTTCCCTGGACTAAAAAGGTTTTTGCCTGTATCTGTGGAAAGCGACCAGTTGTTGTGCTTACCAGAGCCGTTCACGCCTGCGAAGGGTTTCTCGTGAAGCAGGCAGACGAGGTTGTGCTTGGCGGCGCATTTTTTCATGATCTCCATAACGAGCTGGTTCGCATCACAAGCGCTGTTGGCATCCGAATAGATCACGGCAAGCTCGTGCTGGCAGGGAGCGACCTCGTTGTGCTTGGTCTTACTGAGAATGCCAAGCCGCCAAAGTTGCTCGTCGAGGTCTTTCATAAAATTGCTCACGCGGGTGCGGATCGTGCCGAAATAGTGGTCATCCAGCTCCTGCCCCTTGGGTGCGGGCGCGCCAAAAAGGGTGCGTCCAGTCAGGCGCAGATCTTCGCGCTGTGCGTAAAGATCCTTGGGCAGAAGAAAGTATTCCTGCTCAGCACCAACATTTGCGATGATGCGCTTGGTTTCATTGTCGCCAAAGAGACGCAGGATGCGAAGTGCCTCGCGGGACACTTCGTCGATGGAGCGCAAGAGGGGCGTTTTTTTGTCGAGCGCCGCGCCTGTATAGGAGAAGAAACAGGTCGGGATGAAAAGCGAGCCGTCCTTTACAAAGGCGAAAGAAGTCGGATCCCATGCAGTATATCCGCGCGCTTCAAACATCGCGCGCAGTCCGCCAGAGGGGAAGGAGCTTGCATCGGGTTCGCCACGCACGAGTTCTTTACCAGAGAATTCCATGATCACGCGGCCGTCGCCCGTCGGCGTGATGAAAGAATCGTGCTTTTCCGCGGTAATGCCTGTCATGGGCTGGAACCAATGGGTGTAATGCGTTGCACCGCGGGAGATCGCCCAGTCCTTCATGGCTTCGGCGATGGTGTTTGCAACATTGAGGGGCAGGGGAGAGCCTGTTTGGATGCAGGTTTTCCATGTGCGATAGGTTTCGCTGGGGAGGCGTTGCTTCATCGTTGCCTCATTAAAGACATCGCTGCCGAAAATCTCGGGGACATTCACGATCTGGCTCATACCGTTTGCTCCTTTTATCAAGAAAAATGATGGGAAATCCGTTTGCGCAGAAAATATCAATATCGATTGTAAGTCAATCAGGAAGAAAATGCAAGCGTTGAAAATGCTAGAAAAAACAGATGCGTTTCTCCTTTCTTTGTACAAAGCTCCAAAATGATGCAAAAATGAATTTTTAGCACATTCGATATTGCAATTTTAGATCGAATAGCATATAATAAAGCAGTAAATTGCGCTGAAATGACGGAAGGAATGATTTTTGTGACACCTTATTCTTGCGTGAATCGCGAAGAACTGGAGCACGCATATCAGATGGAAATGGAACATTTTTCCACCTGTAAGGCGCAGAAGCTGAAACTGAATATGGCGCGTGGCAAGCCCTGCACGCAGCAGCTTGATATGGTGAGCGATATCCTCAGAACGGTGACGGAGGCAGACGACTGCTTTGATGCGGATATCGATGCGAGAAATTATGGCGAGGGTGCAGGGCTTCCGTGCGCGCGGGCATACTGGGCAGATGTGCTTGGATGCAAGCGCGAGGAGATCTTTGTTGGCGGTGTTGCCTCGCTTCAGCTTATGTATGAGGTGGTTTCCTGTGCCTATGTGCACGGTCTGCGCAATTCTCCGCGCCCGTGGTGCAAAGAGGAAAAGGTAAAATTTCTTTGCCCTGCCCCCGGATATGATCGGCATTTCCAAATCGGTGAATTTTTTGGCGCGGAGCTCATTCCAATTCCAATGACCCCGACGGGACCTGATATGGATCTGGTTGAGGAATACGTAAAAGACCCTGCCGTGAAGCTCATTTGGACCGTTCCAAAATACAGCAATCCCGATGGCATCATCTATAGCGAGGAAACGATCCACCGTTTTGCTGCGCTCAAGCCTGCTGCACCTGATTTTGCGATCATGTGGGATAACGCCTACTGTATGCATGAGTTTCGTGGGGAATACGTTCCGTTTCCAGACATGATCGCCCTTTGCCGTGAGATGGGAAATGCAGATATGGTCTACGAATTTGCATCCACATCCAAAATCACCTTTGCAGGCGGTGGCATGAGCTGCTTGACATCGAGTGAGGAAAATATCGCGTTCTTCACAAAAGTGTTCGGCATTCAGATGATCTGCAATGACAAAGTCAATCAGCTTCGCCATGTGCGCTATCTGAAAGATAAGGAAAATACGCTTGCGCTGATGAAAAAGCACGCGGCGCTTCTTGCACCCAGATTTGCAGTCGTTGCCAAGTGGCTGGATCGGGAGATCGCTCCGCTTGAGTTTGCCCATTGGAACGATCCGAGCGGCGGATATTTTGTCAGCCTTTACACGATGAAAGGAACAGCCAAGCGCGTTTGGGAGCTGTGCCGCGAAGCGGGCGTTGTTTTGACGAATGCGGGCGCGGCGTACCCGTATCAGAACGACCCAGACGATTCGCACTTGCGCATTGCACCAAGTCTTCCACCCGTGGAAGAGCTTGAAAAGGCGATGGAAGTGCTTACGGTCAGCATGAAGCTTGCGGCGATCGAAAAACTGCTTGCTGAGAATGAATGATCGGATAAAACACGTTCGGCGATATGCTGAACGTGTTTTTTATCGGTATCGTAAATACAAAATGCGTGAAGTGTCTACGATGAGCGTACAAAATTTATGGACAAAACGGATGTCTTGTATAAGGGTGGAAAAAATCCAGACCCATTTTTGTACAATGCTCCAAAGATAAAAGAAAACGTGGCAAGGAATTGATTTTTCCAGAATGCTTTTGTATAATTGTATCAGAAAAGGTATTCAAATGTTGAGATACCGAATTTTTCGACCATTAGGAGGGTCTACTATGACTGTTATGGAAAGACTGGCAAATTCCATTGTTGTACCTGTCGTTGTACTGGACAAGGTGGAAGATGCTGTCCCCACCGCAAAGGCAATGGCTGCTGGCGGTGTTGATACGATGGAGATCACATTCCGCACGGCTTGCGCACCTGAGTGCATTAAGGCGGTTGCGGAAAATTGCCCCGATGTGCTCGTTGGTGCGGGCACGATCGTGAACCTTGAGCAATGCAAGCTCGCGGTCGAGATGGGCGCAAAGTTTATCGTTTCCCCCGGCTTTAGCGATGAGATCGTTGGCTGGTGTGTGGCAAACGGCATCGCGGTTTGCCCCGGTTGTGTCACTCCGACGGAGATCATGGGTGCGCTGAAGCATGGCTTGAAGATGGTCAAATTCTTTCCTGCGAATGTCTATGGCGGTCTGAATGCAATGAAGAACCTTTCTGCTCCCTTTGTCGGGCTGAAGTTCCTGCCCACTGGCGGTGTGAATGCGGGAAATATCAAGGAGTATGTGGACGCACCCTTTATCCATGCAGTCGGCGGCTCGTGGGTCTGCCCCAAGGCGGATATCGCGGCAGGCAACTGGGAGAAGATCACGAACCACTGCATCGAAGCACGCAAGGCGGCTAAGGGCGAATAATTTACAGATTTAATTTGGAAAGGATAATTTATCATGGCTAGAGTTATTACATTCGGCGAGCTGATGCTCCGTCTTCAGCCGTTCAACTATGAGCGCTTCGTTCAGGCTTCCAACGTGGAGTTTACTTTTGGCGGTGGCGAGGCAAACGTCGCGGTTTCCCTTGCAAACTACGGCATCGATGCCGCATTCGTTTCCAAGCTTCCCGCACATGCCATCGGTCAGGCGGCGGTCAATTCTCTGCGCCGCTATGGCGTGGATACCTCTCTGATCGTTCGCGGTGGCGAGCGCGTCGGTATCTACTACAATGAGAAGGGCGCTTCTCAGCGTGGCTCTGTGTGCATTTACGATCGAGCAAATTCCGCGATCGCGAAGGCTTCTCGCGAGGACTTCGACTGGGACAAGATCTTTGACGGTGCTGACTGGTTCCACTTCACGGGCATCACGCCCGCACTCGGCGAGAACATTGTCGAGATCTGCAAGGATGCTTGCAAGGCAGCAAAGGCACGTGGCATCAAGATCTCCTGCGACCTTAACTACCGCGGTAAGCTCTGGACACGCGCACAGGCAAATGCGGCAATGACCGAGCTGGCGCAGTACATCGATGTCTGCATCTCCAACGAAGAGGATGCAAAGGATGTGTTCGGCATCGAGGCAGAGGCGACCGATATTTATGGTGGCACGCTCAACCACGAGGGCTACAAGTCGGTCGCAAAGCAATTGGCGGACAAGTTCGGTTTTGAAAAAGTCGCTATCACTCTGCGCGAGAGCCATTCTGCGTTCGATAACGGTTGGTCGGCTATGCTCTATGACGGCGAGAACTACTGCTTCTCCAAGAAGTACGATCTGCACATCATCGACCGCGTTGGCGGCGGTGATAGCTTCGGTGGTGGCCTGATTTATTCTCTGCTTGCAGGCAAGTCCACGCAGGAAGCTGTCGAGTTCGCAGTTGCCGCATCCGCACTCAAGCATTCCATCGGCGGTGACTACAACATGGTCACTGTTCCTGAGGTCGAGAAGCTTGCTGGTGGCGACGGCAGCGGCCGTATCCAGAGATAATTGTTTTTGGAAGCTCTGATAGCAGCCCTATCAGAGCTTCCGTGGACTTTTTGATAAGGAGATACATTATGAAGGCATTTATGGATCAGGATTTTATCCTTGAAACACAGACCGCGAAGCATCTGTACCACGACTACGCCTGCAAGATGCCCCTTGCAGACTATCATTGCCATCTGAGCCCCCGCGAGATCTATGAGGATCGTCGCTTCAATAACATCGTTGAAGTGTGGCTCGGCGGTAAGAATCCCGATGGAAGCTACTTTGGCGACCACTACAAGTGGCGTCTTATGCGTTCGTGTGGCATTGATGAGAGCTATATTTCTGGCGATCAGCCCGCTTATGAGCGCTTTTTGAAGCTTGCAGAGGCACTGGAACTTGCCATCGGCAATCCGATGTACCATTGGTGCAATATGGAGCTGAAGATGTTCTTCGGCGTGCAGGAGCCGCTGACGGTCGAGTCTGCCCCCCGCATCTGGGAGCACTGCAACAAGATGCTTCAAGAGGATGCGAACATGACCGCGCGCGGTCTGATCCGTCAGTCGAATGTCGCCTTTATCGGCACGACCGATGACCCCATCGACACGCTCGAATGGCACGAAAAAATCGCCGCAGACGATAGCTTTGATGTCGTCGTCGCACCTTCGTTCCGTCCTGACAAGGCGATCAACATCCATAAGGGTGGCTGGCGCGAATACATGGCACAGCTTGCGGCATCCGTTGGCAAGGAGAGCCTTGCGACGATGCAGGATGTGCTTGATGCACTTGTGGCGCGTCTTGAGTTCTTTGCCGCGCACGGCTGTAAGGCTTCGGATCATGGGCTTGATTACATCCCATTTGTTGACTATACCGTCGAGCAGGCGGATGCAGTCTATCAGAAGGCACTTCGTGGGGAAGCACTCACTACCGAAGAGATCGACGGCTATCAGACGGTCATTCTCGTGTGCCTCGGCAAGGCATATCACCGCCTGAACATTGCAATGCAGCTCCACTATTCCTGCATCCGCAATAATAATACGCGCATTTTCCGCACGATGGGCCCCGACACGGGCGTGGATGCGATCTCGCAGAATACCTGCGGTGCAAGCATTGCACAGCTCCTTGATGCGCTTGAACTTGAGGGAAAGTGCCCCAAGACCATTCTCTATTCGCTTGATCCTGCCGACAATGCCCAGCTCGGCACGATCATTGGTTGCTTCCAAGGCACAGAAGTCCCTGGCAAGATCCAGCACGGTTCGGCATGGTGGTTCAATGATACCAAGCACGGCATGGAAGAGCAGATGCGCACGCTTGCAAGCCTCGGTGTTCTGGGCAATTTCATTGGAATGCTGACGGATTCCCGCTCGTTCCTGAGCTATGCGCGCCATGATTATTTCCGCAGAATTCTGTGCAATATGATCGGCAACTGGGTCGAAAATGGTGAGTATCCGAACAATGATGCCAGCCTGAAAAAAATCGTTGAGGGCATCTCGTTCAACAACGCAAAGCGCTATTTCGGTCTTTGATAGAAATATGAAAAGAAGCAAGGCGAACGCCTTGCTTCTTTTTATGTATCTTCCTTTTTAAGTTGCGTTTTGTAGGCGACGGAGATGAGGTTTCCAAGCTCAGACAGGAGCATATGGCGCATTTCGTCGTCAGAATTGAGTGTGCGGAGATAATTGCGGATGTTTTGCGGGCGCAGGATCTCGCGGGCGTATTTGGCATCACCTGTGCCGATGAGGTCGAAAACAGTATCGACAAGCTCGTTTCGTTCCTCCATGGTCAGTCCTTCGAGCCACGATTTTACGGCTTTATCAAGGAACTGTGAGTTCGCGCCAAGCTCGCTGACGCTGGCAAAGTGCGGACCATCAAGTTCCCAACTATATAGATCATGCTGCATGATGCCTGCGGCACTACTGCGCACGACGTGATACGGTTCTTCATGTTCGAGGAGCATCCCGACGACGGACGACTGCGGAACAAAGGTATGCACCCGCGGCACGATGTTACGGTAGCCCAAATCGGCGATCATGCTCTTTTGGAAGCCTGGTCCATCGTTGTTGTAGATGGAAAGAATGCGGTTTTGGATATTTGGGGCGGATTTTGCGGCAGCGAAAACGGCGAGATTGCCACCTTTGGAGTGCCCGCAAAGACGCATGGGCAGGGGATAGGCATTCGCGAGCTGCTCGGTGTACGAAAGTGCCAGACTTTGCGCGGGCACTTCGTCGCAGAAGCTCATATTAAAATCCTCTTTCCATCCTACGATAGAATTATCCGTGCCGCGGAATGCAAGCATGGCAGTCCCATCGGAGAGCAGAAAGGTCACGGCAGAAAACTGCGTTTCTTCCTCGGGGATGAGAATATCCTGATAGAATAGGATCTCGGTCTTTCCGAAGCGCTCAGTTTGCGCGGCGGTTGAGAGAAGAAGCAGATCATTCTTAACGCGATAGCACCCTGCGAGGTCAGATCGCGCAAAAAATGCATCGGCGGCTTCTTTGAGCGTGATCGGATGCGCGGGCGATGCAGACACGGCATCGGAAAAGCGCAGATACGAGAGCGCGGAGAAAATCAGCGCATCGACTTCGTTCGGTGCATCGTCGCTGAAGCTGAGATCACCGCGCCAGCGGAAATAGGTAAGCAGGTCATCCATAGAGCAACCCTCCTTATATGAACGATTATATCAGAAATCATGCAAAAACGCAATGGGATGGGGGAATTATTAAACGTAGCTTAAACGATTAAGTCAACTTGTGAGTAAACTTACTAAAAGGACCCAAAAAGCAGGAAAATAATTAGTTGGAATTCACAAAAGGGGTAAATTTACCGAAAAACAAGTGCGAATTGCACAAATCCGAGTGCAAAATTTGGTAAAAACGACTGTTTCTGATATTTTCGTAGTCATTTTTTTTTTTTTTTTTGCAACAACGGTTCTAAATCCGAACTTTTTGACTGAAAAAGTAGAGAAAAGTCGCGTTGACAAATAAAAAAAGGAAGAATTTTTCTTGCAATGTTTCAACGTTTATGCTATAGTAACGGCGTTAAAAGAGAATGCGGATGCACAGAAAGGGTGAGGCATTGACAGCGATGAACGGTCAAAAGAAAAACTTGCAAAAACTTAGTCGCTTGGAGCTTCTGGAATTGCTCCTTGCCCAGACCCGCGAAACCGAGCAGCTCCGCGAGAGGCTCGAGCAGGCAGAAGCGGCGCTTCAAGATCGTAATCTCAAAGTTGAGAAAGCGGGCGATCTGGCGCAGGCGGTTCTTGTCGTCAACGAAGTGATGGAGACCGCGCAGAAAGCCGCTCAGCAGTACCTTGAAAACATCGAGCAAATGAAACGTGATACGGAGCGTTCCTGCAAGGATATGCTTGCGCAGGCAAGACTGGAAGCAGAGCAGATCCGCATGGATGCGATCCGTGAAGCAGATCCTGTGCATTCGGCACAGGTTTTCAAAGGACTGAGTACCGAACGAACAATCAGTAAATTCGAGGAAAATTATGGAACAGACCCAACTACCTGATTCGGAGCTTGTCGAGCGCGAGCTGACGCGCGTGCGGTACAAGAGCCGATACAAAAAAACGCTACGAAGTACCATCTTCACGCTCATTACTGCGGCGGCTGCGGCAGTACTTGTGGCAACACTTTGGCTTCCTGTGTTGCGGATCTATGGCACGTCGATGAATCCGACGCTGGAAGAGGGGCAGATCGTCCTATCTATTAAGGATAATTCGCTTGAGCCGGGCGATATCGTTGCATTTTACTATGGAAACAAGGTGCTCCTGAAGCGCTATATCGCAGGTCCAGGGACATGGGTCGATATTCAGGAGGATGGCACGGTGCTTCTCGATGGTGAGGTGCTTGACGAGCCTTACCTGACGGATAAAGCGTTCGGCATCAGCGACATTGAATATCCCTACCAAGTGCCTGAGGGATGCTACTTCCTGATGGGAGACCATCGGTCGGTATCGATCGATTCGCGGCATAGCACCGTCGGTGCGGTGTCGAAAGATCAAATTGTGGGAAAGATCGTTTTCCGCGTTTGGCCATTTGAAGTATTTGGAAAAATTGAGTGATCAATTACAATATTTAAGAAAGGGGTGTGTTACGTGCGAGCAGGTATGAACAAAATGGAAAGCTACGAGGTGAAATTTGCCCGCCGTAAGCGTTTTCAGCGGATCGTCAGTATGCTTTGCTGCATTTGCGTGTTTTTCACGACGTATGCGCTGATTCTGCCCGCCATCACGATGGGCGCAGAAACGGATTGTGGAATGGAGGAGCATACGCATGGCGATGCCTGCTACGAGCAGCTCGAGCAGGTGCGCATCGTGTGTGATGTTTCGCATAAACACGATGCGGGGTGCTACGACGAGAGTGGTGCGTTGATTTGTGGCAAGGAGGAAGTCACCGTCGTGCATACGCACGATAGCTTCTGCTTTGACGAAAGCGGTGCGCTGATCTGCACGCTTCCCGAGGTCTATGCCCACACGCACACGGACGAATGCTATGAGAGCATCCAGTCCGAGCCGAAGCTTATCTGCGAGAAAGAGGAGGACGAGCATGCGCATTCCGATGCGTGCCGTCTGACCTGCAAGCTTTCTGAGGAAGAGGCACACGTGCATACGGATGATTGCCTTGGAAACGTCCTTGTGTGCGATCTTGACGAGACCGCAGGACACACCCATGGCGATGATTGCTATGGCGAGCCGATCCTTACTTGCGAAGCAAGCAAGCACGAGCATACTGACGAATGCTACGGCGAGCTCATCTGCGAGATGGATGGTGTCGAGGGGCATGAGCATACGCGCGAGTGCTACGAGCTGACTTGCGAAGAGAGCAAGCACGTGCATACCGACGAATGCTACACAAAGCCGCTCGTTTGCGAACTCGAGGAATCTGATCCGCATACCCATGACGAGAATTGCTACGAGAGCAAGTTCGTCTGCGGCATGGAAGAGGGCGACGTACATACCCATAGCGATGCGTGCTATGGCGAGGAATACGTCTGCGGTCACGAGCCACACGCACATAGCGACGAATGCTACGAAGCATCCGAGCCCGCCCGCGGCGCACTCACCTGCACCCAGCAGGAGATCGTTCTGCATACCCATTCCGACGCGTGCTATGCAGATGTGGACGGCGTGCGTACCCTCGTGTGCACTATGCCCACCGTGATCGCGCATCAGCATACCGCCAACTGCGTCCAGACCACCACCACCCGCGGCGCACTCACTTGCGAGATTGAGGAGCATACGCATACAACAGAGTGTGTGGCAAGCGTTTCTGCATTTGCAATGCCCCGCGAGGCTACAACTGATAATGCTTATCGAAATCTGTCAGACTATACTGGTACGAGTAAAATCAATGTATCGGTTAAAACGACAACCTTTGATGGCAAAGAGTTCCTTTCGGGCTTGACACTTGAATATGAGCTTGTAGATGGAACGCTTTATGATAAGGTTAACCAAACATACTATCTGAATTATAAATTGCCTCTAGCAGATAAAATGTCGGTTGGAAAGCTGGATGTGCGGCAGGATGCATACGATGAAAATTATGATTATTATCTGACAAAGAATGGGCAGGAGAAAAAACCTGCATTTCAGTTCTGCTTTATTAAAGATGACAATGATAACTATTTTGTCTTGATCGAGTACACGACGGAATATGCTGACTTTGTTACAAATAACACTTCTCCGACGACAGGCAAACTCGAGTTTGAAGCCAAGATCGACAAAGATGCGCTCACACCGAATGGGGATATCGTTGTTCCTTGGGACGATGTCGTAAACGGTAGTTTCGAGATCGAAAAGGAAAAAATCACCTACAACGATTATGAAACCGCAAATACGGACATTCATTCTTCCAAGACTGGCTCTTACGATGCCACAAACAAGACCCTTACTTATACAGTCACGGTCTGGTCGAACAACGGCACGGGTGACGGGATTGAATTCCATGATGAGATGAATCTGAAGCATGACGATTCGACCCTCACGCTTGGCACGCCCACGATCACTGTGAAAAAGTATAAGGATAATCAGTATCAGAGTGATGTTTTTGTGTCTGATAGTCAATTCGGTGGTACAGATGAGAAGAAGACGCTCGATATGACACTCCCAGCGCTGAACGCAGGAGAGAAGTACGAGGTCACTTATACCTATTCTGTCACCGTTCCTAACGGTACGGCGTTCTGGCAGAACAATAAGGTCAAGGTTTCTGCTGACCCGACCGAGGGACACATTGAGCACGAAAGCGAATGTAGCGTGTCCATCAATAGGAAGCTCCTCAAGAAAACGGGTAGCTACGATCAGACAAAGGGCACGATCAACTGGACGATCACCGTCAATGAGAATAACGACAATATCGCGGGCTATACCTTGACGGATAGTTGGTTTAGTGGTCTGAAAGAAGCGGATATTGCGATTTCTCCCAATAATGGTTATACCATTAAGACGGATAATTCTGGAAATATAACTGGAATCTTGTTCAGTGGTGATAATAATGAGAATTGCATCAAGTACACCATTACCTATTCCACGAGCCACGATCAGACCAACAAGAATCAAACGGTCAACAATAAGGTTACGATTGAAAAGGACGACGACAAGGATGAAGAGAATGCCAGCGTGACCATCCCTGCTGCGGGTGTGGAGAAAACGGCGAAGTTCGATGCTTCTGGAAATATCGAATGGACGATCGTTTTTGACATTCCTAAGGGTGGCATCAAAGCTGGTATGGAGATTCAGGACTATTCTTCTGGACAGTATGGTAGCATCCAAAAAACGCATTGGCTCACTAGCGCACAAAGAACGGCATTGATCTCCAAGTTGAATGAACAGTTCGGCGAGGGTTCTATTGAGATTCTGTTTGCAGATAATCAGAATTCTGACTGGTCGATCAATTCTTGGGTAGGAAATGATTCTTTGGGTGAAAATGATCTTGCCTATGGTTGGAAAGTGACATTCACGAAAGATGTTGAACGCACAGCTGAGAGTGTTAAGATCACTTATACCACGACCCCGAATTATGACGAAACTTCTACATTCTACAACTATGTAAAATATGGCGACGAGGATGATCGAGAGGGGATCACCAAAGGCGACCGTATTTCCAAGATGAACGGTTCGGGTAGTACGGAAACTTCTGTGAACTACAACACGGACGGTACGATCGACTGGTTCATCAAAGTAAATGCAAAAGTTGGAGACGGTACACTTACTGTTACCGATTTTATTCCAGATGGATTAGTCGTGAAAGATGTTGGTTTTGGTTGGAACTCGTATTCAGGGAAAGGCGTGCCTACAAAACTTACAGGTTGGATTGATAATTTGCCAATCAGGGTTGATGTCACGAAAGAGAATTATACAACAGAAGAGAGTATTGCTGGGCAGAAAGTTATCTTCAATATTTCTCGATGCACAGATTATCAGTTCAAAGATGCTCAAAATTTTGATAAGGATATTACAATCTATTTGTCCATCAAGTGTGAGCTTAAACCCGATTTCATTAAGAATAACATTGAAACTGAGGGGTCAACCAAGGAGTTCACATTCACGAATGTTGCTGAACTGGATGGGGAACAGGCAAGCCAGACCCAAAAGTGGACGCTCAAGCGCGAAGTTGCTGTTCTGAAGTACGATGCGAAGAACGATTCCAACGGTACTGGCGTAGATACGAACATGAACTATAACGCGAAAGACAATACGCTTGCTTGGTTTGTTCGTATTTATCTGGAAGATGGATATGATTACAATAATGACGGATTCCTCGTAATCAATGAAACACTTCCTGCGGGGCTTACGATAAAGAGTGTTGGCGTTGGCTATACAGCCGAATCAGCAAAAGCGGAAAAAAATAAGATGTTCGGAGTTGAGCCACAGTTTGTGACTGGTTCGGATGCTGAGATTAAAGCATCTTTTACTAATGATCATGCAATAGAGGGCGGCATTAACGAAAGGATATATCTATGTGGCCTCTCTAACAACACTTTCCCCGCAGGAACGTATATCTACCTCTATATCGAGTGCACGATCGATAGTGATGCTACGTTTACAAAACAGGATGATGAAACAGAAATCGGAACGTTTAAGAACCAAGCATCTCTTTCAATCGGGAAAAATACGATTGGTAGTGATGAGCAGACACAGACTGTGAAAAAGACGGGAAATGAGGAAAAGCTCATCAAGTCGAGTGTTCAGAGCACCACGTTCATCGATTATACCGTTGTAATAAATGGTGAGGGTAAAGATCTTAATCAGAATAGTGATTCCCTTTCGTTCACGGATATCCTTACTTATGAAAACGGGAATAATGGTGATTTGCTTGCAACTCTGAAACCGACTTCCGTGATCCTATGGTATGCCCAGAAACAGACGGACGGTACTTACAAGAAAGTTTCACAAGTTCCTACGGCAAACTGGTCCTGGACGTACACGAGCGAAACGCCGATTGAAGCCAATAAGAACCATACGCACACCATGATTGGCACTGTCCCTGATGGAACAGCTTTGATTCTTTCGTACACCTATGATCTTTCCTTTGGTAACAACAGTAGTGTAAACTTTAGTGTGAACAATAGCTTCAAGTTACAGGGTGAGAATATCATTAGTGACAGTTCTTATGATTGGGTCAAGTGGGATTCCAGTATCCCCATTGGTTCGGCTTCTAGCCTAGGCTCACTTGAATTCTACAAGGTTAAGCAGGGAGATTTCACCTACCGCCTCAAGAATGCTGAGTTTAGCGTTTATGAAGTTAGCGCGAATGGAAGTGACATTTTCAAGGTTGCGCTACCGTCTGACGAAGATGGTTTCTTCTCCGTCAAGCATGAGTATGTCAAGCAGGGTTACTACACAACTAACACGCTATACTACATCACCGAGACGAAAGCCCCTGATGGTTATGTTCTTCCTGCGAAACCGCAGAAGTATTATTTCTACTTCCCTGATGAAGGCAATACGACGCAGACACAGGAAGAATTGAATAAGTTGATCGATAAGGTAAAGACTGGCGATTCTTCCGCGCAGATATTCAACTTGCAATACTTGCAAAGTCCGATTTTCGTTGAGAATGAGCCGATCGACACGAAACTCGATATCGAAAAATCGTGGCTTAGCTACGACGGACAGTCGATTTCTGCGGACAGTAGCGATCTTCCCGAAAATATCGAGATCACGCTCTACCGCGAAGCAGTCGGAAGTGCAAAAACTGAGGTCGGCAAGTACACACTCGAAAAGAGTGAGGATTGGAAGCTTACCATTGAAAATCTTCCCATGTGCAATGTCTATGGCAAGGAGTACATCTATTCTGTTAAGGAAAACTTGACAGGATGGACGCTTACCAGTGCTAAGTTTGAAAAGGTATATCGCACCGTTGGCGGGGAGAAAACAGAAGAGTTCGACGGTAAGATCACCATGGAAAACACGGAAAAGCGTGTCGGTGAGATCAAGGTCATAAAGAACTGGGCAACAGCAACAACGCCGCATGATGTCAGTTTTACTCTCTATCAATACAAAACCGAGAATAAAACGGATGTTCCCAATGTTCAATTTGATGAAAATGACAATGTTGTCGTAAGCGGATCGGGCGCTTATGTCCCTTACAAAACCATTGTTATCCACGCCAATTCAAGCTACGAGTATACATTTACCGAACTGCCCCTGTTTGGTAAAGAGGACGGTAAGGAATTCTACTATTATTACTTTGTAGCTGAAGAACCTAATGGCTATATCAAGACCTACACGACCAGCCAACAGGCAAATGCTGATAGCAACGAGCAAGTTCCAGTTCAGTTCATGACAGAGGGCACGGTTACGATTACAAACAGCATTCCAATGCTAGATGTTACTGCGCAAAAGACTTGGGGCGATGTTTGTGATTCAGATCAATGTGATGTCACCTTTAAGTTGATGCAGGTCAGAACACCTGTTAATGATGGTGCTACTACGACGAGCCAGTATGGCAATCCGATCACTATCAATGCAGAGGTGGACTGGAAACACATGTGGGAGAATCTTCCTGCTTGGGAAATGAAAGATGGACTAGTAGTTGCTAAGTATTCCTACTATGTGGTCGAAGAACTAGATTCCAAGCTCTTTAAGGTAACTTACAGCAATGGATTGCTTCCTTCCGCTGTTACCGATGCAGATGAAGCGGCTCTTTCCAATACTGGAACAATCACCGTCACCAACTCCTACGCCTACATCTACACGCTACCTAAAACGGGCGGAAGCGGCACGCAGATGTTTACGGTTATGGGCACGGTGCTCATGGTCGGATGCGCGATGCTTCTGTGCTTCACCCAAAAACGCAGTCGAGGGGCTTGACCCCTCGGCAGCGTGCCGAATAATTCCGCTTATTTGAAAAGGAGATATTTTTTATGAAAAAATTCTTTGCAATCACCCTCTCTCTTCTCCTAATCCTGTCTTTGTCCATGGCAGTTTTTGCAGACAACGGGGGAGAGTCAACGGGGGAGTATTCCTACTGCACGGAAGCGCATATTACCATTGACAACGATAATAAGGGACATACATACTACGCATACCAGATTTTTAAGCTTAAAATTGCTACCAAAGGTACGGAAACCAACTTCCAGAACATCACTTATGGCGATGGCGTTGACGTAGCAGAGCTGAGCAAAGCATTGAAAGGGCTATATACTGGCACTACAGTTGTTGATTGGGATAACCTTTCTGCGACACAGGCTGCTGCGATTCTGTCCGAGCTTTCTAAGACTGTCGATGCACAGACGATTGCAAAAGCACTCAAGCCTGCGCTGAAAGATGCTGCTAAGCATACGCTTAATGACGAAAACAACTATAGCTATGTGGATACGACTTCTGCTGGCTACTTCCTGATTATTGAAGATACTAGCACGCTTGATAATCAGTATGATGCCTACTCTGCTTACATTCTCCAGTATGGCGGCACGATCCGCATCAATCCCAAGTCCGCGCTTCCTACCGTCGATAAGCAGGTGTGGGATGAGATCGCCGATTCCGAAAAAACCGGTGAAGATAACTGGGGCGAGAGCGCTGACCACGAGATCAACGAAAGCTTCCAGTTCAAGCTGATCGCAACAATTCCTGCAAATACCGACCTTAAATTCTATGATACTTATTCCGTTATCTTCCATGATACCATGTCCAAGGGTGTTACCTTTGAGAGCATTGATTCTGTAAATATTATCGTTAAAAAGAATAATAATGAAACAGTTACTGTCAAAGTTGATCCTAGTAAAGTTGACGATGATAATGGCTATAAGATGAGTGGAATTTTGAATAATCAGGAAAATGGTCAGCAGACATGGAGTTTGACGATCGATGATGTAAAAGCCCACGTTGGCGGTGATACGTTTGGATATTCTGAGATTGCCATTGAGGTCATCTACAACGCGCACCTGAATGAGAATGCTGAAGTTTCTGTAGCGGATGGTCATACAACCAATAAGAATACGGTTTATCTCCAGTATTCCAACAATCCGAATGCAAGCGGTGAGGGACAGACAACATTTGGTCAGACACCCGACGACAGCGTGTGGGTCTTTACCTATACCGCAAATGCTATCAAGTATAGTGAGAAGGCTGATGGTGGCAATGAACTTGCAGGTGCAGAATTCAAGCTGTATAGCGATGAAGCTTGCACAAAAGAAGTGAAGCTTAAGAAACACACCGATGACGCTTACTATCCGATTCTGGACAAGACGGAAGATGGCGAAGCTATGGTTTCTGGCGCGGATGGTACGTTTAAGATTCGCGGTCTTGACCACGGTACTTACTACATCAAGGAAACCAAAGCTCCCGTTGGCTACAAGCTACTTGAAAAGCCGATTACTGTTACGATCTCCGCTTCGCATAAGGAAGATGGTGATGCGGCAAACGCAACTGTCACATTTGATGCTGAAACAACGAAAACCATTACTATCATCAACAAGATGGGCGCGTCGCTTCCCACGACTGGTGGTATCGGCACGACGATGTTCTACGTTGTCGGTGCAGTCCTGATGCTCGGTGCGGCAGTCCTGCTCGTCACCAAGAAGCGCATGAGTGCTGAAAAGTAATTCATCCCACCCCAGAGGAGAGGGCAAACGCCTTCCCCTCTGGGGGAACAGATATCTCGCAACCGCAAGGAGAACCCTATGAAGAAAAATTTCTCTACAATATTGCTCATTGTGATCTTCCTCATCGGGCTGTCCTTGCTGCTGTACCCGACATTTTCCGACTTCTGGAACTCGAAAACGCAGTCAAAAGTCATTGCAAGCTACATGGAACAGGTTTCATCCATCGAAAATGAGATGTATGATGAACTCTGGGCAGCGGCGGAAGCGTATAACGCTTCGCTTGCAGAGCGTAGCAATGGCTACATCCTCACGGATGAGCAAAAAGAAGAGTACAATAGCCTGCTCAATGTTTCGGGCGGTGGCATCATGGGCTACATCGAGATCCCGTGTATTGACGCGTCCATGCCCATTTATCATGGAACGGACGAAAACGTCTTGCAGGTCGCTGTGGGACACATCGACTGGACGAGCCTTCCAGTCGGCGGTGAGAGCACCCACACCGTCATTTCTGGACACCGTGGACTTCCGTCCGCACGATTATTCACCGACCTTGATCAGCTTGTTGTTGGAGATCGGTTCATGCTCCACGTACTTGACGAAACGCTTACCTATGAGGTAGATCAGATCCGCATCGTCCTGCCGAGCGAAACGCAGGAACTGCTCATCCAAGAGGGGGAGGATTTATGCACGCTCGTCACGTGCACGCCCTATGGCGTAAACTCGCATCGGTTGCTCGTTCGCGGCCACCGCGTAGAAAACGCTAAAGAAGAAGTAACTGTCCGTGTGACGGCGGACGCCATCATTATTGACAAAACGGTCGTAGCGCCGTTCGTGCTCGCACCGATTTTGATTATTCTGCTCATCACGCTTCTCGTGTACACGGGAAAGAAGAAACGATAGGAGGAAGCGCATGAAACGTAAAATTTTCACCATCCTTTGTGCAGTCCTGATTTTGATGCAGTTCGCACTTGCGGCTTTTGCTGTCGATCAGATCGATATGAGCCGTGACGGCTCGATCAGCATCAATATGCTCTACGACGGCAAGCCCGTCGCAGGTGGCACGATCACTATTTACCGCGTCGCGGAGGTGATCTGCGTGGATGCCGATTACGATTTCAAATTCGTGAATGAATTCGTTGGTTGCGGTCTTTCGCTCGACAGCCTGACTTCGCCCAGCCTTGCAAAATCCCTTTTTGAAGTCGCAACGAACAAGGGCGCAGAGGGTTCGCGCAAAAATATCGACGAAAATGGGTTTGCAAAGTTTGAAGATCTGGAGCTTGGTCTGTACCTCGTCGTGCAGGAGACGAATGCCGAGGGATACTATGCATTTTCTCCGTTCCTTGTGACCGTGCCTACTTCGCAGAACGGCGTTTATAAGTATGATGTAGATGCTTCACCCAAGGTAGCTGTTGAGCCGAAGCCGACGGAAACGACCGAGGAAACAACTACGCCGACCACTGAGGAGACGACAGCACCGACTACTGAGGAGACGACCGCTCCGACCACCGAGGAGACGACAGCACCGACCACCGAGGAAACAACTGCTCCGACAACGGAAGAGACGACTGCTCCTACCACCGAGGAAACGACTGCTCCGACCACCGAGGAAACGACTGCGCCTACTACAGAGGAAACAACTGCACCGACGACGGAAGAAACGACCGAAGAAACCACCGAATCTTCTACGACGGGTACAACTGTTCCGAAGATCCCTCAGACGGGTCAGATGAATTGGCCTGTGCCTGTATTCGCGGTTGCAGGCATTGCGGTTTTCGTGCTTGGCTGGTGTCTGCACCGTTCGGAGAAAAAGAACGACAATGAGGCGTAAGTTTGACGCGTTTCTCATGGTGTTCGGCTGTGTCCTGATCGCGATCTCTGCTTTCTTTTTCGTGTATAACTATCGCGAACAAGCAGAGGCAGGGGAGCAGGTCGAAGTCGTGATGTCTGAAATGGTCGTGTCCATTCAGCAGCGGCAGGAGAAGAAGCAGGAGGCACTCTTCTATGGGGAAGAGACGCTTCCGATCTCATCGGTCGTTGAACAGGACGAAACGCCGCGTGAAATGACCGTGAGCAACATCAATGGATATGGCTATATCGGATTTTTGACGATCCCCTCGCTTTCGCTCGAGCTTCCGATCATGCAGGATTGGTCGTATGACCGCCTTAGGATCTCGCCGTGCCGCTATGTGGGCAATCTTTTTGCCGATGATCTTGTGATCATGGCGCACAACTATGCGAGCCATTTTGGCAAGCTCAAAGATCTGCATACGGGAGATGCCATTATTTTCACCGATATGGATGGAAATTCCCATTCGTACTGCGTCGCGACGATCGAGACACTTGCACCGACTGCGATCGAGGAAATGGTCTCAAGCGACTATCCGCTGACCCTCTTTACCTGCACCTACGGTGGCAAAAGCCGCGTAACCGTCCGCTGTGACCACGCAGAAGAGTAAAAAATTCCCTCCGCAGTTAATTTCTGCGGAGGGTTTTCTGTTTTGGTATCATGTATATGGGGATATAAGCCACGGCACAAAGGGCGGTGGAGCTGAATATGTCGAGCACGGAGTGCTGCTTGATAAACACGGTGGAAAGCGCGATCATGATCCCGAGCACCGCAATGATGATTTTAGCAGGACGCGAGAGGGTTTTTGTGTTCGCACCTGCAAATACGACGGCAAGCGCGCCGATCACGTGCTCGGATGGGAAAACATTGCGGTTATTGTCCACGGAATAAATCAGCCCGATGATCCATGTAAATATGTTATTGTGCTCGAAACTTGTGGGGCGTAACTCTTGGCATGAGGGGTAGAAAATATACGTAAGTGTCGATACGGTGAGGGTGCATAGCAGGAAAAGCGAGTAGTGTTTATAGGTCTTTACATCGAATAATGCAAGATACACGTGCATTCCGAATATAAAAACGTACCAACATACGTAAAAAATCACGAACCACTCGGTAAATGGGATAAAATCGTCCAGTGTGCTGTAGATGACATGGGGATTTGTAGTTCGGACAAAAATCGAAAGGAGAATATAGCGCAGAATATATGTAGGCCAGATGAGCATGAGCCAAAGATGTCGATATTCTGGCGTATTGAGCTTGCTTAGCCGAAATCCGCGGATGTCCACCGCAGGCGCGGGAAGATTCATGGGCAAACACTCCCTTTTTGTTGCTAATTTCAGTTTAATATGGAATTCTGAACAGCTTTCAAATAAACTGTGAGCAAATTATGAACAGAACCTTGTTATTTTCTTAAATTTCAGAGGGAATGGATCGAAAAAAGAAAAGCGACCTTATGAACACGTTGGTGATGTTCGTAAGATCGCTTTTTTGGTTTATAAGTGGAGTTACTCGGGTAGGCGACCATAGCGCTTGGTCATTTCTCGAATTCGAGTAGCCAATGTGGGGCTGTCAAATCCTTTTTCGGCGCGCCAGCTCCAGTTGCTTGCGGAAAGCGTGCCAGGGAAGTTCATGCGCGCTTCGGCGCCGAGCTCTAAATAATCCTGCATCTGCGCTACGAAGAGCTTGGACACGCTGGACATTCCTCCGCGGAGCAGACCCCAGATGTAGCCCTCTTCCTCATTTAGCCCGAGATAAGCCTTTGCCAGCGCCAAGTCTTCTTCTGATGTCTCGGTCAGCCATTGCTTGATGGTGGGATTGTCGTGCGTCCCTGTGTAGCAGACGGAATTGACGGGATAGAGGTGGGGGAGGTAATTTCCTGCTTCGCGGGAATCGAATGCGAATTGAATGAGTTTCATCCCGGGGTAGCCAGAGTAATTTAGCAACTCGCGGACACCCTCGGTGACGTAACCGAGATCTTCTGCAATGAAATTCAAATCGGGAAGCGCCTGACGGATCGTGCGGATAAAATCCTTTCCTGCGCCCTTGACCCAGCGACCGTTGCGGGCAGAATTATCGCCTGCGGGGACTTCCCAATAGCTTTCAAATCCGCGGAAATGGTCGATGCGGATCGTATCGTAGAGCTTCGATGCGGCGGTAAGGCGTTCGATCCACCATGTATAGCCAGTTTTTGCCATGGCATCCCAATCATAGATGGGGTTGCCCCAGAGCTGTCCGTCGTCGGTAAAAGCGTCAGGAGGGCATCCTGCAACGACGGTTGGACGGCGGTTTTCATCGAGCTGAAAGAGAGCGGGATTCGACCAAACATCTACGGAATCGGTAGGAACGTAGATGGGCACGTCACCTATGATGCGAATCCCTTTCTCTTTTGCATAGGCATGCAGGGCATTCCATTGCTGATAGAAGAGAAATTGCAGAAAGCGGTGGAAAGAAATGGTGGGTTCTAAGGCAGGATACAGCGCATCAAGCGCATTGCTATCGTGGAGTTTTTCCGCGTCTTGCCAGTCGAGCCAGCAAATGCCACCGTTTTTTTCTTTCAGCGCCATAAAGAGGCAGTATTCTTCAAGCCAAGCGCTATTTTCGCGGCAGAAATCGTCGTACTGCGCATTAGGAGAGAACCTGCTGTGTGCAAGTCTTAGAATTTCGTACCGTTTCTCGTATTGGATGCCATAATCCACACGGTCGGGGGTGCGTGACCATGAAATTGCACCGATTTCCGTATGCGTAAGCAATCCATCTTCCACGAGAAGATCAAGATCGATCAAGTAGGGATTTCCAGCGCACGTGGAAGAGGACTGGTAAGGGGAGTCGCCATAGCCTGTCGGATTCAGGGGAAGTATTTGCCAGTAGCTTTGCCCCGCGGCTTCCAGAAAATCCACAAATTGGAAAGCTTCTTTTCCCATCGTGCCGATGCCGTATGGCGAAGGCAGGGAGGTGATATGCATTAAAATGCCACTTTCGCGCATAGTAAATGTGCTCCTAACTAATGATGATGCCGAGTTTAGCCTTTCACCGCACCAGCAGCTACGCCCTTGATGATGTGCTTTTGGGCAAACATATAGACGATGATGATCGGCAGGATGCTCAGCATGATAACAGCCATCGTCGCACCCAGATCCACCGTGCCATAGCTACCTTTAAGATACTGGACGTGAATGGGGATGGTCATATATTTTGTGCGGTCGAGAACGAGGTAGGGGAGAAGGTAGTCATTCCAGACCCACATCAGTTCCAGAATGCCAACGGAGATCATGGTGGGCTTGAGCATGGGCATCACGACCATGAAGTACGTTTGCAGAGGTCCGCAACCGTCGATCGCGGCGGCTTCCTCGATTTCCAGAGGCAGACTTTTCACAAAGCCGAGGAACATGAAGATCGCAAGTCCTGCGCCGAAGCCAAGATACACGATGGGGATCGTGTAGGGCGTGTTGAGTTTCAACTGATCGGCAGTAAAGGTCAGGGTGAACATGACCATCTGGAAAGGAACGATCATGGAAAACAGGCAGAGGTAATAAAACACACGGGAAACTAAGCTGTTCACACGCGCGATGTACCATGCGCTCATGGAGCAAAGCAGAAGAATAAGTAAAACGGAAGTAACTGTGATGAAAAGGCTGTAAAATACGGATTTGAGGAACGGATAGTTGCCAAACGTCATACCCTTGATGTAGTTTGCAAACCCAACGAAAGACTCGGAAGAGGGAAGTGCGAATGGTTCGAGGTTGACATACGCGTTTTCCTTAAAGGAATTGATGATGACTTCAAAAATCGGGAAAAGCCACAAAAGGCTCAGCAGTAGGAAAAATACGCTCAAAACCTTGCTGGCAGGTGTGTACTGCTCGATCTTTTTCTTTGCCATGGTTAATCGACCTCCTTACTGCGGGTAGCGGCTTGCTGAATGATCGCCAGAACAGCGACGAGAATGAAGAATACGACAGCCTTTGCCTGTGCAACGCCGTGGTATTTCTTATTGATATTGTAGGTAGAGTAGATATTCAGCGCGAGGAGCTCTGTAATGTTGACCTTTGCGCCATCCTGGATCACAGAGGGCAGACCGCCAGTCAACGCCATGTTCTGATCAAACATTTTGAAGGAGTTTGTCAAGGTCAGGAATGTGCAGGTGGTGATTGAGGGCATGACGTTGGGGATGATGACCTTGAAAAGGGTCTGGCGACCAGAAGCGCCGTCGATCCGTGCCGCTTCGAGCATATCCTCGGGTACGGCTTGCAGTCCTGCGATGTAAATGATCATCATATAGCCGATCTGTTGCCAAGCGACGAGGATCACAAGACCCCAGAAGCCATATGTTCCGTTTGCAGTGAGGTAAGTGCCGTAATTTTTCAGAATACCGTCGAAAATCAAGCTCCAAATGTAGCCTAAGACAACGCCGCCGATCAGGTTGGGCATAAAGAAAACCGTGCGGAACAGATTTGCACCGCGGAGCTTCTGCGTCAGGGCATAGGCGATGGCAAATGCGACGACATTGATAAGCACAATGGATACGACGGCAAAGGCTGCGGTGTTCTTAAACGCATTGAGAAAACCTGCGTCCGAAAATACCTTTACATAGTTGCTGATACCAACCCATTCGGCATCTTTCGGCGTGTTAAAATTGCAGAAGGATAGATAGATGCCTTGCAGGAATGGCCAGATAAAGCCGATGATAAAGGCTAGGAATGTGGGTAGGATAAAAATGGGTGCATACTTTCGGATGGGACGCTGCACGAGGTTAACTTGCTGTTTTCTTTTTGCCAAGTGGATCTCCCTCACTTTCTTGTACTGAACACGGATAGAATCTCTTGCCGCTGGGCAAGGCGAAAACTCGCAAGAAAGGCGCTTGCGGATCTTCGCCTCATTCAGCGAAACCTTTCACAAAAAGGGGCGGAAACGCCCGCCCCTTTTTGATTCAGAAAGGAATTAGCCGTTCACGACATTGTACTCGATCGCCCAGCCGTCAACATAAGCGGAGACGACAGCCTCCCAGTTAGCATCGGTGGGATCAGCGGAGTAAGCAGTCAGAGCAGTGACCAGCGTTGCGCGGTAGCTGTCAACATTGGGGGTGTCATTGAATGCCCAAGTGACAGAGTAGCCACCGTTCTCGAGGATGGTGTTGCCGTTGAGAATGAAGCCGTTGGTAGAAGCGGGAGCATTCTTGAAAGGAACAGAACCGAGCTTATCGACCATGATCGCGGAAGCCTCGGGGTCGCTGACCATCCAAACGAGGAAGTCGATGGTAGCCTGCTGATCAGCCTCGGAAACCTTGGAGTTGATCGCCCAGCAGTTCTCGGTGCCAGAGCACAGACCTGCCTTCTCTTCGCCCTCAACGCCGCAGTAGATGGGGATCATCTGAACGTTCATGCCGTAGTCGTTGGTGAGGGAGGAGTATTCCCAAGAGCCGTTCTGATAGAAGACAGCCTGACCCTCGGTGAACTGAGCCTTGCTCTCGTCACCAGTAGAGGACGCGAGGGTCTTTGCATCGGTAGCACTGTCGGTGATGTACAGATCCCAAATGTTGCGGTAGTAATCAAGGTAAGTGCCCTTGATCTCAGCGGGCTGCTCGGTGATGTTGTCAGCCTCGAACTCGTAGTACAGAGGAACATTTGCGAGGTGACCAGAGAAGCGCCAAGAAGAGGAGCTGTCCAGACCTGCCGCGGAGAATGCATCGAAGCCCAGCTCTGCGGAACGAGCGTGGATGTCGTCAGCAACAGCCTTGAGGGTCTCGAAGTTGGTGATGTCGGAAACGCTGTAGCCAGCCTTTGCCAGCAGATCAACGTTGACGATGATGCCGTAGGACTCGAAGCACATGCCCATAGCCTTCAGCTCGCCGTTTGCGTTGTAGAGGTTGAAGTCGTTGGTGCTCAGCTCAGCAGCCAGAGCGGTGTTGGACAGGTCGATCGCGTACTCGTCCCAGTCCTTCAGACCCTGCAGGTTACCGATGTTGTAAACGGTGGGAGCTTCGGTCTTCGCCATTTCAGCGGTCAGAGTGTCGGAGTAAGTGCCAGAAGCAGCGGTGACGACCTTAACCTCGACACCAGTCTTAGCGGTGTAGGTTGCAGCCAGACCAGTCAGAGCTTCGTCAAACTCGGGCTTGAAGTTCAGATAGTAAACACGGCCAGTTTCAGAAGAACCTTCGTTATTGGCGGGGGTGGTGGACTGACCCTGATTCTCAGTGGTCTTGTTGTCGTCGGTGTTACCGCCGCAGGCGACCAGACAGAAAACCATGACCAGAGCGAGCAGCATAGCAAGCAGCTTTTTCATTTTGTTTCCTCCTGTGATTGTGTCCGATAGAGATCGGATGAATTATTTGGAAACGATTCCAACGCTTCCATAAAATGAGAATAGCACACACCGCGCAAAAGTGCAATCGTTTTTTTACGCCAAAATTCGATTTCCACTTTTTTCACAATGTTTGCTTTCTTGTTTTGTTAAGTTTGACAACGAGCAGGAAAAAACTTCAGCTGTGCTTCAGCCTGAGAGCAATGTTTCTGAGGGGAGCATTCTTCATGTAAAACCAGTTTGACTACGCTTGAAGCGAATGGCTTTACCTCGGGTGCTACCCGATCATTGCTTGTCAAAAGTTCTGCGGATTCTGTTGCTGATACAACTTAGCCAATTCTGTCAATTCTTCAACAAGATTTTTTCGCAAAAAAACTGTTTGAACTAGCCATTCACAAGGAAATTCGGCACATAATCCGCAAAATTGAACATGATGTTCTCTTGTGCATTTGTGGATCGGGCAACCGCCAGATCCTTTCCATTCCGCACAGTGTCCATCGGATTCAATGCAACCTTGACATATGCCGTTTTCTTTCTTTGTGCATCCCGTACAGCATTCTCCACATGCTGTAATTGCATAAAATCCATGAAACATCCTACCTTTTTCTAAAAATATGTTATTTAGCGCCTCTAATGTAACACACAATATGCGAAAATACACCCCTTGAATTTGCGAGCATCCTTACCGAATACTTGATTGACTTATGCATTTGAGCAGGATATAATAAATTTACTGAGAGGAATAGGGGAGCGGGTTTTATGAGGATCATCAATACGTTTGACAAGATACAAAACTGCTATAAAGATCGCGTGTTTGATTTGGAGCTATGGAGAAACTATACGAAAGAGTTTTCTCCCGAATTGGGTGAAAAATGTGAATCTGACGCAAAAGAGTACGATTTTGACAGGGACATCATGCCTGTTGTGAACAATGTGATATTGAATGATGACGCGGCGCATCTTGCAAATGCGTCTTTCCTTGCGGTGACAGATCAGCTCGGCAGAAATATGCACAAGCTGTTTGAAAATGATGTCGATTTGGACATCATCCTTTACTTGGGGCTGTGCAATGGCGCAGGGTGGGCAACAACGCTTGATGGCAGGGATGCGGTTCTGCTTGGCATTGAAAAAATCATTGAGTTAGAATGGCAACACGAAGCGACCATGCGCGCGTTGATTTTTCACGAAATCGGACATATCTGGCATAAAA
>CAZVJJ010000002.1:0-78286 GCA_964627295.1 uncultured Oscillospiraceae bacterium | reverse complement strand
AGAACATGGTATAGTTGGTGTTGAGCACCGTCTTATTGAGCCATTGCTGCATACCGACAGCAACGTTCATGCCCTCGCTGCGCGCGTGTGCGATGTACTTTGCCATCATAAAGTCGCCCCAGGGAGCCATGAAGCCCATCAAAATGGTGTAGATGACGATCGAGCCAGACAGCGGCATGATCACCTTGTAGAACACTTGGAAACGGGTCGCACCGTCCACACGTGCCGCCTCATCGAGCGACTTGGGGATGGTATCGAAGAAGCCCTTGGACACATAGTAGCCCATGCCCGAGGATGCGCAGTACACGATCACAAGACCGTAAGGTGCATTGTCCATCGTCAGACCCATATCTGCAAAGACCTTGTAGATCAGGATCAGGGTCAGGAAGCCCGGGAACATACCCAGAACCAGCATCACGTTCATCAGCAGTTTTCTGCCCTTGAAGCGCAGGCGGGAGAGGGTGTAGCTCATGGACAGGACGAAGAACGTCTGGAAGACAGCCGTCGCGATGCCCATAAGGGTGGTATTGCGGAACCAGATCAGGAAATCCGTTTCCTTAAACAGGCGAATGTAATTGTCAAAGCCCCATTTTTCGGGGATGAGCTTGCCGTCCATGCCCTGCGTATTGACCTTAAAGGACTCGAGCAGGATGCCGAAGAACGGGAACAGCCACACGACGGTCATCAGGATCAGAATGATGTAGATCACCGTATTGCCCAGACGGCGGCTTGCAGTCACGCCCATGCTGCGATGGGCATTCTGCGTAAGAACGCTTCCTTTTTTCATTATTTGAAATCCTCCTCATTCTTGGTCGAGGGAATCACATTGTAAACGATCAGCGACAGGAACGCCACGACGACGAATACAAGGATACCGATAATGGAGGCCTGATAGTATTTCTGCTCAGCAGAATCGACCGTCATCTTATACAGCCACGTGATCAAAAGGTCCGTATGTCCGACCGTCGCACCGCCGACGATACCGATATCGGTATTGGCAGGGTTACCACCCGAGAGCAGGTAGATCACGTTGAAGTTGTTGAGGTTTCCGACGAAGCTCGTCAGCAGATAAGGACCAGTCACGAAGAGCATATACGGCAGGGTGATCTTGGTATACTGCTGGAATGCCGTCGCGCCGTCGATCCTGGACGACTCATACAGGTCAGCGGGGATGTTCATGAGGATGCCCGTTGCCATGAGCATGATGTGCGGGATGCCGATCCAGATGTTGATGATGATAACAAGTGCCTTTGCGACCGAGGGTGAATCCCACAGGGACTTATAGTTGTTTGCCAGCATGAATTCCTTGATAAAGGAGATATTGCCGAGCATCTTGCCGATAATACCCGAGGAATCGAAAAGCTTGGAAACATAAAGCAGGGAAACGAACTGCGGGATCGCGATGGTCATAACAAGCACGGTGCGCCAGAATTTCTTCAAGCGGATGCCCTTCTTGTTGATCATGATCGCAACGAACATACCGAGGAAATAGTTGGAGAACGTTGCAAAGAATGCCCACATCAGCGTCCAGCTAAGGATCTCACCGAACGCAAGACCTAAGCCGCCCTTGCCGAAGTTGACAAGCTCATTGAAGTTGGATAGACCCACCCAGCTAAAGAGGTTGGCATGTCCATTGTGATTAAAGTCGTAGTTGGTAAATGCGATGAGCACCATGTAAATGATGGGCAGCACCGTGAAGAAGAGGATGCCAGTCACAGGAAGTGCAAGCATCGTCTTGTGGAACTGATCGTCCACGAGGGACTTGAGATCCTGCTTGCCGCTCTTGACGCGTCTGCCCTGAGCGGTGATGTCCATGCAGATGCGGCACTGCTTGACCTGCAAGCGCCACGTCCAGATAAATGCAACGATAAACATGATGGTGAGCAGACCGTAAAGCATGACCTTCACGGAGTCGTCACCTGCGACCCACACATCGGTGGTCGCGCCAGGTCCGAGGATCAGCTCGAGGTCGGGATCAACGACCGACTCATAGTGACCCTGCACCGTGCCGATGGTTGCGCCAGTATGGAACCAGTTGCCTTTCTGCAGCCAGTAGATACCGCCACTCGGCAGGAACATATAAACGAAAAAGATAACTTCAAACAGAAGGAAAAGCAATCCACGCAGAGCCTGACCATAGTAAAGGTTGCCCATGCCGAAGATGAAAAAAGAGAGCTTGACTGCCCAGTTGCCCTTAGCAAAGGTATAGCCGATATCCTTGATGCCGTCCTTGATGGAAACGCCGATGTTGACGAAGAAATTGACGATTCCCTTTCCCAAATTCACAAACCATCCGGGGATCGCCGCAAGGAACATCAGGAAGCTGTACCAAATCTGCTGTGGCTTACTCAGCTTCAAATATTCGAGATCAGAAAGCTTCTTCATAAGCGAATCGTTATAAACCGCAGTTTATACGCTACCTCCTTTTGGATAATATAAAAAGCATTGTTGATCGCACACGGGATAGAACTATTCCAGTATGTCAGCTAACAATGCTTTACGCGAGGGGGGATGGGGAGCAGAGCTCCCCAAGCCCTCGTTTTTTTATTCGATTACTCAGCAGCGATCAGCTCGACAGTAACATTGTCGCCGTCGATGACCAGCTTGACCTGATAGTTGCCGTCAGCCTCGACAACGATGTTGTCGCCGCCAGCAACGCCGTCAGCACCGTAGTTGACATCCCAAGAACCGCCCTGACGAACCTTGAACTCTTCGCCAGCGTGCAGCTCGAGAACATCAGACAGGAAGCTGCCATCGTCCTGAGCAGTCATGGGGAAGTCGGTATCCCAGCTCGTGCCAGCGATGCCGCCGATAACGCCCCAAGCGTTCAGCTCGTCGTCGGACTTGGTCAGAACAGCCTTGATAGCCTCTTCGTACTCAACGAGAGCCTGCTTCAGCTCGTCGTCGGTGGTGGAAGCCTTTGCGTCAGCGCCCAGAAGCTTTGCGATATCCCACCAAGAGCCGTTGATGTTGCCCTGAGTGACAGCATACTCGTTCTGCTTGGTCAGAGCCAGCAGGGAGATGTTGCTCTGAACGTTCTGGTCAGCCTGTGCATTGACATTGGAGGGACCCCAGCCGAACTCGTTGAAACGAGCGAGCTGATTCTCTTCGTTGGTCAGGTACTGAGCCAGCAGCTGCAGCAGAACGCCCTTCTTGGAGTCGCTCTGGGGCTTGACACCCATCAGCTTGCAGCCGAAGTAGGAGTTGATGTGGTAAGTATTGCCGTCCACGGTGAAGGAGGGCAGGTCGGTAGCGCCGAGGTTGTCACCGAAGTGATCAGCAGCAGCGGAAGCGTTCCAAACACCAGTAACGATAACGCCAGCATCGGTGAAGATGTCTGCGTTGGAGTCGTAAGCGGTAGAGTTGGTCAGGATCTGCATGCCCTTCATAGCAGCAAGACCGTTGTCGGAGTTGTAGGTATCCTCAACGCCAGTCCACTTGCCGTCAACGTCCATGCTCCAAGTGGAGGTGCAGCCCGTTGCGTAGAAGAAGCCAGCATTGTACCATGCGTTCTCAAGAGCGAAGCGGAACTTGACGCCGTTCTCCTCACACTTTGCTGCGAGGGTAGCCAGATCCTCAACGTCCTCCTCGGAGAACAGAGCGGTGTTGTAGTACATGAAGTAACCGTTATCAGCGGTCAGGGGGTATGCATACAGCGTGCCTGCAACGGAAGCAGCAGAGACGGATGCAGCGGAGTTTGCTTCCTTGACTGCGTCGATCAGGTTGCCAGTAGGTGCGCTCAGCGCAGCAGCCTGAACCAGACGGGTCAGCTGGTCCTGTGCGAAGCAGTAGATGTCGGGAGCGGAAGCCACGTCAGCGATGACCTGAGAAGCTGCGTCAGCCTCGGAGATGCCGTCGATCTTGACAGTGAACTTGACATCGGGGTACTTTGTCTGGAATGCAGCGACCTGCTCCAGGAACTGCTCCTTGACGCCGTCACTCTCGGAGACCCACATGGTGATCTCGCCGTAGTCGCCTGCGAGGACGCTGTTGTAATCGACCTCTTCGGTGTTGTTGTTTTCGTTGCCGCCATTGTTCTCGTTGCCGCCGTTGTTAGCAGCGGGGGCAGTGGTGGTGACCTCGGGGTCAGTATTGGTTGCGCAAGCAGCCAGACCGAGCACCATGACGAGAGCGAGCAGCAATGCAAAAATTCTCTTCATTTTGTTTCTCCTCCTGATATAGGTTTGATATGCTTAGCGGCGTTTCGCCGATAAAGCCAAAGTTCATCCGTTCCCGTTTTCGGGAACGGAAAAAGGGGTACCCCTTTTTCGCAAATGCAGAAGCACGTCTGCTCTTCTGTTTGACCCGCTTATTATAGCGCGGATTGTGCAGATTGTAAAGTGCTTTTTGCTATCGAAATACAAAAAATGTGCATCCTGTACATTTTTCATTTCATTTTAACAGTAGAAACGTTTCCAGTTTAGAGGAAATAACAACATCTGCGGGGTCAGCTCGGTTTTCAGGCTCAATTCAGCCCGCCGCAGACGGTGGTCGCACATCTCATTTCGATTACGGATGGTATTATAGCACACAAAAATCAAAAAGCCCAGTAGAAACTGGGCTTTTTTTGACGATTTTATAAAATTCGGAGATTTGAACAATTTTCGCTGTCCCATTTTGGCGAATCAAGCTAAGGATTTTCTAATTCCATTCGCCAAATATGGGAAAATCTCTCAGCATTTTACTTCAAGATCACGCTCGTTTGCCCCGCCACGGTCAAAACTGTCCCCGAAAGGGTCGCTTCTCCTGCGCCGATCGCCTCGCAAAGTGTGCTCAGCGTCACGCCATTGAGCCCCTTGCACGTCGCAAGGTCAACGCTCAGCTCCCCTGTCGAATTGTTGTGCAGGATCACAAGCAGTTCCTCGTCGTAACTTACCACGAAGCCACCCAGATTCTTCTCGCTCGTGCTCAGTGCGCGGTATGTTCCGCGTGCGATCGCGTCATAGCGATGGCGGATGCTCAGAAGCTTGCAGTAGTAGCGCAGGAGGCTATTTTCATCCGCGATCTGGTCTGCAACGGTCGTCTTGATCTGCTTATCCGCAGAATAGGTCGAACCGACAGGGTCTTTGACGAGGTCGTCATCGCCCCAGAGCATCGCAAGGCGACGGTTGGCATCGGTATTCTCGCCACCGCGCGAACCGCGCAGACCGATCTCCTCGCCGTAATAGATCACGGGCGAACCGGGGCTGAGCAGATACAGGTTTGCCGCCATGCGCATATTATTTTCCGTCACGAATGCACCGCCGATGCGATCCATATCGTGATTCGACAAAAACGAGATCGGCATGCCCTCGGCATTTGCTTCGAGCACCTTCTTCTGATAACTCTCGACATAGTTCGTAAACGTCGCGAGCGAACTTCCCTTCGCCGCCATCGCCGCCACGCCCTCTGCCTGACTGATGGCAAAATTAAAGCAGTTCATCGCGCTGTAATAGCTGAGGATCTCCGTCTCGCCCGACCAGCACTCGCCTACGCAGTAAATATCGGGCTTGATCGCCTTGAGCTCCTGCATATACCACTCCCAGAATGCGACTGTCGTGGGCGTATCGCCATAATAGATGTACTTCACCGCGTCAAAGCGGAAGCCGTCCACGCCAAGGTCGAGGTAATACTTTGCAATATTCACGACTTCCTGCCGCACAGCATCATTATCAAAGTTCAGCTCAGGCATATCCCCCGAGAAATTGCACTCATAGTACCATCCACCGCCGAGGGTCTGGTATGTCCTGCCGCCGACCTTTTCCTCTTCGCGCACGCAGGTGTAGTAATCGTAGTATTCATTTTCGGTGTCATCCTCGAGGCGCGCCTGCTTGAATGCCTGAAACCACGGATGCTGCTTAGAGGTATGGTTGATCGCAAGGTCGAGGATGAGCTTGACATTGCGACTGTGGCAAAGCTCGATCAGCTCCACAAGATCCTTTTCTTCGCCAAAGCGCCAGTCGATCCCATAGTAATCCGTCGTGTCGTACTTGTGATAGCTCGGCGAGGCAAAGATCGGCGAGAGCCAGATGCCCTGCACGCCAAGGCTCGTTTCCGAATCGCGGTTGCCATCGTTCAGATAGTCAAATCGGTCAATGATGCCCCTCAGATCGCCGACCGTGTCGTTATTCCCGTCCGAAAACGAGCCGACAAAGATCTGGTAAAAGGTTCTGTAATTGTCATCCGTCGTATCTGCCACGATAACAGGCTGTGTCGTTTCCATAGTTTCCTCGTATTTCGTCGTTTCCTCGTTCTCCTGCTCCTGCGCGCAACCTGTGGTGCATACGAGCAGCATCAATGCTAGCATCAGCGCAACGATGCGCAAAATAGATCGTTTCATCCGTTTTATTCTCCCTTTGCAAGCGAATTGAGCGTCGCGTCATCGATCTTGCCCCATGCGCCCGCCGCCGCGCAACGCACATAGAAGCCGACCGTCACTTCGTCGCCCTCGGCGCAGGTGAATTCCTCCACGCACGCCGTATGCCAATCATTATAATAGGTGATCTCGGTATCCCCGCGCCCGACGAGCGCGCCATTGACCTTGACATAGGCATAGATCTCCGTCTCGCCACAGTCGCCACCCATGATGGAGATGCCAAAGCGATACGCGCCCGCAGGAAGCTCGGTCAGCGTCTGCTCCAGCGTAAATTCTACGCTATCGGCTGTCGAACTCCAGAAATGCATATGGTTCGTGCCTGTGAGCGAATCGGTGAGCTTATTCTCAACATGAAGCTCATTCGCCTTACCAAGCTCCGTGAGCGTCCAACCCGTGAGGTCACCCGTCTCGAAGCTGAAGTTCTCCAAATAATTATATCTGAGCACCGAAATAAAGGCTTTCGCCTCCATGCCCTCTGCCGTGCCCGTCAGCGTATACTCTGTCTCGCCGTCCGTCGCCATATTATCAAGTTCTTCCTGCGTCACATCCCACGCAACATCCACCTGCGCGCGCGTGCCATCGGTCATAATGGCATTGACTGTCTGCGGAAGCGTGATGGTGCTTTCCAGATCGAATGCGAGCACCGTATCCTCGATCGCATCTACAACGGGCGTGACTTCATTTCCGAAATGGACGAGATTGAACACGCGCAAGCTTTCGAGCGGCTTGCCATCGGCATCAAAAAGCGCCTGATTATCGACCGCCGAGCCGCCATAATACTGCCCTGCGTCGTTCGGGTCGTAGCTTGCGGCATAGGAGCTTGCCCAGCCCGAGCCATAGCGCTCCCATTTTTCAGCATTTTCCTCCCACGAGTTCTGACCGACCGTGATCCACGTGCCCTCCCAGTAGAACACGCCGATCCCGCCTGCGGTATTGGCGACCGCTTCAATGACATCGCGCACGGATGTTGCCTGTCCCTGCACGGTATAGGGATAATTCTTCGTCACCGCGCTGCTGTCGGAGATGGTATTGCCGTTGAAATCCGTATCATCGGGCGTGTAGGCATAGGAAGTCTCCGCCACCATGACGAGTTTGCCATACTTTTCGTTCACGCGCGAGAGCACATCCGTCAGATTTTCAAGCGTGCCGTGCCAGTAGGGATAGTACGACGATGCAAACACATCGTAATCCACTCCATAATAATCCATATTTGCGGCGTAGCTTGCATAGCTGTCCGCATTTTCGGGATTTGCAAAATGCACCGCGATCAGCGCTTCAGGAAGCACCTCGCGCACCGCCTTTGCGCCCGCACGCATAAGCTGTGTGACATTGGGCCACTTTGTTTCGCCGCACATCGCGCCGTTCGTTTCGTTGCCGAGCTGGACCATGCCGACGGCAACGCCCGCATCCTTGAGTTTTTGGAGCGATTCGACCGTATATTCATAGAGTGCCTGCGTCTTATCGTCGAGCGAAAGCCCCTTCCATGCCTTCGGCACCATCTGCTTTGACGGGTCTGCCCAGAAGTCGGAATAGTGGAAATCCACAAGCAGTTTCATGCCATAGCGCGTTGCACGCTTGCCGATCTCGATGGCAGTATCGATCGTGCAGTTGCCGCCGCCATAGCCATTTCCGTTCGCATCGAACGGATCGTTCCACACGCGCACGCGAATGTAATTGATCCCGTTTTCCGCGAGGGTCTGGAACACATCCTGCTCCTGCCCGTCAAAATCATAGTATTTCACGCCGCTCGCTTCCAGCGCGGGCACGCAGGAAGCATCCATGCCCATGATGAAATCTTCCTGCAATCCATCCACCTTTTTTACATAGAGCGACGAACCCTCGATCTTTTCAAGCGTCACCGTTTCGGCTTCCGTTTCCTGCTGGGTGCTTTGCGGCTGCCCTGTCGTCTGGACATTGCCATCTTCTGCACAGCCTGTCAGCGCCGATGCCATTGCACCTGCAAGAAGCAGGCTAAGAAGGCGCATAAAGTGATTCTTTTTCATTGTCGTTCCCCCTTTTCTTTGGGATTATACCATGCGCGCGTCACAATAGCAACCGCCAAAATCCCACCCTCGCCCAAAAAATCCAACAAAACGCGCCCCCGCTCCATGCATAAAAATTCACATTTTCTTCACTTGCATCTAGGCGTATCGTGTGGTATCATGTTGCGTAGCTTGCTACGTTTTAGAAATTCCGATCTGATCAGAATTTCTTTAAGGAGGGATCTAACTGAACACACACTACGGTCACTTCATCCGTATGCTGCACTCCGCCACCGACCAGACGCTGACCAACGCCGTTTCGGAGCTCGAGCTGACCGCCGCGCAATGTCACATCATGGGCTTCATCACCCATCGGGCCACCCCCGCGTGTCCGCGCGATATTGAGCAGGCGTTTCACCTGAGCCACCCGACCGTGTCGGGGCTTCTCTCCCGCCTCGAGAAAAAGGGCTTCATCGCCCTGCGTCCTGATGCACACGACCGCCGCTGTAAGCGCATTTACGTACTGCAAAAGGGCATCGAGCTCGACGAAACGATGCGCCGCACCATCGACGACATGGAGCAACGCATCGTGCAGGGATTTACCCCGCAGGAGCGCGCACAATTCCACGATTACCTGATACGCGCCCTAGAGAATATGGATGCGTGTCCCAAAAGGCGAAAACACAAGGAGGAATCAGTCTAAATGATAAAAACACTCGCAAAAAGTATCCGTGAGTACAAATGGGCAGCGCTTTTAAGTCCCCTTTGTATGATCGGCGAGGTCACGATGGAGGTGCTCATCCCCCTCGTCATGGCAGACCTTTACGACTACGGCGTTGTCCTGCAAGACATGAACGTGGTCGTCACCAAGTCCATACAGCTCGTGCTCTACGCGATCGCATCGCTCTGCTTCGGCGTGCTTTCTGCCGTATTTGCATCGAAAGCCGCAACAGGCTTTGCGAAAAATCTGCGCCACGATATGTTCTACCGTGTGCAGAAATTTAGCTTCTCGAATATCGACAAATTTTCGAGCGCATCCATCGTCACCCGTCTGACAAGCGACGTTGCAAATCTGCAAATGACGTTCCAGATGATGATCCGCATGGCGATCCGTTGCCCCATGATGCTCATTCTCGCCTACATTTCGGCGCACCGCATCAGCGCGGAACTGAGCTTCGTCTATCTGATCGTCATGCCCATTCTGGCGCTTGCGCTCATCTGCCTCGTGCCCACCGTTTTCAAGATCTTCGACAGAAGCTTCAAAATGATGGATCGCATGAACGCCATCGTGCAGGAAAATGTGCATGGCATCCGCGTGGTCAAGAGCTTCGTGCGTGAGGATCGCGAAACGCAGAAATTCACCGATGTTTCTGGCGACCTCGCCAAAAACTTCTCCAAAGCAGAGAAGATCCTCTCCCTCAACAGCCCCATTATGATGTCGTGTGTGTATGCATGTATGCTCGTCATCTCGTGGCTCGGCGCGAAGATGGTCATTGCCTCTGGCAATAACCCCGCAAACGGTCTGACCACGGGCGAGCTTTCCTCGATGTTTACTTACACGACCCAGATTTTGAGTGCTCTAATGCAGTTGAGCATGGTATTTGTCATGCTCATCATGTCCCGCACCCCCCTGCATCGCTGCTATGAACTGCTGATTGAAAAACCCGATCTTGCTTCTCCCGAAAACGCCGTAACGGAAGTCCCCGATGGTTCGATCGACTTTGAAAACGTCGGCTTCCGCTACTCCGCTTCTGCACAGCACCGCGCACTCAAGGGGGTCACGCTCCATATCCCCTCTGGCGCGACCGTCGGCATCCTCGGTGGCACAGGTTCGAGCAAATCCACGCTCGTACAGCTCATCCCCCGCCTTTACGACGTATCCGAAGGCACGCTGAAAGTCGGCGGTATCGATGTGCGCGATTACGATCTTGAAGTCCTGCGCGACAATGTCGCCATGGTTCTGCAAAAGAACGAGCTTTTCTCTGGCTCGATCAAGGAAAATCTGCGTTGGGGCGACCCCAATGCCAGCGACGAAGCGCTCGTCCACGCCTGCAAGCTTGCTTGCGCGGACGAATTCATCCAGTCCTTCCCCGACGGCTATGATACCCACATCGAGCAGGGCGGTACGAACGTCTCTGGCGGTCAGAAGCAGCGCCTTTGCATCGCGCGTGCACTTCTGAAAAAGCCGAAGATCCTCATTCTTGACGACTCGACCTCCGCCGTCGATACCAAGACCGATGCGACGATCCGTCGCGCTTTCCGCGAAGAGATCCCCAACACGACCAAGCTCATCATCGCCCAGCGTATCTCCTCCGTGCAGGATGCAGACATGATCATCGTCCTCGACGGCGGTCAGGTCAGCGCCATGGGCACGCACGAAGAGCTTCTTGCATCCTCCTCCATCTATCAGGAGGTCTACTATTCCCAGCAGAAGGGAGGGCTTGAGTAATGCCTCCTGTCAAAATGCGCGGCGATGGCCGCATGGCAAAGGACCCCAAAAAGACGCTCCTGCGTCTGCTCAGCTACCTCAAAAAATTCACACCCACGCTGATCGTGGTGATGCTGTGCATCGTCGCGACCGCATATGCCCAGACGACGGGCTCTACCGCCCTCGGAAAGATCGTTGACCAGTTCATCCTGCCCATGGTCAGCACAGGTTCTGCCGATTTTTCCGCGCTGGCATCGTTCCTCATTCAGATCGCGTGCATCTTCCTCGTCGGCATCGTCGCCTCGTTCCTGCAAAGCTACCTCATGGTCGGCGTGACGCAGGGCATTCAGAAGACCATCCGCGACGAGATGTTCGCCCATATGCAGCACCTGCCCATCCGCTATTTCGACACGAACACCGCTGGTGATATCATGTCGCGCTATACGAGCGATATCGACACGCTCCGCCAGATGATCTCGCAGTCCATCCCCCAGATGGTCTCCTCCATCGTCACGCTGATCGTCGTTTTGATCGCCATGATCAAAAATTCGCTCATCCTCACCCTCGTGAGCATGGTCACGGTCGTCGGTGTCATCTTTGTCACGAAGTTCCTCGCAGGAAAATCGGGCAAATTCTTCATCGCACAGCAGAAATCCCTCGGTGCTGTCAACGGCTACATCGAGGAAATGATCACAGGTCAAAAGGTCGTCAAGGTCTTTAACCACGAGGATGCCTGCAAGGACGAATTCGATCAGCTTAATAACGCCCTCTGCGAGAATGCCTACTCCGCAGGCAAATTCTCCAACATGATGGGACCGATCAACAATAACCTCGGCTACGTGCAGTATGCCATCCTTGCCATCGTCGGCGGTCTGATCGTCGTCTCCTCTGGAAGCACCCTGCTCACCCTCGGCAATCTGATGGCATTTATGACCCTCTCGCGCAACTTCAATATGCCCATCAACCAGATCTCGGGTCAGTTCAACTCCATCATCATGGCACTTGCTGGCGCAGAGCGCGTTTTCGAGCTGATGGACGAGGAATGCGAGCAGGATGATGGCTATGTCCACCTTGTCAATGCCAGGATCGCACCCGACGGCACCATCACCGAGACCCCTGAGCGCACGGGTCACTGGGCATGGAAGCACTTCCACAAGGCAGACGGCACGACCACCTATTCTGAGCTCCGCGGCGACATCACGATGTTCAATGTCGATTTCGGCTACGTGCCCGAAAAGACCGTTCTGCACGATGTCACGCTCTATGCCCATCCCGGTGAGAAGATCGCCTTTGTCGGCGCAACGGGCGCAGGCAAGACCACAATCACAAACCTCATCAACCGCTTCTACGATATCGACGACGGCAAGATCCGTTATGACGACATCAATATCAACAAGATCGCAAAGCCCGATCTGCGCCGCTCACTCGGTGTCGTGCTTCAGGATGTCAACCTCTTCACAGGAACTGTGATGGATAACATCCGCTACGGCAAACTCGACGCAACGGACGAAGAATGCATCAAGGCGGCAAAGCTTGCCAATGCGCACGATTTCATCACGCGCCTGCCTGACGGCTACAACACCATGCTCACAGGCAATGGCGCAAGCCTTTCGCAGGGACAGCGTCAGCTGATCTCCATTGCGCGCGCCGCCGTCGCCGATCCCCCCGTTATGATCCTCGACGAAGCGACCTCTTCCATCGATACCCGCACCGAAAAGCTCGTGCAGGACGGCATGGATGCTCTTATGAAAGGCCGCACCGTGTTCGTCATCGCCCACCGCCTGAGCACCGTCATGAATTCCGACTGCATCATGGTGCTCGACCACGGCCGCATCATCGAGCGCGGAAGCCACGATGAACTCATCGCCCAAAAGGGCACATATTACCAGCTCTATACAGGCGCATTCGAGTTGGAGTAACCAAAAGCAAGAAAAACACGTTCGCATCACCCGCGAACGTGTTTTTTATCTGTAAAAAAGGATATTCGCCGAATTTCCAACCGCGTGCATACGCCCCAGTATGGATACCCACCCTCGGGTGTCCGCTTACCGCGCCCAAAGCTAGCAAATATGTCCGTGTTTCGCAAAATCCATCGCCCATAGACCGTAGGGTGGGGGTACATCCCCACCGACGCACCATCGACCTCTTCACGGTCGGTTGGTTAAATTCGTAGGGGACGATGCCCACATCGTCCCAAAACCTGACGGTCAAGACGCGCCAAAATAGATGCACAATGTATCGTAAATTGTAAAATATCTCAATTATACGCACCGAATGCTACGCTCGGATAATGGGGCGATGTGGGCATCGCCCCCTACAAGAGAGCGCCACGGGCGCGGTGCACCACCACATCTGCTTCCCAAAATCCGACATTGCTCCCCATGGAGAAAGCTCTCGCATAGAGCAAGTTATTTCCACAAATACACGCGTGCTTCATATGGTTGCAGGCGTTTGGGGTCTGCGGTGGGGTAATTGCACAGCGCAAGCTCGGCAGTTTCGAGGCAGAAATCGCGCGGTGGGTGAAGTTTGGTCGGGCGGTCGCTGAACGAGCAGACCACAAGCAACTTCTGTCGGTCATTTTGCCGCGCGTAGAGATACTGCTTTCCGCTCAAGCGTCGGTATTCGGTATAGCTTCCGTCGCGCACGCAGGAGAGCTTTTTGCGAAGCGCGATCGCGCGGCGGTAAAAATTAAGGATCGAATCGGGATCGTTTTCCTGCGCGGCGACATTGATCGTTTTATAATTCTGGTTTACATAAAACCATGGCGTTCCCTCGGTGAATCCGCCATTTTCCGCATCTGACCACTGCATGAGCGTGCGCGCGGAATCGCGCGACGAACGCCACAGGCGATGCAGGCGCTTCTCAGGCGATGCGCGCAGGGCGCTGTGCGCATACTGATAGCGCGTCTGCACATCTTCGTAAACGTCAGGGTCATCGGGCTTCCAGTTGAGCATTCCGATCTCCTGCCCCTGATACACAAACGGCGTTCCCTGCTGGAACAGGTAGCTCACCGCAAGCATTTTTCCGCTCTCGCGCCAGAATTTCTCGCTTCCGTAGCGGGAAATGATGCGCGGATGGTCGTGGTTTTCCAGATACAGCATATTCCACGCCCGTCCGTTCAGCGCATTCTGCCACGAGGAGAATGCCCGCTTGAGCTTGCGCAGGGAAAAGCGGGTCGGCAGATAGTCCGTAAAGAGGCAATCTGCGCATTGGCTCTCAAACTGGATCATCATATCCATCTGCCCGCGTCCCTCTTCGATGTATTTGAGCGCCGTGCGCGGCTTGATGAGCGGCGCTTCGGCAAGGGTGACGCAGTCATAGTGGTCGAGAACGTCGCGCTTGAATTCTTCGAGGTATTCGTGCACGTGCGGGCCATTATTATAGTGGAGCATACCGCGATTCACAGGGAAAAGATAGTCATTGGGCAGTCCCTCGCGCTTAGAAATATAGGTGATGACATCCTCGCGGAAGCCGTCCACGCCCAGATCGAGCCAGAAGCGCAGGATCTTCTTGACCTCCTCGCGCACGAGGGGGTTGTCCATATTCAGATCGGGCTGTTTTACCGCAAACAGGTGCAGGTAATATTCCCCGCGCACTTCGTCGAATGTCCACGCCTTGCCCTCAAAATTGCTGTCCCAGTTGTTCGGGAGCGCACCGTTTTTCCCCGCGGGTCGCCAGATGTAGTAGTCCGTGTATGGCTCGATGCGCTGGCGGCTTTTCTGAAACCATTCGTGCTCGTCGCTCGTGTGATTCACAACGAGATCCATGATGAGCTTCATCCCCCGCTCGTGGCATCCCGCGAGCACCGCACGGAATGCTTCCATGCCGCCGAATTCGGGCGCAATGTCCATATAATCGGCAACATCATAGCCACAATCCGCCCCTGGCGAAGGATACAGCGGCGAGAACCAGATGCCGTCGCACCCAAGCGAGCGGATATAGTCGAGCTTGCCGAGCACGCCCCAAAGGTCGCCCATGCCATCGCCATTGCCATCGCAGAAACTGCGCGGCCAAATCTGATAAAACACAGAATCTTTATACCAGCGAGTTTTTTCCATACGAAATGCTCCTTTTTTCTTGTTCTTTTTCCATTATAGCACAGCTTTTTCATTCCGTCACGCAAAATGCACATTGACATAGAAAAAATATCCCGCTACAATATACCCAACAGACAAAACGAGGTGAACCCCATGATCGAAGCGAAAAATGGTATTTTCCATCTAAAAAACAATGTTTTTTCCTATCTGATGCGCGTTGGCAGTCACGGCGAGGTGCGCCATCTGCATTTCGGCATCCCCGTCAGCACCGACGATGCCGATGCCCTCACCTGCAACGCTGGGCTCGGTTGGGGCGCAAGCGTCCTGCTCGATAGCGCCGACCCCGATAGCTGCTTAGATGCCATGCCCCTTGAATGGAGCGGTAGCGGGCGTGGCGATTACCGCGAAAGCCCGCTTGAACTGGATGCTACATCCACGCAATTCCGCTATGTCAGCCACGAGATCTTTGACGGCGCGCCGACGCTCCCCACCGTGCTCCCGCAGGCGCACGACGCGCTCCAGACGCTTGCGCTCGTGCTCACGGACGGCGACGATCTGCGCCTGACGCTCTACTATACCCTCTTCCCCACCGCGCTCACGCGTCGTGCCGTGCTCCAGAACACGGGAAGGATGCCCCTTACGCTCCATAAGCTCATGAGTTTCTCCCTCGATCTCTTCGGCGAATATGCACTCACGAGCTTCGGCGGTGGTTGGATCGCAGAAATGCGCAAAAATGTCACCCCTGTCAGCTTCGCCCGCGTGGTAAACGAAAGCACCACAGGATTTTCTTCCAACCGCGCAAATGCAGGCTTCTTGCTGAGCGAGCCCGATGCCACAGAGGAAAGCGGGCGTGTTTACGGCTTCAATCTCATCTATTCAGGCAATCATTACGCCAGCGCACAGCGCTCGCTACAGGGCTTCACGCGCGTGATGCAGGGCATTTCGCCGTCGAATTTTGCCCTTTCCCTCGAGCCCGACGAGCAATTCATCACGCCCGAGGCAGTCCTCTGCTTTTCCGAGCACGGATTTGCGACGCTTTCCGAGCGGATGCACCGCTTCGTGACAGATCACATCATCCCGCCCTACTGGAAAAATCGCCCGCGCCCCGTGCTCTATAATAGCTGGGAGGGCTGTATGTTCCAGTTCACGCACCACCGCCTTGTGGAGCTTGCCGAGCGCGCGCAGAATATCGGGTGTGAGCTTTTCGTGCTCGATGACGGATGGTTCGGCGCACGCAATAACGACAGCGCAGGTCTCGGCGACTATCGCGCGAACGAGCGCAAGCTTTCGCACGGACTTTCTGGGCTGAGCGAGAAACTCACGCACAAGGGCTTGCAATTCGGGCTCTGGTTCGAGCCAGAAAGTGTCAACCCCGATTCCGATCTCTACCGCGCGCACCCCGACTGGGCGCTCCACGATGCTCACCCCGATGCGCTCGGGCGCAATCAGCTCCTGCTCGACCTCAGCCGCGCAGATGTGCGCGACTACATCGTGGAAAACGTGAGCCGAACTCTCGACAGCGCGCCCATCACCTACGTCAAGTGGGATATGAACCGCCACTCCATCGCGCTCGGCGCGAAAGCGCACGCGTGCATCGAGGGGCTATACGATGTGCTTGCGCGCATTTTCACCCCGCGTCCCGAAATTTTGCTCGAAACCTGCTCATCCGGTGGCAATCGCTTCGACCTCGGTATGCTCTGCTACGGCGCACAGATCTGGTGCAGCGACAATACCGACCCCATCGAGCGTCTGACCATTCAGGGCAACCTGAGCTACCTCTATCCGCAATCCACGTTCGGTGCGCACGTGAGCGCCGCGCCCCATGCCCAGACGCTCCGCACGACCCCGCTATCCACGCGCGCAAATGTCGCATTTTTCGGATGCTACGGATATGAGCTGGATCTGAAGCATCTTCTTCCGCTCGAAGTGAAGCAATGCAAGGCGCTGACCGCGTTTTATAAGCAGTACCGCGAGGTGTTCCAGTTCGGCACATTCCGCCGCACGCCGAGTGGCTGGCAGGTAAGCGACGGAAAAACGACGCTTGTCGGCATTTTCCACACGCTCGTCCCCGCCGCACCCGCATATGAGCAGCTTCGCGTGCTCGGTCTTGCGCCCGAACAGCGCTACCATGTCCGCACGCTCGCGCAGAGCATCCGCGTCGGACAGTTCGGCAATCTACTCAAGCACGTGCTTCCCATTTCGCTCGACCCGAATGGGCTGATCGTCCACGCGGCGGATGCGCACGTAGTGCTAAACGACGGCGCAGAGGAATTCACCGCCTCTGGCGCAGCGCTTGCAAGTGGCGTGTACCGTCTTCCGCTCTTCCGTGGCACAGGCTATCAGGAGCAGCAGCACACGCAGTCCGACTTCGGCTCGAATCTCTACATCATAGAAACAGTCGAATAAGCGAAAAATATTCCCCGCAGAAGCAGATTTTTTCCTGCCTTTGCGGGGAATTTTCTATTTTTACTTCAAATCAGCCCTTGGATAAGGATCACAAGGATGAGCACAGGCAAAACGAAGAGGAAATACGGCTTCATCCACCGCGCGACTTTCAGCCCCTTGCCCGTATTGGCTTCCTGCTGATACTTTTCAAAGCCCCAGCCCCATTTGCACACGCAGAACAGCAGGTACACGAGGCTTCCCACAGGAAGCAATAGGTTACTCACGAGGAAATCCTCGCTGTCGAGCACATCACACCCGCCGATGGGGCGAAAATTCTGCCACACATTGTAGCCAAGCACGCACGGCAAGCTCGCCACGAGCAAAAATGCGCAGTTGCACACCGCCGCCTTTTTGCGGCTGAGATGGAACGTGTCCATGCCGAACGAAATAAGGTTTTCAAACACGGCAATGACCGTCGTGAAGCTTGCAAAAGTCATAAACAGGAAGAACAGGCTTCCCCAGACGCGGCCGCCCGCCATATTCACGAACACATTCGGAAGCGTAATGAAAATCAGGCTCGGTCCTGCGTCCACCTCGACCCCATAGCTAAAGCACGCGGGGAAAATGATGAGCCCCGCCGCAAGCGCAACGAACGTATCCAGCCCGCAGATGCGGATGCCCTCGCTCAGGAGCGTATTGTCCTTGCTCATGTAACTGCCGAAGATCTCCATCGCCGCAACGCCGAGGCTCAGCGTGAAGAACGACTGATTCATCGCCGCGCAGATCACATTGCCAACGCCCGCCTCGACCACGTTCTCCCAGTTCGGCACGAGGTAGAACGAAAGTCCCGCTTTCGCCCCGCTGAGCGTGACGCTGTGCACGGCGAGCACCAAGATGAGCCCCAGAAGCCCCAGCATCATCACGCGCGAGATGCGCTCAAGTCCATTTTGCAGTCCGCGACTGCAAATGAAAAATCCCGCCACGACCGTCAGCGCCATCCAGAACGCCATTTCGAGCGGCGAAGCCTGAAGCGCCGAGAAAACGTCCGCACAGGCAGACCCATCCATCCCCTGCGTGAACTGCCCCGTGGCAAATTTCCAGAAATAGCTCACCATCCAGCCCGCAACGGTGGTATAGTACATCATCAGCAGATAGCACCCCGCCATCGCGAACCATCCATGGATGTGCCATTTGCTCCCGCGCGGCTCTAGCGCCTGATAGCCCTGCACCGCACTTTTGCGGCTCGCGCGCCCCACGGCAAGCTCCATCGTCAGGATCGGTAGCCCCATGATGACAAGAAACAGCAAATACAGCAGCACGAACCACCCGCCACCATTCTGCCCGACCACATAGGGGAATTTCCACACATTTCCAATTCCGATCGCACACCCCGCGCTCACAAGCAAGAACCCAAGCCGCGACCGAAAAGCTTCTCTCTCCATCTTTCTCTCTCCCATTCCTGCACAGCATAAGCCGTAAACTTACCCATAGTTTACCAAGTCTCGCGCAAGAAGTCAATCGTTTTTCCATCAAATACGCCATCGCGTAACCAATTACACCTGTAGGGACACCCGTCCTCGGGGCATCGGCTTAACGCAATAGCGATATTTTGAATTGCACAACAGGTGTATATTCAGTCGATCACAATGGTTTATAAATGTATCGGGCTTTGGGAGAAGTAAAAAAGTCCCTTGAAAATCAAGAAACACATCCGACCTAAGCGTATCTGACAGGATGTGCTTCTTGTTGTATTCTATTCGTTTGAGCGATTTTGCGAAGTGTGAAGCAGAACGATTTTTCTATTATCTATATGAATCTAGCGTTTTGATCATTCGCTCTATGGAACTTTGATATTCTCTTTCTGTACTAGTGTAGGCGTTCAGAGAACCAGAAGGTTCTATAGCAAAATCTCTATACAAACTTACCTCCAAGCACAGATCATTTAGGATATCCACTTCGTCAGCAAAAGTATCATTGTATTTATTCTTAAATGTGCGAACATCATTTGAAAGTTGCTCTATATTTTCATAAATCAAACTGTAACTTGCGTTAAACGCAACACATTCATCTATGACTGCATCTGCGTTCACCACACGATTGTTGACAATATAGTCAGGACACAAACCAAGTGCGGCACACCAGATTGAGGCAGTTGCCTTTACGCCAGATGCTTCAACAAATAGTTCGTCATACTCTGATTCAGATAGATCAAAAATGAACTTTCGGACACTATTATAGCACGTCCAGAAATCACTACTGCCAACATTGCTCCAAATGGTTCTTGTGGCACTCGTAATATATTGACAATTATCGTATAACTCGTTAAGTCTGTCTGCCAAATTGCTGAATTCGATATAGAACATTTTTTGTACAGCCTTTTCAAGAACAGCATAATTTTCAACTGAATCACGTTTGTCCTCGGGCAAGGCGTAATAAGCATCCAATGCTGCTTCTACTGCTTCAAGATTTTCATCTGTGATTTCTCCGATGGATGCAATCAGTCCCTCGACATTTTTAACACTTGCGTCCTTACCGCAGGCGCATAAGGACAAGCACATTACTAGCGACAAGATAAGACATAGAAATTTTTTCATTATTCTGCACGCTCCTTTTGAAATACCAAAACACGGTGGATTCTTTCTTCGACTTGAATTTTATATCCATTTTCTTTTGCCAGTTTTGCTACTGGAGAATTTTTCTTCAAGTAATTCGTTTCTGGCATTGCTTTTCTGATTGCCCTCTCATACTGCTCCTCTGTAACTTCAAAGTCGTTTCCCGACTTCATCAGAGGCTCAAATGAGGATAAATCCAATTTCTTTCCCATTGTTCTCTCTCCTTTATGTATAATAGGAACTTTGCTACCTATAATTATAGTGTTTTACTTCCTGTTTGTCAATAGAAATCGGAATTATAATTCCTATATATCATTTTCGGGAGGAAGCAAAATGCTGATTTTTGACTTGCGGATAATCGGAAACAGGTTGCTCAATATACGCAAACGCATGGGTATGACGCAGGCAGAGGTTGCGGAAGCGGCTGGACTGTCTGACCGCACATACGCTGATATCGAGCGGGGTACAGTCAATATGCGGACAGAAACCATTCTCCGAATTTGCAATGTTCTGCATATCACACCAGACGAAGTTTTGACAGAAGAAAACACATCATTGACCGCTAAGCAAAATGAGCTATGGGATCGGCTCAACTCTTGCAATTCAAAAGACAAAGAGACAGCATTGCAACTGCTATCCGTATATCTAAAATCATTAGAGTAAACGGCTTTTCCCCCTCTAGGGGGGGTAGAAGCTGTCGCAAAAATCTATTGGTTTTTGTGACTGATGTGGGGGCAAACGTTACAAATTTAGGAAGCAGTTGCGTTATACGTACTGCGGTAGCCCCACATCCGTCACGGCTTCGCCGTGCCACCTTCTCCCCAGGGAGAAGGCTTTTGCGGCATTCACATACCCCCTATCAGATGGCGCTTTCAGAACAAAAAATCCCCTGCTCATCGGTGGTTTTCCGACGAACAGGGGATATTTTCTATGCAACGCTCAGAAATTGCCGACCTCGGCGGACTTTAGCTGAAGCTGGAGCTTATCTGCGATCAGGGCGATGAACTCCGAATTGGTGGGCTTGCCCTTGGTGTTGCTCACGGTGTAGCCGAAGAAACGTTGCAGGGTATCGAGGTCGCCTCTGTCCCATGCCACTTCGATGGCGTGGCGAATGGCGCGCTCGACGCGGCTGGGCGTGGTCTGGAATGTCTTTGCCACCTGCGGATAGAGCACTTTCGTGATCGCATTGATCACATCCATGTCATTGACCGCAATGATGATCGCTTCGCGCAGATACTGATAGCCCTTGATATGGGCGGGCACGCCGATCTCGTGAATGATATTCGTGACCATGCTCTCGATGCCCGTCTTGTCCATGCGGCGGGGCGTAGCGCGCCGAGATTCGCTTCCACCGCGCATCTCCTCGAGCCGCTCCACAACTGCGCCAAGATCGCACGGCTTGAGCATAAGGTAGCGCACACCAAGATTTGCGGCAGACGCGGATACGTACTGCGTGACGAACGCCGAGGTCGCAAGCGTGATCGGCTTCGGGGAAAGCCCCGCGATCGCCTTTAAGACGCTGATCCCGTCCTGCTTTGCAAGCATCAGATCGAGCACAAGCAGTTCAGGCTTTTTCTCCGTAATGGCGCGGATGGCGCTCTCGCCATCGTTCGCCGTCCCGATAACCTGAAAACCGCCAGCGCGCTGCAATGTGGCACTTAGTCCGCTGCAAAAATCCTCCGAGCTGTCGGCAATGAAAATACTAGTTACGTGTTCCATAAGTTCCTCTCCATTCATTGATAAATTTCTCCCCGTGTTGCGGCTGGGATGCCGCTGTGCGACAAAGAAAGCATAACATAAAGCGATTCGTTTTGCAAGGTAAATTCCGAACTTTTCGTTCGCCAACTTGCGATATTTTTCGACAATTCAATATAAAATACTAACTTTCGATAATTTTCGACATTCAAAAAACACCATTTTTCATCTTCGCGTGCTATTGACGCAGGCGCGTTTTTGCGCTAGAATATGGACAGATGTTATTTGGAGGAAGAAAACCTATGAACGAACGAATCGAAGCTCTGCGTGCATTTCTCGACGCATCGCACAGCGTATACCATGCGGCGGCGTATCTTGCGGACGTTCTCGACCGCGAGGGCTACACCCGCCTGAACGAAGCGGAAGCGTGGACGCTCACGCGCGGTGGAAAATACTACCTCGTCCGCGGCGGGACTGCGGTGATGGCATTCCGCGTGCCAAATACCGATGCCAAAGGCTTCACCCTCACCGCAAGTCACTCCGACCGCCCGACCTTTAAGGTCAAGGAAAATGGCGAGCTCGGTGGCAACTACACCCGCCTCGCCACGGAGCGCTATGGCGGGATGCTTATTGCGCCTTGGCTCGACCGCCCGCTGTCCATTGCAGGCCGCGTGATGGTCGAAACGGAAAACGGTGTCGAATCGAAGCTTTTCGACATTGACCGCGATTTGATGCTCATTCCCAACGTCGCCATCCACATGAACCGCGCCGCAAACGAGGGATACAAGTGGAATCCCGCCGTTGATACGCTCCCCCTGCTCGGTGGCAAGGATGCCAAGGGCAAGCTCACAGCGCTCATCGAAGCAGAGGCAGGCGGTAAGGTGCTCGGTCACGACCTCACGCTCTACATCCGTCAGCCGTCCTCGGTCTGGGGCGTGGATGAGGAATACATCTCCTCGGCCGCTCTTGATGATCTAGAGTGCGCATGGGGCTGTACCCAGGGCTTCCTGCGCGCGCAGGAGAGCAGTAGCATCCCCGTTCTTTGCGTATTCGACAGCGAGGAAGTCGGCTCGTCCTCCGTTCAGGGCGCGGCATCGGATCTGCTGGAGAACCTGCTCAGCCGCATCTGCGATGCAATGGGCTGGGATGTGCGCGAGAAGCTTGCACAGTCCTTCCTCGTATCTGCGGACAATGCGCACGCCGTGCATCCGAACCATCCCGAATTTGCCGACGCGACCAACGCCCCCGTGATGGGCGGTGGCATCGTCGTGAAATTCAGCGCAAACCAGCGCTACTGCACCGACGGCGCTTCCGCGGCAGTCTTCCGCAAGCTCTGCGCCAGCGCAGACGTGCCCACGCAGACATTCTATAACCGCGCCGATATGCTCGGCGGCTCGACGCTCGGCAATATCTCCCTCGCGCACGTGTCCGTCCCCACGGTCGATATCGGTCTGCCACAGCTTGCCATGCATAGCTGCTACGAAACCGCCGCGATCGCCGATGCCATTTATCTCGAAGATGCCATCTCCGCCGTATACAGCGCAAGCATCACAAAAACCGAGAACGGCTATCTCTTCTAAAAATCCCCACAAAAAAGCTGTTGCAGGAATTTCCGCAACAGCTTTTCTGGTTTTTTAGCTTTTTTCTTCGTTCGCGCGTTTATTTTCCATCCGTCCCGACTGGATCACGGGTGGCTTGGGGTCGGCGATCTCCCATGCGATTGGCTTTTTCTCGTCCTCTTTCATAGCGCATCCTCCCTTTCAGCAATAGCTTTCCGCGATTTCGGGAGGATATGCGCATCAATAGAGAATACTGCGGAACGTATCGCGAACCGCTTCGATCCGTCCCTCATCAAAGGGACTTTCGAGGTCTGCCGCTTCGATAAATGCGAGGAATTCATATTCGAGCGTGTCGAGCTGTGCGGTGTAATGCGCCAGACCGTCGCCCTGCGTCTGCGCCTCCATCTGGTAGAACTGCATGGCGGCATCATTACTGACGACGTAGCTGAATATGTAGCACGGATTTGTGAAGAAATGCGGCACTTCCACAAAGCGACTGCTCTCCATGCCAAACAGGTCGAATCCATAGTCCGTGATGACCGACTCAAATGCATCGAGGATATTCTCGCTCGTGATGTCGCTCCCCTTGAGCGCATAAACGCGCTGCTCAAAATCGGCATACGCCGACTGCTCCACATAGACGCAGAGGCTATCCACCATTTTCAGCTTCGTGATCACATCAGACTGCTCCGCATAGAAAAGGCTCAGGTATTCCATGCCCTGCGAAAAAACTTCCGCCACATCCACGCTCACGCCGCTGCCATAGGACGCATAGTCATTGCAGAAATGGCCGAATTCATGGGCAAAGGTCAGCGCGTCGTTGTCCGTTCCCTGCGGATTTAGGAATACATACGGCTCGCCGTATGCAGAAAGGAAGATCTCAAACGAGGAATTATACTTATTTTCGCTGTAAGTGATGTCGTAAAGCCCCTGCTCTGCCATCAGCTCGAATGCCTCGAGCACCGTGCCGCCCATCGCCTGCGCCATTTGCTCGACGTAGGCATACGTCTCCTCTTCGGTGCGGTCATAGAGGTAAAGCCCCGAAACGCCATACATCAGCAGGTCGCGGTAGATCGGCACAAGTTCCGTGCGCACGTCCTCGAGATACGCCCGCTCCTGCGCGGGGGTATAGTCGCGCGAATAGTAGAAATCATACGCAAAATCGGGGTAGCCGTCGTAGCCTGCATAGGTAGCGATCTCCTGCCGCAGGGCGACAAGGCGCGTGTACACATCGCACATCGCAGGAACATGTTCATTGTAATACGCCGCATCGTCCAGACCGACGCTCTCGGCAGAGAGGGTATAATACTCCGCAAGGATCTCCGATTCCTCGTTCATCAGCTCCGTGAACGTATCGTCCCAGAGGCTCTCGCCCTCGTAATCGTCGAAATAGCCCTCACCATAGTATTCCTCCGTTTCGAGCTTTTCGCGGTGCTCGGACGCGGCAAGGGCATACATGAGCTGATCGAGCCCCGCTTCCGCATCTGCCGTCATTTCAAGGCAAATATTATATTCTTCCGACCAGTAAATATCGGTCATGTCCTTGCAGTAGTAAATATTGGCAAGGGCATAATTCGTGGAAAACTCACGGAAAATCATCGAGTATTTCAGAAGCGCCCGCTCCAGCTTGCGGAAACTCGGCTGATCGACACACGCCATCACATTTTCGAGCGCTTCGTTCAGCGCATCGAGGTCGGGGCGGGTGTATTCCATCTCCGAAAAGCTGACAGGCAGGAACTGCGAGAAAAGCCCCCGCACAGACGCAGGGATCTCACAGCCCGAAAGGAGCAGACAGATCGCAAGCATAAGCGCCAAAATACGAACTTTCATATGTTTCATACAGGATATCCCCCTTTTCTACCAAGTTTACCATAGTGCGCCGCAGAATGCAAGAAAAACAAATGTCTTTCAAATTCCAGCGCTTCGGTGCTTTACATTTTATGATTTTTGTGGTAAAATAGTTGCATAAGCAACGGTGAAAGGGGTGCTACCATGTCACAGCTCATAAAAGATATGCTCGAGATCACACGCTGTGGCTCGCAGTACCGCCTCGACCAGCTCTCTCCTATGGGGCTGAAAGCGTGCCACGCCAGCTACCTCACGGAGATTTGCGCTTTTCCTGGCATCTCGCAGGATCAGCTTGCCAAGCGCATCTACCTCAATAAGAGCAATGTCGCGCGGCAGGTCGCCGTTTTGGAAGAAGAGGGCTTCATCACCCGCACCCCCTCCCCCGCCGACAAGCGCGTCATGCAGCTCTACCCCACGCAAAAGGCGCTCGATCTCCTGCCCGAGATCTCGTCCATCCTCACCTGCTGGGAAGACCGCATCACGTGCGACCTTTCCGATGCAGAAAAAGAACTGCTCACCGCTCTGCTCGCAAAAATGAAATCCCGCGCCGCCGATTATATCGACCAGCGTGGCGAATGATCCGCGCAAATGTAAATTTTTCCGCAGACGCAAATTCTCGACAAAAAAGTGTTGAATTTCCATTCCACTTCTGCTATAATACACCATAGCTCCGCAGGGTTAGTTTATCGGTAGAATTTCTGCTTCCCAAGCAGACTAGGCGGGTTCGACTCCCGTACCCTGCTCCATGAAAAAAGTCACTTTTGTCTACCGACAAAGGTGACTTTTTCAATGATATCCGTTCCCTGCGGTCACGGATGATATAGCTGTTGCTATGATATCTGCTTTGCAGATGATATACGCTTCGCGTATAAAGTAGGGAACGGATATTATATCATACTTGCCAAGCAAGTATATCATACAACGCCAGTTGTATATCATATCGCGCAAGCGATATATCATTGACTATCCCAATAACTTATGACATGAAAAATAGCGCCCGACTTTAGACCGTCGGGCGCTGTGAATTTTATTGCGCAAAAATGCGTAAGATCAGTCGTTTTCGAGCAATGCGATATGCACGGTATCAAGCTGGCTCTTGTCAACGCTCGTGGGAGCGCCCATCATCAGGTCTTGTGCGTTCTTATTCATCGGGAACGTAATGACCTCGCGGATGGATTCTTCGCCCGTCAGGAGCATGATCAGGCGGTCAACGCCAGGGGCTGCACCTGCGTGAGGGGGCGCACCATAGCAGAACGCATTGTACATCGCGGGGAACTTCGCCTTAACGTCCTCTTCGCCAAGGCCGACCATCTCGAACGCCTTGACCATGATCTCAGGATCGTGGTTGCGGACAGCGCCCGAAGCGGACTCGTAGCCATTGACGACCAGATCGTACTGGTCGGCATTGATCGCAAGGAGCTTCTCGGTATCGCCCTCGGCATCCACCAGCGCCTGCATACCGCCCTGCGGCATGGAGAACGGGTTGTGGCAGAATTCGAGCGCGCCCGATTCCTCGCCCAGCTCGTACATGGGGAAGTCAACGATCCAACAGATCGCATACTGCTCCTCATCGAAGTGGCCGGGGATGCGCTTGCCGAGCATGGTACGCACAACGCCAGCGGTCTTCTGCGCGGCAGTCTTCTTGCCCGCCGCCATGCACACGAACGAGCCTGCCTTGAGGGCGAGCTTCTCGGTCAGCGCGGGTGCGCACTCCTGCAGGAACTTGGAAACGCCACCCGTCAGCGCGCCGTTCTCATCCACCTTGAACCAGCAGACCTTGTTGCCCGTCTGGACTTCCACATCGGCAAGGAGCTTATCGATCCATTTGCGACCCTGATCAAAATTGTCCACGGCGACCGCCTTGACAGTCGCGCCCTCGAACGGGCCAAAGCCACAGCCCTGAACTTCAGCGGTGATGTCCTGGATCTCGAGGTCGATACGCAGATCGGGCTTATCCGAGCCATAGCGCTCCATCGCCTCGTTGTAGGGGATGTGGCGGAACGGTGCTTCGGAAACGCGCTCGTACTTACCGAATTTCTTGAACACAGGAACGAGGACATCCTCGAGCGTGGAAAGCACGTCGTCCTGCGTTGCAAATGCCATTTCCATATCCATCTGGTAGAACTCACCGGGGGTACGGTCAGCGCGTGCATCCTCATCACGGAAACAGGGAGCGATCTGGAAGTACTTATCAAAGCCAGAGGTCATCAGCAGCTGCTTAAACTGCTGCGGTGCCTGCGGCAGGGCATAGAATTTACCGGGGTGGTTACGCGCGGGCACGAGGTAGTCACGTGCGCCCTCGGGGCTTGAAGCGGTCAGAATGGGGGTCGTGATCTCGAGGAAGCCCTTCTCGGTCATGAGGCGGCGCAGCTCGGCAACGACCTGACAGCGCAGGATGATATTCTTCTTGACCTCGGGGTTGCGCAGGTCGAGGAAGCGGTACTTCAGGCGAACATTCTCGTCAGCATCCTTCGATTTATTGATCTCAAAGGGGAGCTGGTTATAGCGGCACTTGCCGAGCACCTCGATCTCGGCAGGAACGACTTCGATCTCACCCGTGGGGAGCTTGGGGTTCTTGCTCTCGCGCTCGCGGACAGTGCCCGTGACGCGGATGGTGGACTCCTTGTTGACAGGCTTGATCAGGTGCATCATTTCTTCGTTCTCGATCACGACCTGCGTCGTGCCATAATAGTCGCGCAGGACGCAGAATGCAAAGTTTGCACCGACCTCACGCACGTTTTCCAGCCAGCCGACAATGGTAACGGACTTGCCAGCGTCGCAAAGACGAAGCTCTCCGCAGGTATGGGTTCTGGATTGTTTCATGGGATAACGCCTCTCTTGTTTCTAGTATAAATTCAATCAGCTTATTTTCTCACAAAAACAAGGAAATGTCAATTCCTTTGAGGCAAAATGTGATTTTTTCGTTCAAAAAACTAAGGTCAGGCGTTTCGCCTGACCTTAAAAACTATGGATAGAACTTAAATTTACTCAACGATCAGCTCCATATCGCCCTCGAGGGTCAATGCGCCGAAATCGGCGGGCACGCAGATGCAGTCGCCTGCATAGACGCTCGTCGCATTTGCACAGCCATAGCCACGAACGACGGCGATGCGGGTGGGTGCTTCGATCGTAAGGGTGCGCGGCTCGGTGATGGTCAGCGATTTGCCCTGCGGATCGTCCCAATGCGAGAACGTAAGCGTGCGCACAGGGGTAAGGCTCGCGCCGTTCGTGCGGATGACCTGCTCATACCAGTAGGACGAATCCTTGCGGATGCGGCGCTGGTTGCGGAAATCGACATAGACGAGACCAAAGCGGTCGCGATAGCCCAGATCCCACTCAAAATTATCCGTGAGCGTCCATTCAAAATAGCCGCGGATATCCGCGCCCTCGTCCATGGCACGCTTCATCGCGAGGATGTAGCGGTTGAGGAAATCGATGCGCTCGGGGTCGTGCACGCGTCCGTCGGAGGAAATGGAATCCTTACAGCAGATGCCATTTTCCGTGACATAAATGGGCATTTTGTAGCGCTCATAGAGGAATTTCAGACCCCAGCGGAAGCACTCAGGGGTGACAGGCCAGCCATTGCCCGTCATGGGGAAGCCCGCATAGCGGTCAACATAACGCGGCTCGCCATTTTCATCCGCTTCGAGCATGATGCCATTGTAGATATTCTCCCCCATGAAGTCCAGTGGCTGACTGATAAGTTCCATATCCGCCTGCGTGATCTTCGGAAGGTAGGGTGCATACTTTTTCAGCCCATCCTCGGGATATTTTCCAAGGAAAACAGGGTCAGAAAACCACGGCACGTTCCACGTCCAGTTGGAAAGGTCGTCGGGGCAGGTAAAAAGATATTTGCGGCAGGCTTCGATATCAGCGGGTGTTTCCGTCTTTGGATAGACCATGCCGCACGTGGGCGCATAGCCGACGAGGATGAGGCGCTTCGCATTCTCGCGCAGGGCGATCACGCCCGCGCCATGTGCGCGCAGGACATTGTGCACGAGCTGGAAGAGGTCTTTCTGCTCTAAGCGAATGCCCGGGGCATGATTCGTGTGCAGATGGGCAATGCCCGTGAAGCATTGCGGCTCATTCAGGGTGATAAAATGCCGCACGCGGTCGGAAAATGCCGCCGAAACCACGCCCGCATACTCTGCAAACCACGAAATGCTCTCCTCATTCAGCCAGCCACCGCGATCCTGAAGCGCCTGCGGGTAGTCCCAATGATAGAGCGTGATATACGGCTCGATGCCGTTTGCCAGAAGCTCGTCGATCACGGCATTGTAAAAGGCGATGCCCTCTTCATTGACGCGTCCCGTGCCCTCGGGCAGGATGCGCGTCCAGCTTAGGGAAAAGCGGTACGCCTGCACGCCCATCTGGCGCATGATGGCGATATCCTCGCGGAAGCGATGGTAAAAATCGCAGGAAACATCCGCCGTATCGCCATTTAGAATGTGACCACCCGCATGGCTGAAGCGATCCCAGATGCTCTCGCCCTTGCCGCCCTCGTTCCACGCGCCCTCGATCTGGAACGCGCTGGAGGCACAGCCCCAAACAAAATCTTTTTGAAACATAATATCCTCCTTACGAGCCGATCACCGACACAAGATAGAACGGCACGGCATCATTTTCATGTGCTTCGATGAGTTTGATCTCGACCGTATGCTTCTGGCGTGGCAGACCCTCTGCGACGGTGTCAAGGTAGAGGCAGTCGCCCCACGTTTCCTTGAAATTACCGTCGAGCGTCAGCGTATGCGCGCCGTCTACGGTGATCTCCGCAATGGGAGTTGGCTGCTTGACGCTCTTGCGGTACTGCACACCGATGCAGGTCGCTTCGATCTCAAAGCGGATACGATCACCCACGTGCCATGCGGTGAAGCCATGGCGGAAGCACTCGGTGATATGCCCCTGCGGGGCAAGATCGGGCGTGAAGCCGTCGCACACAGGCGTGCTGTTGGTGCTCTGATAGCGCACGCTCCCCTCATAGCGATTCGGTGTGAGGGGAGCAGGAAGCGGCGCATCGGAGATGCTTTCGCGCGGCGCAAGCCAGATCTTCTCGAGCAGATGGCAGATGCCCGCCGAGACGAGCTTGTGACCCGCGTCATTCGGATGAAGATCGTCGGGCGTGATATCGCGATTTTGCATCTCGCCGCGCTGAAGTGCGGCGTAGATCGTCGGCTTCATGCTGACGCTCGGTAAGTCATAGTGCGCGGCGACCGCCAGATGCATCTCCTGCGCATTGATGCCTGTGTCATAGCAGACGTTGTTCATAAGCATAAAGGCGCATCCCGTCGAAGCGATGGTGCGGATAAGCCCCTCGTAGGTCTCCTGAAAATGGGGCGTATTGTCGTCATTGACGCTGAACTCCGTGAGGACGAAATCGGGGTGATAGCGCAGAAGATCGTCCTGCACACGCGCCACGCCAAACTGCGAAGTCGTGCCGCCGATGCCCGCATTGACATAGGAAATCTCGCTCTTGGGAAACTTCTCGCAGAACCAGCGGTAGGTCAGGTATGCATAGCAAGTCTCGGGCGTGGACGAAAGCGAGCCCTGCGTGATCGAGCCGCCGAGAAAACCAACGGTGATCGGCTCCCCCGCCGCTGCACGATCCATCATGCGCTGAATGCGCCCCCATGCGCCACGATTCACGATACCCTGTTCAAAATCGATCATACGTTACTCCTCCCAGACATTTGGCAGCGTTTCGATGAACGCGGCAAGCTCGCGCGCCATCTGCTCCGCTTCGGGGATGCGGATATGACCATGCGTGCCGCAACCATTCTTGCTGTACAGGAAATGGTGGATCTTCGCATCCGCAAGGGACTTGCAGACGCGGTCGATGGAAATATCCCAGTTCTCATGGTGATTAAGAATGGTGGTAGAGAGAATGATATGCGCATTGGGATAGATCTTTCGCAGATTTGCGATAAAATCGCGATAATGTGCGCGCCAAATATTCGCTTTTTCGCAGTCGATATCTGCGGACATATAATCATCGGGGTGGTTGTCGTTCTGACCGATCGCCATGATAACGACGTGCGGCGTATAGCGGAAAAAATCCCAGTTTTTCGTAGGAAGCACCTGATCGTTGTACTCGATCTTGTCGAAGATCTGCTCCATGCCCTGATAATCGGGCGCATGGAAATAGCCCGTATCTGCCATGAGCGATGCACCGCCCTGCGCGATGTCGTGAAGCTGTGCGCCAAGCAAGCGCGCGGTGCACCACGAATAGGAATAATAGCTATTGGAGAATTCACCATTGTGCGGAGGATCGACCTGACCGCAGAATTCGACCGCTTCGGACACTTCGCCCGCCGATACGCTGTCGCCATAGACCTCGATGCGACGCTGAGGCAGTGCCGCAGGGGCAGAAATTTCGGCATTTTCTTCAAATCCAAGCCCATGCAGTTGCACCGCGTGGCACATATCCTGCCGCTTGAAGAGAATAAGCTCATGCTTCCCTGCCCCGAGCTTCTCGGCAAGGGTGATCTCCTGCCGTCCCTCGGGCGCAAGGAGCACCTTCATCTGCACGCCATCGACGATCACGCCGAGGTAATTGTCCCAACAGCCACGGAAATTGGTGACGCACGCCTTTGCAATGCTTCCAGTAAAGCAAACGCGCACATAGGTGCACGGATATGCCCAGATGGGGTTTTCGGGATCATCCCAGTCGATGCGCCCCATGTATTGCAGGGCTGGATGCGCGGGAGAGATCCATTTGATCGTTTCCATTTTTCTCATCCTTTCATACGCATTTCAAATTGAACGCTTTCAGTTCAATTTGAAAGCGGGCTCGCCGTAAGGCAAGCCCGCTCTTAGCAGAAAAATTATCTCTTGCCGAGTTCGGTATCGGATTCTGTGACCTTGCTGTGGGTCTTGATGTAGTCAACGATCTCGTCCACATGGGTAAATGCCAAGCCGACGTAGCTATCCGCACAACCGTAGTACAGCGCGATCTTGCCGCTCTCGGAATCGTGGATGGTCGCGCAGGGGAAGCAGACATTGGGCACGAAACCGCGCTCTTCATACCACTTTTCGGGGGTGAGCAGGAAGTTCTCGCAACGGTAGAGCACCTTAGACGGCTCGTTGATATCGAGGATCGCGCCACCGATGGAATAGACGAAGCCATTGCACGTGCCGCTCACGCCATGGTAGAACAGCAGCCAACCCTCGCTCGTTTCAATGGGTGCAGCACCGCCGCCGATCTTGACGGACTCCCACCAGTTGCCGCTACGACCCATCACGTGACGGTGCTTGCCCCAGTAGGTCATATCGGGGCTCTCGCTCAGGAAGATATCACCGAACGGGGTGTGGCCAGAGTCGGACGGACGGCTCAGCAGCATATACTTGCCGTTGATGCGGCGCGGGAAAAGGACAGCATTGCGGTTAAAGGGGATGAACGGATTTTCAATGCGGACAAAATGCTTGAAATCGGTGGTCTTCGCGATGCCGATGGAAGCGCCGTAGAAATCCTGACACCAGATGATGTAGTAGGTATCCTCGACCTTGACAAGGCGGGGGTCGTATGCGTAGTAGGGCATGAAGGAATTGCCATCCTCATCCACGAACGGGATCTTCTCGGGCTCAAATGTCCAATGGATCGCATCCTCGCTCCAGCCGAGGTAGATGTAGGGGATGCCGTTGGTCTGCTCGCCGCGGAAAACGCCAACGAACTTGTCGCCATAGGGCATGACTGCGCTGTTGAAGATACGTGCGACACCCTCGACAGGGTTGCGGTCAATGATGGGGTTCTCGGTGTAGCGCCAAATGGGTGCGCCCACCAGTCCTTCGGGCTTCTCCTGCCAAGGCACGTTGGGCACCGCAGGGCTGTACATTTTTACCTTAGTCATAGTTCCTCCTAAAAGCTCTCACTTTTTTGTATTTTGTATTTATTGAGAAAATGCGGATTTAATCTGCATCTTCTGTTGTTTTCGTAGTTTGATAGTACCACTTCTGCGCTTCTTCGGAATTCGGGTCGGGCTTGGGCGAGATGCTCAGCAAAATCGGCTCGACAAGGAATGTGCGAAGCCAGAACCCGAGCCCCGGGATCACAAGGATCGACCACGGCATTACGTAGATGAGAAGAATTTCCGTAATAAGCAAGATGATCTGAAGTAACGTAGCAAGCAGATGGCGCGGCAAGAGCGCCGCGGATTGCCGAAACAGTCGGAAATTCGGCATATAAAAGCGCGACATACAGGGAAAAAGCATCATCGCGTGCGCAAATGCAATGAGCACAAGGAAATAGAACAGATACAGCACCACAAGCGGGATGGAAGCATTGCTGTAAATGTAGATGCAGTCCACGACCAGAAGCCCGATCACGAGAAGATAAATGAGCGTAAAGACGGTCGCCTGCTTGAAATTCTTGCGAAATGCGGAGAAAAATTCGGCATAGACCTTGCCAGTATGGTGGCGCACGCATTTTGCGGCGGCATAGTACGCCGCAAGGGACGACGCGCCGAGGGTCACGATCGGGATAGAGCAAATGAGCCAAAGCACGCTGATGACGATCATATTCCAAAGGAAATTCATAAAGCGTGCATAAATACCGTTTGCAGAAAACAGCTCACGAAACAAGCCATATCCTCCTTTTGTATGTCCCGCCCTCGGTTTCCCGAGGGCGGGGTTGCGATAGGTTTAACGATTTCCGATCCAGTTATTAGCCGAAGTATGCGTCGATCGCCGCCTGGAACTCGTTCTTATAGGTCTCCTGGAACTGAGCAGCGGTCATCGTGCCGTTGATCAGAGCCTCGAGATCCCAGTTCACGCCGAGGTTTGCGTACAGGTCGAACTGCTCCTTAGAGCCCATGTCGAACATAACGTCGTAGTTCTCGTACTGGAGGGTCTCGTCCTTCGCGGTGGAAGCGTACCACCACCACATCGTCTCGATGTCGTCACGAACGCCGATGTCATCGCAGTACCAGTTGGTCAGCATCTCAAAGACGTTGTAAACCAGCTCAGGATCTTCAACGCCAACAGGGATGAACCAGAAAGAACCGCCAGTGATCTCGTGCTTGTTGGTCTCCTGATTGCCGCTGTAACCGACAGGCCACTGTACGTAAACGGTGTCGAAGTCGAGGGTCACGCCAGTCGAGCCGTCCCAGTCGTAGTCGCCCTTGGAAGCTGCGATCCATGCAGCGCTCGGCCAGAAGCCGATGTTACCATTGCGGTAGGAGATACGCATAACGTCGCCGTTGTCCTCGTAGGTGTAGGGCTCGCAGACGTTGTACTCATTGTAGAGCTTGGAGTAGAAGTCGAGAACTTCGCCAACTGCGGAGGAGCTCAGGCCCTCGGTGTCGCCAGCAGCGATGGATGCGCCGTTGGAGAGCAGGAGCTGACGGACAACGTCTTCCTTGAAGCCCGTGAAGCCATACTGATCGGTAACGCCGTCACCGTCGGTATCCTGCGTCAGAGCCTTGCAGTATTCAACGAACTTGTCCCAAGTCCACTCGCCGCGCTTATACAGCTCGCGGGGATCTTCGAGGTTAGCGTCTTCAAGCAGCTGCTTGTTGAATGCCAGAGGATAGGTATCTGCAACAACGTTCTCACCGCGAACCTGCTTCATCAGGCAAGCCTTGCCGTCGCCGAGGTCGAGGTAGTTGAGGTTCTGCTGTGCGCTCAGCACGTCAGCATCAGCAGGAAGGATGGTCTTGAGGTCGATCGCGAGGCCGTTCATTGCTGCGGGGATGCCCATGGACAGGTCGCACATGTAAACATCGCAGTCGGGCGTGCCAGCGAGGATGGAGTTGTTGATGGACTCGGTGATACCAGTGTAGGTGAGGTTCACATACTGGAACTCAACATTGTAGGTGTCTTCGATCTTCTGGACGATGTCGAAACGCATCTGGTCAGCGATAGAGCCAACGTATGCGGGGTCGTCTTCCAGAGCTTCGTGGGTGGAGTCGTAGTAGATATCCCACCACAGGCCGATGGTGATGACGCGCTTTTCGCCGCTGGTGTTGCTTACGGTGTTCTTCTCGGTGGATTCTGCGGGGTCGGTTGCCTTGGTGGTCTCGTTATTGTTGGATTCGCCACCGCCACAAGCGACGAGGCAGAGAACCATCATCAGCGCCAGAGCCAGCGCCATGATCTTCTTAAACGATTTCATTTGTTATCCTCCTATTGTGAAAGTTTCCTGTTAGCAGGAGCAATTAGCCCTGCGTGCCGATCTTAACGGAGTAGACTTCCCAGCTTCCGCTTGCCTCGAACTGAAGCATGGTGCCCCAATCTGCAACATTCTCGCCGCAGACCTGAGCCATCTGCTCGTAAGTGACCTGAAGCGTAGAGCCGTCGCTGATGGGAGAGATGCCGTTATCTGCATTGATACGCATCCAGCCCACGTTCGACCAAGGCAGAAGTGCCCACAGATCGTCGTTGTCGGAGGTGTACTTGACCTCGATGACTGCACCAGGAACCATCATTGCCCACTGCTCAGCAGTCAGCTCAAAACCGTTCTGTGCCCAGCCGTCGCCAGAGCAGGTGAAGCCTTCGAGCTCAACAGGAGAAGCAACATCAACAAAGTAAGAATTGACGAGGCTGATGGAGTAGACTTCCCAATCGCCATCGGACTCGAGCTGGAGACGAGTGCCCCATTCTGCAACGTTCTCGCCACATGCAGCTGCGATCTGCTCGTAGGTGATCTGCATGGTAGAGCCGTCGCAAGCAGCGGTCTGCTGCTCAACGCGCGTCCATGCGGAAACACCGCCGGGAGCTGCGTCAGGCATAACGACCCAAATGTCGCCAGTTGCGGAAGTGGTGGTGTACTTGACCTCGAGCATTGCACCGGGGACGAGCGCAGCGAGCATATCCTCAGTCAGGTCGATGCCGTCCTGTGCCCAGCCGCCGCCCGTGATCGAGCCTTCGTACCATGCGGTCTTGCCAGCAGAGGTAACGAGGCCAGAATTCTGAGCGATCTTAACAGAGTAAACTTCCCAATCGCCAGAGGACTCGCACTGAAGTCTTGCGCCCCAGTCTTCGACGTTCTCGCCGAGGACAGCTGCGATCTGCTCGTAAGAGATCTGGCAGATGTTCTGAGAATTGTTGGTTGCAGCAGTCTGCTGCTCAATACGCGTCCATGCAGCAACGCCACCAGGAGTAGCATCGGGCAGAACGATCCACATATCGCCAGAAGTGGAGCTGTACTCGATCTCGATGATCGCACCAGGAACAAGGGCTGCCTTGAACTCGTCGGTCATGTCAACGCCGTCCTGACCCCAGCCAGAGCCGCTCAGACCAGACATGCCATCGAGGGAAACAGCATTTGCCTTCAGATACTTCAGGTTGGACATATCCTTCACGCCGCTGAAGCCGCTGGGTGCTGCAAAGGATGCAGTCGTGTCAGCAGTCAGGACATTGCCAGAAGCATCGAGGAAGCGGATATCGTCGATGTAAAGGGTCGCGTTGCCAGCCGTTGCCGCGCCGTTATCGGTGTCGAGGGTGACGACCATGATCGGAGCAACATCAGCAGAGAAGGTCTCGCTGAGGGTAACGACGGAGGTCTTGGGGTTCTTGTTCTCCATGTAAACAGACCAGCCGTAGGAGGTCTTGGAGAGCTCCTTGGTGTTCCACAGGAAGACCTTACCAGAGCAAGCGTAGAACTTGTCACCGGGATTCTCGATGCCCATGGTCATCTCGATGGATGCAACATTGGCAGCGTTCTCGCCCAGCAAGCTCCAAACGTCGAATGCGACATAGGGAACTTTGCCAGAGCCGTTGGTGATTTTCAGAGCCTTGGAGTCGTTGTAATCGACGACCTCAAGGGTGGAAGCGTCAGCATTTGCCATGCCCTCGTAGAGGGAGACGAATGCCATGTTGCCGTCCTCGAAATCAACGCTTGCGGGCGTTGCCTCGGGCTCGGTGGGAGTAGGTTCGGTTGCAGGTGCGGTGGTGGTTTCGGGTGCGGCGGTGGTTTCAGGCTCAGTCTCACCACAAGCCGCCATGCAGACGACCATCATAAGAGCTAAAACCAGAGCTAACAGTTTCTTTGCGTTCACTTTTTTCTTTCCTCCTTGAATTTTTTGTTCGCGTGATTGTAGGGTACGCTTCAGGGGATCGATATTTGTGTGCGGCATTCCTCCTATCTTGTGAATTTTACAGTTCTTGGGCAAAACAAAATAGGAATCATCCTACAATACCGCTTCGCTCAACGCCCTCGATAAAGTACTTCTGAAGGAACACATACACCAGCACGATGGGCACGAGCATGAGCACGATGCCTGCATCGAGATAGAGATTTTGCAGCGTGGTATCGTAGATCTTGTACTGGTTTGCAACGTTGGAAACCAGAGAAGAGATACGCATACCGATCGACTGATCCTGTCCGATCAGAAATAACTTCGCATAGAAGGTATCATTGTACTGCCACACCATAGAGAACACGGCGACCGTGATGACGGATGGCATTGCATTTCTCAGCATGATACCGAAGTAGGTATACCAAGTGCCACAGCCATCCATAAAGGCGGCTTCCTCGATCTCCTTTGGCAGACCTCTGAAAAACTGGTTGAAAATGTAGATGTACAGACCCGAACGCAAGCCACAGCCGAGCGCCGTCATGATATACATAGGCCACGTCGTACCCATGAGGGAGAGCGGCTTCCCGAAGATCAGGGTGCAAAGTCCGAACGGATCGAACTTCTTGAACGTCATGTACAGCGGGAGCATGATGGTGTGCGTGGGAATGACGATCATGATGACGACGCACGCAAAGAGCGCTTTCTTGAATGGGAAGTCGTAGCGCGCGAAGCCATAGCCGACCATGGAGCAGATGAAGATCTGAAGTGCCATCAGAAGCACGGTATAGACCATCGAATTGAACATGGTGGGCCAGTAGTCCATAACGGACATGACCGTTTCATACCGCTCGAGGGTCGGATCTTGCGGGAAGAGGTAGACCATCGGGTTGTATGCATCGGTATTGGAGAAGAAGGAGTTCGCGATGATGCCAAGCACAGGCGCGATGATCACATAGGACACGCCGATAATGATGATCATGCGAAAGACCGTGACGAGGAATCCCGTGATGCCATTTTTGATGGCATAGCGTTCGTTGAGGCTCGTTTCTTCATTGCGCATCGATTCCAAATGCTTGGAAATGAATGCCCTCAGTTTATTCGCCATGTGACGCTCCTCCTTTCTCAGTTGTAATAGAATGCTTTTTTCTGGATGAAGCTGCAAACGAGCAGCAGGATCGCGCAGGTCACTACGGTACTGACCAGACTGAACACGGAACTAAGACCGTAGTTAAGCTCCTTGAACGCCGTCTGGTACGCAAGATCGACAACATCACTCGAAATGAAGCTATCAACGACCGTGTAGACAACATTCGTAACGATGTGCGGCATGACCATGGGGAACGTGACCTTCCAGAATGTTTCGTATGCGGTAGCGCCCTCCATCTGTGCAACTTCGTAAAGCGAGCCGGGGATGGATTGGAGCGCCGCGATGAAAATGACGATCTGCACACCCGAAGCGGAAATGATGCCCGTGATGCGCTCGACTGCGCCAACGATGTACTCAAGCACCGTTTTCGGGATCATGAGGTTGCCGAGCAGGTCGATGTAATACTCAATGCCCATGCCACTCGTGGCGCTAGAAACTTCGCTACTTGTCGAAGAAAGTCCGCCAGCCATCATCACCGTTGCCGTCTCGACCGCCTCGACGATCGCTTCTGCATTGAGAATGACGGGCAGGAAGAAGATCGCACGCACGATCGTTCTGCCCTTGAAATTGCGGTTAAGCAGCAGCGCCATCAGAAGCGAGAAGAAGATGATGAGGGGTACGTCGATGATCATATCGAGCACCGAGGTGGTGAGGATCTGCTTGAATGTGCCGTGGACACGGAATGCGTAGATGTAGTTTTCCAGTCCTTTGAATGCGAGCTGGTAACCGCCATCGTCCACATTCATCGTCAGCTCCGAAAGGGAGAACTGCACCGTCATAAAGAGGCTACGCACGTAAAATGTCGCAAATCCGACGAGCCACGGAAGGATGAACATATAGCCGCTGATCGTCCGTTTCTGGGCGAGGGTCAGGCGTTTCTTTTTCATCATTCCACCTCCTTAATGCACGGCATATCCCATTGCGGGGATCTGCACGCCGTCAGCGGTGACATCCCGCTGGGTATAGTTGACATAGATGCAAGTGCCATTGCTGTAAGTGACCTTGCGCACGCCGCTTGCAAGGATCTCATGCGCGACGATCGTTTCGCCCGTCACATCGCTGAGCACTGCATTGACCTCGTTGTAGACCGTTTCCGCATCCTCGACCCATGTCGCGAACGTGGTTGCATAGAGGTTATTCAGACCCGAATACTTCATTTCGCTCGTTTCCTGCCAAGTGAAGACGAAGTGGGGGGCTGCGCCGTACTCGACCATGGTAAGGATCTCGGTGCGGGCATCGGCATTGTTTGCAAGGTTGTACGTCTCACCGCAGTAGCTGATCGAGCCATGCACGATCATTTCGTACAGCGGGATATCTTCATCGATGATGAGATATTCGTTGTCGCCGAGGGGCAGGTTCGTGATATCGCTTGCATAGCTCCATGCGTAATCGTTCGCGGAATTGACCATGATGGTCTTTTCGGTCGCGTCGAGCTTGGAAAGCATCGCTTCTACAATTTCAAGTGCCTCTTCGCGGGTGATCGGCTCGGTGCGCTTCTTATCCGACTGGAGGGTATTGCCGAGGTCGCGAAGCGAAATGCCAGAAATATCGACATTTTCGATCTTATCGGCAAACTTTTCGACATAACGGACGAGGAATTTCGGGGAAACGAGGTTGTAGCAGGTCTCGGGATACCCAAGAGAACTCGTCTGGCGGAAGTTGGCAGGGTTGATCTGTCCGAACGAAGCGACGTAGCCGCTGTAATACTTGGAATTTTCTGCCTCGTAGTTGTAGCTTAAGCCCTCAGCCTCATAGCTGACTTTCTGGAATGCAACATCGCCGTAGAGCGAGCCACCGATGGATGCCAGCGTTTCGTTGAGCGCTTCAAGACCGCTCTTACCGCCGAGTTTCCAGTTGACGTGGATACTGCTTGCGGCATCGTGGTAGTAGCCATCATTGAACCAGCCCTGAAGATTCATCGCCTGATTCGTGATGCCGAGCTCCGCAAGCGTCTGCGCCATCTGCTCCGCCTGTTCAAAGGTGGTCATTGCCGTCAGACCCATGTACTGCTTGCCGAGGAAGGATTCTTCCATGGCAACGCCTGCGACCACATCGTAATAGAAGCGGACATCTTCCTGCGAATCATCGAGCGTGAGCACGCCCTCGCTGATGAGGCGGTCGCGGTAGTAGTTTGCCATGCCGCTGTAGCCTGCGTGATCGCTATCGAGGAACGAGTAGCGAACGGTGAGGTCACAGTCGTAAGCATTCGGCTCAACGAGCGGAAGTGCCGCTTCGTTGCCCGTCGTACCGAACATTTCGAGCTTTTCGCTTCCGCGAAGCACGAATGTGGGGTAAACGTAGTTGTAGCCGTTGATCTTGCCTGCTACGCCCGCGGTGAGCATGGTCAGGGATGCACCGTCCTCGACAGTCGCTAGGATGGTCTGATCCTCACGGCAGATGCCGAACAGGCGCATGGTCGCATTGCTCGTCTTTTCCATCACGACATAGTCCGCGCTCAAGGGGTCGATGCCGTAGATGTACTGGGTGTAGGTCGAAGCGGCGGTCTTGCCATTGTTGAAATTGATGATCGAGCCGTCGCCATTGGGAACGACGAGATAGCCACTCTCGGTGGTATCTGCCGCGCCGAAGTTGCGCAGGAGCTGCACCTTGAAGATGGATGCGCCGCCGCCCTCTTCGATGCCTTTGACAGGCACGCTCACCTCAAGATGGTCGCCCTCGAGGCGGTATTCAAGCGGAATGGTAAAGGAAACAGGAACTGCGGCATCGCTGCCCGCAAGTGTCATCTGCTCCACAAGATCCTCTTCGGTAAAACCAAGGCTGTCGAGCAGTTCCTTGATCTTCGCCTGCGTGCCCTTGTTACTGCGCAGGGATTTGAGAAGCTGGCGCATCCCAGGCACGTCGGATGTGGTGGAATAGTAGCGGTTCATGGACTTGACCGTGGTTTCATCCAGACCCGCGATCAGCTCCTCGAACTTCTCCTCAGACAAGTACATCGGAATGGACAGGCTGTTGGAGAAATCGCCAAGCTGATACACGACGCGCACGCCGTTTTCGATCGCTTCTAGCGTGAACTGACCACGCTCGACGCTCATCGACCACGAATCATACGTGCCCTCGGTACGTGCGGAGTTGAAATAGGTAACGACCACATGAGATTTGAGGTAATTCTTATTGGTCTTGTTCGCCATGTCGTCGTTATCCGCATTCTGCGGGACGGCGAATGTGACTTTTCCCGTGCGCTTGTCGCGGATGGCGATGTCGGTCGTGTCGGGATCAAGATACATCTCGAGCACATCCGTCTCGGTAACGAGATAATAGCCATCGGCTTCTTTCAGCTCCGTTTTGGAGAGGACAAGCTCTGTTCCCTGCTCGTAATCGTAATCCGAGAGGTACTGCTTGTACGCATCGTAGAAATAGAAGTGAATAAGGTAGTACGCCGCATACGCGAGCACCGCAACAAGTGCGATCGCCAGCAGCACATACAGCAGCTTCTTCGCAAACGTGAGCGGCTGTTTGATTTTCTTCTTTTTTGCCATCGGATCCACCTCCTACGCCCTGTATACGAATTCCGTATAGATGGACTTGACAAAATTGATGACCTGACCAATGAGATCCGCCAGCAGCAGACCCACGAAAATGAGGATCAGCATGGCGATAAAGGTCAGCAGAAGCGTCTCAAGGGTCTTGCCGAGGGTGTAGTTATGCACCTGCATGATGCCCATGAGCGCGAGGATCACGGTATAGGCGATGCCGATGCCGATGATCATGGTGTAAAACGCGGCTTCATCTTCAACGATCACATGACTTAAACCTGTTGCGAGCAGGAACGCGGGAATCATCGGGAAGAATGCATAGCCGATCGCGATGGCGATATCGCGCATTCTGCCCTCGCCGTCCATTAGGCACGTGATCGACCAGTTCGACACGCAAAGCAGACCGTAAAGCAGGAGAACGCCCGTCAATTCAGAGAGGGAATCGACCGTTGCGGGCTCAACATCGTTTACGATGAAGTTTGCACCGATGCGGTTGAACGAGAAGCAGAGTGAAAACAGAACGACGATCAAGATCGCAAGAGGAACGCTACCGTAATTACGGTGACGGATCCAATAATAGCCATCCATCGGGTGAGACATTGTGTGCAGAAGATAGCGCCAATGCTCTTTGGAAAAATACTTTTTCACGGCTTCTTCCTCCCTTCTGTTTTCTTTTCCTTGTGGCGGTCATAGGCATAAATGCCGACCTTTGTCGCCACGATCGCGACCGCGATGACGGTAAGCACCGTGCCCAGATACTCGCGGAGCAGTTCTGCGCGGTAGCGCTTCTTGGCAACGGAGTAATACTCGCGGTTCATGCCGAGTTTGAGATACTTCATGGCAAGTTCATTTTCTCCTGCGGAGAGGTATGCCTTGCCGATACCGCTGTTTGCAAGCTCGTTGTTCTCGTCGAGCTTGAGCACCTGCTCCCAAAGAGGAACGGCAAGTGCCTCATCGCCGCTATAGCGTAGCGCAACGGCTTCGTTGATGAGTCTGCCATATTCCGTTGCGGCAAAGCGGCAGATATTGCCAGTCGAAGCATCGAGAACGAGCAGTTCGCCGTTCCATTGCTCGATGGCAGCGGGAGTGGTGAACACGCCCTCCTGCGTGCCGAGGCCGCCGAAGATATAAAGCAGGTTGCCCTCGTGGTCGTAGGTGAAAATTCTGCCACGCTTGCGGTCGAGCAGTGAGTAGATGCCGTTGCCGCGGTAAGCAACGTCCGTGATCTGGCTCACGCCACCGTATGTGCCCGTAAGATTCCACAGATCACCGCCGACATTCTCGTTTTCACCCTTTTTGATGACGTCCTCGCCGCGGGGATTGAGGCGGCGAACGCCTTGGTCGCCGTTTTCGTCGATGTTGGTCGCATAGACGAAACCATTTTCATCGATCGCCATGCCCGTAAACTCGGTCGCGATGTAAAGGGTCTGGTTCTGGCGCTCTTCCTTGGTCGCGATCTTCTTCCAGAATTTCTCCCACAGGCTCAAGGTGACGTTGATCGTACCGAAGAAGCCCGAGAACTGACCATCTGTTTCAAAGACCATGATGCCTTGGAACATATTCTGCGCGATGCAGTAGATACGTCCTGCATAATCGACCGAAAGCTTCAGCGGCTTAAACACGAAGCCATCGGGAAGGACATCAGAAACGGGGTCGCGCACGATCTTGACGAAGCTTCCGTCGAGCTCGAGCACGACGATGCGCTGATTCTCGCGGTCGGCGATGTACAGTAGCTCGTCATCCGAAATGCACACACCGTAAGGGGAATTGAACGTCTGCTCGCTTCCGTCCATTACGAACGAATCGATCACTTTTTTGACCGTTTCCCGCTCGCCGTCCACGACGACGATGCGGTTATTGCCCGTATCGGCGATATAGAGGTCGCCGTTGGGTGCCGCGCTGATATCCTGCGGATTGAGGAATGCGCCAACACCGAGGTCAACGCCCGAAATCGAGCCATCGGGGACATATGCCGCAGGCGTATGGACGATATTTTCCCAATAATCGTAGTTATACGTATCATAAGGAAGCTCGTCTGCGAAACCTACCATAGGGAAGCAGCTAAGCAGGAGAACAAGCGTAAGCAGAAGCACCGAAATGCGTTTCAAATTCTTTTTCATGCGTCTGCCCTCCTTTAGTCCTTCATACCAGAGGTCGTCATCGTTTCAAGGACGTTGCTCTGGCAAATCAGGAAGAAAATGATGGGGATCGCGGCAATGATGAACGTGACTGCTGCGCTCGCGCCCGCGCGCGCCGTACCGCCTGCGGCGATCTGCTGGAGCGCGAACTGGAGCGGCTTGAGTTGCTCATCCCGCAGGAACATCGAGCCCGTATTGCCCCACATCTGCTGGAACTGGAAGATCGCGAGGGTCAGCCATGCAGGCTTGACATTCGGCATAACGATCTTTAAGTACACCTGCCACTCATTTGCGCCATCGAGCCGCGCAGATTCCATAAGCGAATCGGGAAGCTGGTCGATAAACTGCTTCATGAGGTAAAGACCCATGCCGTATGCCGATGCAGGCAGGATCAGCGCCCAGTAGGTATTGTTGATACCGAGCCAGGAGATGATCATGTAGTTCGGGATCTGCGTGACCGTCCACGAGAACATCATGGAAAGCACGACCATGTTGAAAAGCTGATCGCGACCCTTGAACTTGTGCTTCGACAGCGGGAACGCCGCAAGGGAAGCAAGGATCACGTGGCCAACTGTGCCACCTGCGGTAATAATAATGGTATTGAGCAGGTATCTCGAAAACGGCACCCAAGAAGAATTCATCGCGATGAAAAGATCGGTGAAGTTTTCGAGTGTTGGATTGCGAACGAATAGCTTCGGGGGATACTGGAACAGCTCATCAAGGGGCTTTAGGGCATTGTTGATGATCATTACGAGCGGCAACGCCATAAGAACGCCGAAAACGCCCATGATGAAGAAGAGCAAGCCATTGCCCGCGATGGAGCGGTTGAGGTGATTGGAGCGCAGCTTGTGCTTAAACAGTCTCATGCTTACTCACCAACCCTTCTGAGAACCTTTTGGACGAGCTTGTTCGTACCGACCATCAGCAGGAAGAGGATGGTCGCGATCGCGGAAGCATAGCCCATTTCAAATCGAACTGTACCATAGTCGAGCAGATGCGTGACGACCGTTGCGCCCGCATTGTTGACCGAGGGATTGCCCGCGAGTTGGATGGAGATATCCGCGATCGCGAACGACTGCGTGATCTGCATGACCGCACCGAACATAAGTTGCGGCTTCATAGCAGGAAGCGTGATGTACCAAAGCTCCTGCCAGCGGTTCTTGATGCCATCGAGCACGCCTGCCTCGTAAAGGGACTTATCGACGGTTTGCAGGCCTGCGATGAAGCTGAGGAAGCCTGTGCCGAGGGAGAGCCAAAGCTGAACGACGATCAGGCACGGCAGGATGTAGTCCTCTGTCTTCATCCAAAGGATCGCCTCATTGATGATGTCCCATTTTAAGAGGATACCATTGAGGTAACCATAGCGGTCGCCCGAGAGGATGATCTGCCAGATCATGTATGCATTGCCGCAGATGGACGGTGCATAGAAGATCAGCGTAAGGAATGCACGGAGCTTTCCCTTGAACTCATTGATGATCCACGCGAACAGCAGGCACATGAAGTAGCTGACAGGGCCTGTGATCACGGCGAAGATCAGCGTGTTTTTCAGCGCGACAACGAAGATATCATCGTTGACGAGCAGGCGGACGTAGTTCGTCCAGCCGACAAAGTTCGGGAATTCGAGCATATTGAAATCCGTGAAGCTCAATACGATCGAAGCGAGGACTGGGAGCACCGTGAACAGGAAGAAGAGGATGAAATACGGTGCGATCATCATATACGACCAAGTCGTTTGCTTCAGCTCGATGTGCCCGCGCTTTTCGCGCAGACCCGCAAGCTTTTCTTTGATAGCCACCATGCTCATTCTCCTTCCTCTAATGTGCTCGTGAGCTCGAATTCTTCCCACTTGTATGCAAGCTCGTTGTTGATCAGCACGACCTTATCCATCAACTGCTCTCTGGGCGAGGCTGTGTCGGTATCGGTGGTGACTGTATAGAATGCGTTGTTGACGTTACGCCAAGAGTAGTAGCCGCCGGGCACCTGCGGGATGCCCTTGACCCATGCAAACTGCTCGAGCAGCGCCTGCATATCGGATGCCTTCCATGCAAGGTTTTCAAATGCTTCGAGGTTTGCCGTCGGAACTCTGCCCGCTTCGCCCTGAAGGCTCTCCATCTCGTAGCCGAAGTTCGTCTGCGTCGTTGCGGAGCTCCACCACTTCAGGAACTCCCAGCAAGCTTCGGGCTCTTCCGTTGCGGACATGATGAGGCTCGTAAGACCTGTCGAACCGACGCTATGGTCGATCGTGCCATCTTCTTTGACCGTGCCGGGAACAGGCGCGATGCCCCAAAGGCCGTCGATATCGGGTGCGGAGACCTGCAAGTTATTATAAAGGGTATAATCTGCGATGATGATGGGACATTCGCCCGTGCGGAAGCGCTGATCGACGCTTGTTTCCTTATCGAGCTTGTAGTCCGTGTAGTACTCGCAATACTGCTTGAACGTATTGATCGCTTCCTCAGAATCGAGGGCAGATTTGCTACCGTCAGCATTGTAGTAAGCGCCACCGTTTTGGTACAGGAGCATCGCAAATACCTGCTCGCTCGGAAGCATACCGAACTCCATCTGGTTCTTTGCAAGCACGGTCATGGCAACTTTCACATCGTCCCATGTTTCAGGAAGATCCAACCCCAGTTCTGCAAGGATATCCTTGCGGTAGAACATCATGGGGAACGTCTGCGTTTCGGGCAAGCCGTAGGTCGCGCCGTTGAACTGAAGCTGAACCATTGCGCTGTCGGCAAAGCGGGAAACGACCTCTTCATAGTCGCTGAAGCACGTCAGGTCAAGAACAGCATTGCGGATGCCATAGTTGACAGCCGTATCATTGCCCGTATTCAGCACCGCGCCCGCCACGCCGTTGGTATTGGGCACCTGAATGGCAACGTCGGGGCCTTCGCCTGCAAGCGTTGCGCGGATGAGCGTGTTCATATCCACGAGCTGAACATTGACGCTGATGCCCGATTCGGGGGTAAAGGTCGAATCGATCATGGATTTGATGACGTTTGCCTGATCGCGACCTGTGCCGATCCAAAGGGTGATGGCAGTTGCATCCTCGTCTTCGGAAACATTGCCGATCTGGTTATAGTCGATGATGAACGAATAGAACAGGCGGCTGATCTCGTACCAAATGCGGGAGAAGAAGCCCTGACTTTCGATCTTCACATCCACGTCGGGAGAGTAAACATAAAGTCTGTCAAGCTGGAGGGGCTGGTCGATGACCTGCGTGATCCAGTTTGCGGTCGCGCGGACGTTGGTCTTGAACGAGCTCATGACCTCAACGAAGCGCTCCTGATCGTAGATCAGCTCATCGAGCTGGTCACGCATCGTGATGAGGACGCTTTCCTTATCACTTCCCTTGCCGATGAGGGCACGCAGGTCGGTGATGGCGACATCGAGTTCCTCTCTGACCTTCACGAGCTTGCCTTCCAGCTCGGGGAGCGATGCTTCGATCTCGTAGTCGCGGAATTCGTCAGGCGAAACACCTGTGATGCGGATGACGCTGCGGTAAATGGCATTGAGCTGCGTCACGCAGTCCTGCACATCGCTGATGATCTGCGCAAACTCGCCGAGCACGACTTCCATGCGGATGGTGTGCTTGCCCGCCTCGAGGTAGAATTCATAGGGCACGCCCTCGCTGTCCGAAAGGACATCGGTGCGCCAAGTCGAATCGTAAGTAAAGCCGTAGGCTTCCATTTCTTCAAAGGGAACTTCCCCATCGATCGTGATCTTACGGGAAACATAGACACCCTTGACAAAATTCTGCTGATCGAAGAGGGCGATATTGTAGTAGCCCGTCTGGGACACTTCAAATTCCCACTCGATCCATTGTCCGTTCAGTCGCCAAGAGTTGCCGCCGATGGTATTGTTGAGCAATTCTTTTGCGGAACTGGGGTAAACGGCGGGAGAGGACTGATCCTGCGTTGCGTAAAGCATCTGCGAAGAGGACTTCACCGCATTTTCTGCCTCGATGCGCACGATCTCGCCGCTCGTTGCGCTTGCGCCTGCGGCATCAAGCTCCGCCTTGCGCTCGGCATAAGAAACGGCATCGTTTCTGTTGGAGAGGATCAGCTCGCGCAGGAGCATCGGCTCGCGCAGACCTGTCACGGTGATGGTGTGCTCACCTGCGGTGAGGTAGAGCGCAAGCTCGGTGGTGACATAGCCCTCGCTGTCGTAAAGATAGCTCTCGATCCACTCGGGCGCTTCCACAGAAGAGGGCTTGAGGTCATTGCCCTGATTGTCCTTCTCCCATGCGCGGACGCTCACGCCATTGCTGTCTACCGTCAGATCGGCAACATCCATTTTCCACACGCGCTGGAATTCCACGAGCGAAAGCTCGTCGTAAGGAAGTGCGCCGTCGAGGAAAACGCTTCTCTGGATGGCGGAATTCTTGCCCGCCACAGGGTAGTAAACAAAGGACAGATCGTAAAAGCCCGTCTCAGGAACGCTCACCTCATATTCAATGAGCGAATTTTCCGTCGTGAGCACGCTTTTCCCTGCCATGCCCTCGTAATCGCTGTAAATTTCAGGCGTAGCCGCTTCGTCGCCCTCTTCGTAGCGCACATACTCAGATGCATCCTTGCGGATGGTCTGCTGTGGCTTGACGGTGGCGTACTGCGCAATGTACGTCTGGTAATTGATGCTGTCGCTCGCGACTGCGTATTGGCTGACGATCTGCTCGTAGTCATCCCGTGAGCCATCCGTGACCGCGTCCGTGCTGAGCGGCATCATGCACGCCACCATGCACACAAGCAGCAATGTGGCAATGCGTCTTAATACGAACTTCTTTTTCATACTCGCTATCCCCTAACTTATTCGTAATACCAAGCGTCGTCCTCGGGTTTTTTCTCGGGCATATAGGCTCGCAGTGCTTTTTCCACAGGGTATGTGGTGAGCAAGCACCATGCCGACGGCAATATCAGCACGGTCGGCATCGGCAGGAGAAAGACCTGCACTGCTATGACCGCCGCAACGCCCACCGCAAGCAGGAGCGTATACGGCAGGAAGCGGATCGCCATTACAAAGGAAAGCTTCCACACATCCCGCACGCGCATGGTAAAGCGCGAAAGGATGGGGCAAACATACACCGTCAGCATCAAAAGCAGCGCCAGTCCGATCAGATTCGCGATCGGGAGCGTGCCGCTCTGCTGCGCAAGTGAAAGGTGCACGTTCGCATACAGCACCGCGCCAAGCAGAAGCACCGTTACAGTGATGGGAATGCCGCGCCGCAGGTTCTCTTTGTAGCTGTGGAGAAATTCCTTGAGCGCGTCCCCCCTGCCCCGCCTGACCGATTTGATCACGGCGTAGTAAAGCGCGGTGGTGGAGGTCGCAATGGTAATGATCGGAATGCATCCGATGATCCATGCAAGGCTCAGCAGGATCATCTGTCCCAGCTTATCGAGCCACTGAAAAACAGGACCGTCTGTGGAAAACCATTCGTTCATTGTGCGCTGTCCTCGCGGATGGGGTAGGTCTTTAGGTCGGGCAGCTCGTCGCGGGTGATCACGTACTCGCTGTTATAGACCTTGGTAAGCATTTCAATATCTGTATACTGCTCGGAATAGGCTTTCTTCACGCCCGTGGTCATCACGAATTCACCGCTCCACGTACAGAAGAAGCCCCACATTGCGCGGTCGCGCACGGAAAGGTCGGGATCGATCATCGTTCCATTCTCGCTGAGCACGACGAGCTTCTGATTGCCACCGTAGGCGAGGTTTTGCAGGAACGCTTCCGACTGAGAGGAATAGGTGTGCTCGCCTGCATAGATATCGATGCCAACGATGTCCACATATTCATCGCCAGGATACCACTCGGCATCCTGCCCATTCCAGAGCCAGATCAGATTGTTCAGTCCATAGGTATTGGTAAGGGTATCGTAAAGGAGGATGTAAAGCTGCTTGTAGACATCCGCGCCCTCAGCGCCCCACCAGAACCAGCCGCCGCTTGCCTCATGGAGCGGTCTCCACAGAACGGGAACGCCTGCTTCCTGCATTTTCAGAAGCTCCTGCGCGATATTGTCGATGTCCTTCATAATGAGCTGAAGCCCCTCGTCATCCTGCCCGTTCAGGATCTTTTTAAGGTTGATGTTCGTATGCTCAGGGCGGAAGGAAGAGTACCATGTACCGCTGACATATTTTTCAGGGACGAGCCAATGCCAGCAGATCGTGACGATACCGCCACTCTCCCAGCAGGCGATCGCCTGCTCCGTGGTCTTGCACTCCGAGCCGTGGTCAACGCCCGTCTGGGAGTAGTAGCCCATATCGAGCCCGAGCACGGCAGGATATTTGCCGCCGTTATTCTCAGCGATCTTGCGCATCTCCCAGCCGTTCATGCCCGTGTCGCAATACTGGCCAGAGATGATCTTTTCACCATACATATCGCAAAGGTAGCTCATCAGGCGCTTTGCGTTGTCCGTCGCGTTGGGATTTACGAGGGTCGCAGGAATGTCAAAGACCGATTCATCAAACGGTTCGCTCGTATAGATCTCGAGCTTGTCCCAGTTGATGTAGCCCCAGTATTTGCTCACCGTCACGGTGTGCGCACCTGCTTCGAGGTAGACGCGACGCACGGTGCTGTGACCGAATTTCGCCGCATCGGAGCTGATCTCACCGACGCGCTCGCCGTCGAGCGAAACGTAGTTGATCTTGCTGCCGCCGATCGCCTTGGTGGTGAAATCGAGGTCGTAAAACCCGCTTTCGTCGATCTGGACGCTCACGCTGCACGCATCGTCGTCCTTTTCAAAGCCGGTCACATAGCCCTGCTCCACAACCGTTCCGCCGATGCACGTTCCCTGCTCTGCTTCCCATGTACCAACCAGTTCTGTCTGCCATGGTGCTGTCGTCTGCACGGTCGTCTCCTCCGTTTCTTCTGCGGGCGCACCTGCGCAGCCTGTCAAAAGCATTGCCGTACAAAGCATCCACGCGATCGGTCTTTTCCTCATAAACGCCTTCCTTTCGCTGCATTCAGCTACGCATCGTTCTTTCCAAACTGGAAAGAACGATCGGGATATATCCCGATACTTAACATTACTGTCGAAATTTAAGTTAATTAGTTTAATTAAATCGGCTCGAATTTTCTCGCAATCGATTTCGTAAAAATGAAAGGCATCGAGCCATAGTTGATTTTACTATAACTCGATGCCTTTTACAAGTCTTTTTAGCAGATTTGGTTGGTTGCACGAAAGCAGATGTGTCTTTTTGGTGAACTTGCAAACTGCTTTTGGTTAATTAACTTTAGTTAATTAAGTTAAGTAAGTTTACACCCGTTCCAGCTCGATCAATTTCGACTTGAAATCGCCCCACGGGTTCTCGATGGGCAGTCCCGCATACATCAAAATGTCGCCGCCGTAGGTCTTTTCCGTCCCGCACACGCGGTAATGCGCATTGGCATCCAGCCCCTGCAAGCGGATGCGGCGGGAATGGTAGTTCGGCCGTGCGATGACCTGCACGAACGTAATTAGCGTCTGCGCGCCGTCCTTCGATGTGACCTGCCAGCAGTCATATGCATGGTTCTGCGCATAGGATGCAAGGCGGTAGTAGTCACCCTCGCGGACAAGGTCGTTATAGCGGTGGTACATGGCGACCTGCTGGGGAATCTGGTCGCGATCCTCGCGCGGGATCTTCGTAATGTCGAGCTCATAGCCGAACGTGCCCGCAAGCGCCACATGGCCACGCGTTTCAAACGGGGTCACGCGCCCGACCGTATGGTTCGGGCAATCCGAAACGTGCGCACCCATGGAGCAAAGCGGGTAAATGAGCGCCGTTCCCTCCTGAATTTTCAGCCGCTCGATGGCATCCGTATCATCGGAGCACCAGATCTGGGGGCTGTAATAGAGCATACCCGGGTCAAAACGTGCGCCACCGCCCGAGCAATTTTCGAGCAGGATATGCGGGAAGCGCGTGAAGAGGCGCTCCTGAAGCTCGTAGACCGCAAGCACATAGCGGTGGTAGAGCTCGCCCTGTCGGTCTGCGGGGAGCGCGATACTGCCCAGGTCAGACAGCTGGCGGTTCATGTCCCACTTGACGTAGGCGATATTGGCGCTGTTGAGGATCGCCTCGATGCGCCCCCACACGTATTCCAGCACTTCGCTTCGCGTCAGATCGAGCACATACTGATTGCGGCAGAGCCCAGCCGTTCGGTTCGGCACAGCGATCGCCCAATCGGGATGCGCGCGATAGAGGTCGGAATCGGGCGAGATCATCTCAGGCTCCATCCAGATGCCAAATTTCAGTCCCAGTTTGTTGACTTCATCGACGAGGTATTTAAGGCCTCCGCTCAGCTTTTCTTCGTTTACGAACCAGTCGCCGAGGGCGCGGTTGTCATCGTAGCGGTTGCCGAACCAACCATCGTCCATCACGAGCATTTCAATACCGACCTGCGCCGCTACGCGCGCGATGGCGAGAAGCTTCTCGGTATTGAAGTTAAAATAGGTCGCTTCCCAGTTGTTGATAAGGATGGGGCGCTTCTGATGGCAGTAAGGACTGCGGATGATATGTCCGCGGTAAAGGTCGTGGAACGTGCGGCTCATTTTGCCAAGTCCCTCCGCTGAGTAAACGAGCACCACTTCGGGGCTTTGGAATGCCTCGCCCTCGCTAAGCTTCCAGCGGAAGTGATAGTCGCCCATGCCCATCACCGCGCGCACGGAATCGAACTGGTCAAGCCCCGCACTGAGATAGAAATTGCCAGAATAGACAAGGTGCATCGCATACACCTCGCCCTCGGTCTGCGAAATATTCGGCGTTGTGAGGGCAACGAACGGATGATCCTGATGGCTCGTCTCTCCGCGCTCGGAGCAGACGCTCTGTCTGCCATGACCGAGCCTGCGGTACTGCATCGCGCGTTCGCGCGCCCACGAGCCGTGGAGCGTGAGCATAGAAAACGCCTGATCGTCCATATCGAGGCACGCAGAGAGGACTTTCGTCAGATAGATCACCTCTGTGCCCGCGTTGACGATGCGCGCACTGCGCGTGATGGCATCGAGCTTGTCGAAAACGGTATAAAGAAGCTCCACTTCAAGCCCCAGGACATCGTCGCGCATGGTGATGGCAAGCTCGGTGCAGTCCTCCTCGCCGCCAAAGGTCGCAGGAAGTCCCGCAAGCTTACGCTTGCCGCAACGGATCTCGTGGTTCTTGTAGCCAAGTTCGACCGCATTGTGTCCACTCGGCGTTTCGATCTCCAGCGCGTGCTCACGGAAATCTCCAATACCGCCCGTCGGATATTCAAGCGGTGCACAGTCGAGGAAGCTAAGCTTGTCACGCATATTCTTTTCGGGCGTGAACGGCGATTCCCACGTGCGCGCAAGATACGCCACATCCGCATCTGCGATCTTTCTTCCGTAATAATAGTGCACAAGATAGCCGAAGCTGTCCTCCACGCCCATCACATAGCTCGTCGCAGGCGTGTCGAGCTTGAATATCTTCTTATCTTCAAGAAAAATGATGCCCATAATTTACCTCCATTGCGGCAGTTTCCTGCGCTTTCTTATTCCTGTGCTTCCAGACCCGCCATCAGACCGTCATAAACGGACTGCGACTGCTCATAGATGCAGAGTTTTCTGCGGTTGACGATGCCGAAAGACTCCGTGCCGATCGTGGTCGAGCCATTGTCCCACCAGACGCAGACCATGCCATACTGCTTTGCAAGGGAAACATAGGTCTTTGCCCACTCATATTTGGCATCGGGATTGTCCTTATGGACGATGCCCATTTCATCAATGATAACGGGGATGCCTTTCTGCACGAACATCCGATCAACGCTCATCATAAAGGATTTGATATCGCTCACGCCCTGCTTTGTGAACGTATTTTTCGTCACATCGGTGCTCAGGCAGAGGTCATAGGGTGTATAGGCATGGATGGAAACGATCAGCTTGCCCGCAGGATCGTCGGGCAGATGGAAGCTCGAAAGCACGGCAGCGCCCGCATTGGCAACATAGGGCGAGACGATGATGAAGCGATCGGCATTGTAGCCGCCCGCCGCGCGGATGGTATCGACGACGGTCTGATTGAGCTGATTGACGACCTCGATGGATGCCATGCAGTCGGCATTTTTCGTATCGACGTTCCATTCATAGGACGTGCCCTCAACGCGTGGCTCGTTCATGCCCTGAAAAATGAGGTGATGATCCTTATCGGCAAAATGCTCGGCGATCTGCTTCCAGATGGCGGCAAGATACTTCTTTGCGTGCGCTTCATTCTCGGGGATCGGCGTATAGACACCATTGTCGTGGTGCGAATTGATGATGACGTACATCCCTGCATCGAGAGCATAGTTCACGACCGTATCCACGCGCTTCATCCAGCCCTCGTCGATGCTGTATTCTGGTGCATCCCCGACGTGGGTGTTCCACGTGATCGGAATGCGGATGGTATTGAAACCAAGCGACTTGACATATTCGATCAACTCTTTCGTAGTGACGGGATTGCCCCACGAGATCTCGCCATCGGGCGCGTCAAAGGTGTTTCCAAGGTTCCAGCCGATTTTCATGTCCTGCATAAGTTCTTCTCCTGTCAATGTATTTTGGGGGATCGTGACCTGCTCGGTCGTTTCTGGGATGGAAGTGGTCGTGTCCTGCACCGCATCGGGTGCTTTGGCACAGCCTGTTGTGAGGAGCATCGCTCCTGCAAGGAAAAACGCTGCAAATTTTTTCATGGTCTCCCTCTTTCCTGTGTCGCTTTTTCCATTATAACGCATTTCCCCGCCATTGCAACAGGCAATTTGCGAAAAAAGCTCCCGAAGTTTGCGCACTTCGGGAGCTTGCATAGGTAAATTTCGGGGGATGCACACAGCTTACTCGCGGCGCAATGCTTCGATCGGGTTCAAATTTGCCGCCTTGATCGCAGGGACAAGACCGAACACGATGCCGATCAGCATCGAGAACACGACCGAGATCAAGATCGCAGGAACGCTCACCGCGACAGGGATCTGCATCATGTGCGAGATGAGCTCCGCAAGTCCGATGCCCGTGGCAACGCCAATGATGCCGCCAAGGCTCGTGAGCACCGCCGCCTCGGTCAAAAATTGCAGACGGATGCGCTTTTTCTTCGCACCGATCGCCTTTTTCAAGCCGATCTCACTCGTGCGCTCCGTCACCGAGACGAGCATGATGTTCATAACGCCGATGCCGCCAACGAGGAGCGAAATGCTCGCGATCCAAATGAGCTGAACATTCGTCGATTCGGACATACTTTGAAGTTGCTGTGCCTGCTCGAGCATATCCTGACTGCGGTAATCGAAATTCGAGTTTTCAGGATCGACGATCTGCTGATCGGTCAGCAGATTTGCCGCATTCTGCCCCGCCGTAGTCATCACGTCGGTATTTTTGACCTTGATGGCAACATTCTGCGGCTCATCGAACTGATACGCCGTCGCCCAGACGGAATCGGGCAGATAGAGCGCACCCGAAGAGGTGTCGGCGTAGAGATAATAGTCATTGAGCGAATTGATGGTCGGGGTGAATTCCTGCGAAAGTGCGACCACACCAACGACCGTATAGACATCCTCGTTGATCTCAAGCGCCTTGCCGACAGGGTCTTCCCCCGCAAAAAGCGTCGTGACCGCAGTGGTATCGACAAGCGCCACCTTGCGGTGCTCTGAATAGTCTGTCTGCGTAAAGCCGCGCCCCGTCTTGACCTGAAGTCCGTAGACATTCAAGTAATGCGCATCGATGCCATACAGCTCGCCATTGAACTGCGTGTTGCGGTAGTAAATGCTATCAGCATAGCTGCGGGTGGTATAGAGCGTGACATCCTCCACGCCGTCGAGCTTGCAAAGCTCCTGCCGCGTCTGCTCCGTGATCACGCGCACGCCATCGGGCAGGCTGTTCCACGTCATATCATAGGCATATCCGCTCTGATTGAGCTGAACGGTGACAACATTATTGCCCGCGCCGATCAAATTTTCCTTGATCTGCTCATTCGTGCCCTTAATGGTGGAAACGATGGTGATGATCGCGGCAATGCCGATGATGATGCCGAGCATCGTAAGGATGGAGCGCATTTTGTGACCCCAAATACCTTGAAATGCCAGTCTGATATTTTCGATCATATACACCCCTCCTTAGTAATTATACAGGTCGGACAGGTCGCCCTCCTGCGTCGGCGCGCCCTCTTTGACGGTCTTGCCGTAAGGGAACGCGAGAAGATCCGCCTGCGTGATGCCGCTGAGGATCTCGGTATAGCTGCCCCAAAGCGCCTTGCCCGTGGTGACATAGCGCTTTTCGAGCGTGCCATCTGCACCGCGCACATAGACATAGGAGCGCCCCTGCTCCGTGCGCAGGAACGGATTTTGCAGGTAGATGCCCTGCTGTGACGTCGCTGAGGAATACGACACGCTCACATAATTGCCCGCGCGCAGATCCGCGCTTTCATCCACAAACACGCGGAACGGATAGTACGATGCATTGGGATTGCCCTCGCCATAGTAATTGCGCTGTGTCTGCGGGAAATCACCGATGCTTTCGATCACGCCCGTGTAGACCATGCCCGTGCTCCAGTCGTTTACCGTGACTTCCTGTCCAAGCTGCATGGTGTCCTTTTCAAGCTCGCTGACGCTGCCCTCGATATAGAATCCACCACCCGCCGAAACTTTCAGGATGGGCTGCTTCATCGCCTTGGCATCTTCCTCAGTCAAAACGGTGACGACCGTGCCGTCGATCTCGGCGCGCACATTGCCATCGCTTGTCTCTGTCTGCTTGATCTTATAGTCTGCCTCTGCCATCTTGATCTCAAATTCCAGATCGCGGATGGTCTTTTCCTGCTCGGTGCGCATCTGGGCGATTTGCGCGGCGGTATAGCCGCTGCCAAAATCGATTTCCGGGGTATCCTTGCGGTCAGATTCGGCAATGGTATAGTCCTGCACATAGCTTGCATCAAAGAAGCGGAATGTAAAGATATTCGTTTCTGGGTTGCGCGTGACATAGAGCCCTTGCCATGTTTTCGTCGTTCCGAGGGACATATTCCCGCTCGTCACCTTGAAGATCACATAGTAGCTGTCTACGACGAGCGGTTCGGGTTCCGTTTCCTCAGGGGTCGTTTCTTCGGGTGTTTCCCCGCCACCCTCGGGGCTCGTTTCGGGCGCAGTCGTTTCAGGCGCTGTTGTTTCAGGTGCGGTGGTCTCGGGCTGTGTTTCGCCCTCGTCCGCGGTGGGGGATGCCGCATTGAGCAGCGGATCGTCCGCCGTTTCCGCATTTTTGCGCTGAAGCGCCTCCGCCTGCTGGCGAATGGTCTCAAGAAGCGCCGTATCTACATTTTTCGTATCGCGCAACCAGCACACGAGCGGAAGCTCTGCGGTGCTACCGTCGTACTTCGCCTGCGAGGAGATCAGAAAATCGCTCGCAAGTTCCGTGCCGAGGTTCTCATCCTCGTCAGGGGTGTCCACAGGAATCACCATCGGGCGCATGGAATTGATATTGCGAAGCTCCTTTTGCGCGCTTTCAAGCTGGAGCTTGAGTTTCTCGACCGCAAGGCGGGCGCGTTCCAGCGCAAGGTCAGAAAGGGTCGTATCAAACGTCATAAGCACATCGCCCTTTTTGACCGTATCGCCCTCCGATACGAGAATGCCCGTGACGGTCTGGGTATCGGAAACATAGACGGTCTGGATGCCATCGGTCGTGACAGGTCCATAGCTTTCACGGGAATCGCCCCAGTATTCCGTCATGCCGATGGTGGAAAAATCATATACGAATACGGGCTCGGTATTGCGATTGACCGCATAGTACCATCCGCCCAGTCCGAGCGTGGCAACGAGCACAAGCGCCGTCACCGAAAGAATGATCTTCTTCGCTTTCGATTTACGCTTCATCGCTCTGCCCCTCCTTTGCTGGCTCATACGGTTCGGTGCGAAGCTCGCCGTCGAGGATGTGATAGGTCTTATCAGCACAGGCGGCGATGCTCGGCTCGTGCGTGATCATGATGATGGTCATGCCCTCGTTGCTCAAGCCGCGGAAAATATCCATGATCTGATTGCCCGCCTTGGTATCGAGCGCACCCGTCGGCTCGTCCGCGAGCAGAAGCGCAGGCTTTCCGACCATGGCGCGTGCGATCGCAACGCGCTGGCATTGACCGCCCGAAAGCTGATTGGGCATGAAATGGATGCGCTCTTCCAGTCCCACCGCTTTGAGCGCTTCCTCGGCACGCGCGCGGCGCTCTTTGAGCGGCACACCTGCATACAGAAGCGGGAGCGCCACATTGTCCAGCGCGTCCATTTTGGGAAGCAGGTAAAAATTCTGGAACACGAAGCCGATGTAGCGATTTCGGATCTGCGCAAGGGCATCATCACTCATATCTTTCAGATCTGTCCCGTCGAGGGTATACGTGCCCGATGTCGGCACATCGAGACAGCCGATCAGATTCATCAGCGTCGTCTTGCCCGAGCCAGACGGCCCCATGATGGCAAGGTAATCGCCTTTTTCGACCGTCAAATTGATATTTTTCAGGACATGGACGCTTTCCTTGCCCTGCAAATAGTCCTTGCAGATGTCTGTGAGTGTCAGGATCGCCATTTAGACCACCCCTTCCACATCCTCTTGCGGCTGATCGTAGGTAACGGGCGCACCCTCGACGCAAACGCTTTCATCGGGGAATGCGATATAGTCCTCCTCGGTAAGACCCGAGAGCACATCGACCATCCCGCTCATATCATTAAAGTCGCCAAGCGTGACTGCGCGCTTTTCGAGCTTTCCGTCCTTTGCCGCCCAGACGTAGGGGTTCCACTCCTCGTCATAGGCAACAAATGCATAGGAAATGGCAATGCCCTGCTGTTCTTCTTCCTCGACCTCGACTTCCAGATACAGATGCTGGCCAAGGATCAGCCCCTCGGTATCATCAAGATCGACATAGAACGGATACTTGCTGGAGCTCGTCATCTCGTCCGTGTTGCTGTAATAATAGTTACTATCGCTCTGAATGGGATTTTCGTAGTCCACGAGCGTGACCGTACCCGTCCAGAAGACCGATTCATCCGTGCGGGAAACGAGCTTGACGCGCGTACCCGCCATCAGACCACCGCGCTGGAGCTCGCCGATCGTACCCTTGACGCGGTAAGAGCCCGACTGCTGGATCACGATATAGGCAGAAGAATTGCTGCTGTAATCATCCGAAGTGCCGTCGTTGATGGACTGGATGCGCCCCGTAACTGGGGAATACACCGTCGCATTTTCGAGGATATTCTCCGATTTTTCGACCTCGCGCTGCTTTGCGACGACGTTCAGCTCCGCTTCCTTTAGATCCACCTGCGTAGACTGGATCTGCACGATATACTGAAGCTTATTTGCCTCGGATGCCTTATCGCGCGCCTTTTCAAGATCCTTGATCTGCGACTGATAGTTCTCGATGGTCGCATTGAGCTGTTCGAGTTCCAGGCGCTGCTTATCGAGCGTGAGCGTGAGCTGCTCGGTATCGTATGTAAACAGCTCCTGACCCTCGGTCACGTCGTCACCCTCGCGCACATAAAGTTCGCCGATGGACTTATCGCTGTCGCGCTCGATCTCGGCAACATTTTCCGAAACGACGATCGCCGCGAAGCGATCTCCCGCCGCGATCGCACCTCTGCCCGCAAGCTCCGCGACCGACTGCACGAACACCGCGCCCTCTTCGCTTGCGCAGGCACTCAGGCAAGCCATCATGCACACCGCAAGCAGGATGCTAATCACTTTTCTCAACTTCATTTTGCATACCTCCATAGAAATGATCGGATATTGCTTTCTTGATACCATTCTAGCAAATCGCACAGATACAGTCAATCGCCCAAGCCTTAATTAAATATTAAGTTTTTTACGATACGTCTGTATGCAAAAAATTTCCCTCTGTACGAATGGCGAAAAATCGTGTATACTATAGAAAAAAGCAATAAGGAGAAAGCACTTATGTTCATTACCAACGATATCCGCTATGTCGGCGTGAACGATCACGCAGTCGATCTATTTGAGGGGCAGTACCGCGTGCCAAACGGCATGGCATACAATTCCTACGTCATCCTCGATGAAAAGATCGCCGTCATGGACACCGTGGATGCGCATTTCGGCGCGCAATGGCTCGACAATATCGAATGTGCATTACAGGGGCGTATGCCAAATTATTTGATCGTACAGCACATGGAGCCCGACCATTCGGCAAATGTGGCAGTATTCCTCGAGCGCTACCCGAATGCGACCGTTGTCGCATCGGCAAAAGCATTTGCCATGATGCGCGGCTTTTTCGGCACGGAATACGCCGAGCGCCGTCTGGTCGTCGCCGAGGGAGATACCCTCGCGCTCGGCACGCACACGCTCCATTTCGTCGCCGCGCCCATGGTGCATTGGCCCGAGGTGATCGTGACCTATGATGCCCACGACAAAGTGCTTTTCTCCGCAGACGGCTTCGGCAAATTCGGTGCACTCGATCATGAAGAGCCGTGGACTGACGAGGCGCGCCGCTATTACATCGGCATCGTCGGAAAATACGGCGCGCAGGTACGATCGCTTCTGAAAAAAGCCGCCACACTCGACATTTCCATCATCGCGCCCCTGCATGGACCTGTGCTGAAAGAGGATCTGGGCAAATATCTTTCCTATTACGATACATGGTCGAGCTATCGCCCCGAGGAAGCGGGCACAGTGATCGCCTACGCATCCATTTATGGACATACCGCCGAAGCCGCGCACCTGCTCGCAGAAAAACTGCGCGCACGCGGCGAAACCGTTTGCACCTATGACCTTGCCCGCTGTGATATGGCGCAGGCAGTCGCCGATGCATTCCGCTACGAAAAGCTCGTGCTGGCAACGCCGACCTACAATGGCGATGTTTTCCCATTTATGAAGGAATTTATCCACCACCTCACCGAGCGTACCTACCGCAACCGTACCGTCGGCTTCATCGAAAACGGCTCGTGGGCACCCGTTGCCACAAAAGTGATGCAAAAGATGCTCGAGGGAAGCAAGGAACTTCGTTTTGTCACGCCGAGCGTCAAGGTACTTTCCGCGCTGAGCGACGAAAGCCGCGCCGCGATCGATGCGCTCGCGTGCGCCCTTTGCGAGGAGGTATCCTATGCTCAGTGAACTCTATGAAGAGAGCTACGCCGCCATCAAAGAGCTTTGCGAACGCGCGAAACTCCGTAGCGGTAGCATCGTCGTGATCGGTTGCTCCACAAGTGAGGTGCTCGGTGCGCACATCGGCACGCATTCAAGCCCCGACGCCGCGGCAGAAGTTTTCCGCGGTCTGCACACCTATGCCAAAGAGCAAGGGCTCTACCTCGCGGTGCAATGCTGTGAGCACCTAAATTGCGCCATCGTCACCGAGCACGCGGCTGTGCCATATGGCGAGGCAGTAAACGTTGTGCCACAACCAAAGGCGGGCGGTTCTCTCGCTACGCAGAGCTATCTTTCCTTTGATGACCCTATCGTGCTTGAGCATATCCGCGCAGATGCGGGGCTCGATATCGGTCTGACGCTGATCGGAATGCACTTAAAAGAGGTCGCCGTTCCCGTTCGTCTCACGCACGACCACATCGGACAGGCGCAACTCACCGCCGCGCGCACCCGCCCCAAATTCATCGGCGGCATCCGCGCAAAATACGACGAAACGATGTTATAATAAAAATGCGGCAGAAACTTCTGCCGCATTGATTCTTTATTTCTCTACAACGGTGACGCTCACGCCCATGGCATTCGGGCCGATATGCGTCGAAAGGCTACAAGGAAGCGGATCGTAGAACACATTCATGTCGGGAAACGCCGCGCTGACCGTCTGCACCCATGCATCGATCTCCGCCTGGATCCTGAGCGTGCCCGCAGTCGCAATGCGCAACTTCTCGCGGGAGATATCGGCAAAAAATTCTTCGATATCCGCGTGGATCGCCTCGATCATGCGCTTCTGCGCCGCTTTCATGCCACGCGCCTTTGCAAACGTCTCGACCTTGCCCGCGCCGATGAATGCCACAGGCTTGATATTCAGAAGCGTTCCAACGAGCGCCCCGCCCGCACTCAAACGCCCGCCCTTTTGCAGATGCTTGAGCGAATCGAGCGTCACATAGATGCGCGCACGAAGCCCCGTTTCTTCAAGATAAGCCTTGATATCCTGCGCGCGCTCGCCCGCATCTGCCATCGCTTTCGCTTCCAGAACGCAAAGGCGCTGGGTGACGGACACGCGGTGATTGTCCACGACGAACACGCGCCCCTCATACTCCTGCGCAAGCATAGCCGCGCTATGGCAGCTTCCGCTCAGACCGCTCGTCATGGGGATATGCACGATGGCATCGTAGCCATTTGCAAGCAGTTCATCCCAAAGCTCCAAAATGAGCGCAGGTGCACTCTGCGAGGTAGAAATATCCGCACCGCGCTCCATGGCGGTGTAGAGCTCGTCAATGGTGATATCGATCGACTCCAAATAGCTCTTGCCATCGATGAGGACAGGAAGTGGCAACAGGAAAATGCCAAGTTCCTTCGCTTCCTGCGCGGAAATACCGCTATTGGTATCGGTAACGATCGCAATGTTCATAAAGATGCATCCTTTCGGGCGAAAACCGCCTTTTCGATATTGTAACGCATTTTTCCTCTTTTTGCAATACAATATTTTTTCATGGCATATTCGCACGAAAAATCGCCCTTACTGCAAAAAAGCTGCCGCAATTTCTTGCGACAGCTTTCGATTTTTTACGCAAGCACCATCGTGCCGAAATCGATCGGACGGTGATAGTCAGGCGTTGGGGTGGACATAGGATTCCACGAAAGATAGTGCGCGTGCTCGGTGCGGTCGCCGCATTTATAGCAGTTCGCACGGAAGCAAAGTCCACTTTCGAGCATAAGCGCGGGATAGAACTGGCGCAAAAATAAGAGCGGCAAGCGATACGTAAGTGACCATCCGTCCACTTCGCGCGCCGTGCGGATGGAAAAACGCGCAGTAGGGTCTTCCACGATCAAGCGCACGCGTTCGGCGCGGCTTGCGCCGAAGCCAAGGTAGATGCATCCGTTCGGATTGCACTCGAAATTAAAATAGCGTCCATCGTCCGCAAAGCCGAAGAAGAACTCCATACAGCTATCCTCGCACACGGGGTCGAGTGGCTCGGTAAGGGTCGCACGGATCTTCTGCTCATGGGCACGTTGCCAGACATAAATCGCGCCATCGTCATAGCATAACTTCTGCTCCATGGCGATGCCGCAGTCAGGAAGCCAGCAAACGGTATCGACAGCAAGCGCTTCGATCTTGTTCCAGTCGGGTGCACCATTGGTTTTCGCGATCGTATAGGTTTTCACAGGCGTGCTCCTCCCAGATAGACTGCCTCGCGGTTCAGCGCTTCATCGCAGACGACAAAATCCGCCCATTTTCCTGCCTCGATCGAGCCGATCTCGTCCGCGCGTCCGATTTGGCGCGCAGGAATGATCGTCGCAGAGCGGATCGCCTGCACAGGCGAAACGCCAAATGCGACCGCATTTTTCATGCAATCGTACAGATTCGTCGCCGAGCCAGCGATCGTGCCATCGGCGAGGCGCGCCACATTGTCCTTTAAGAATACATCCTGCCCACCGAGGGTATAGTGCCCATCGGGCATACCGCAACAGCGAAGCGCATCCGAGATCAAACAGATGCGGTCAGGGAACAGGCAAAATGCCATGCGCACCGCGCTCGGATGGATGTGCTGACCGTCGCAGATGAGTTCTGCGACAACGTTTTCGCGCTCCGATGCCGCACCGATCGGACCCGGTTTGCGATGATGGATGGGGGGCATTGCATTGTATAGATGCGTCAAATGCGTCGCGCCCGCGTCAAACACGGCGCAGGCATCGTCATAATCGCAATCCGTATGCGCGATCGAGACGGTGCAAAGCTGTGATGCCTTTTGCGCAAATTCGACCGCATTCGGAAGCTCCGCCGCCACATCGACAATGCGCACAAGCCCCTCCGATGCCGCATAAAGCTGAGAAAATGCCGCAAAATCGGGCGTTTTCAGGTACGCAGCATTCTGCGCGCCCTTCTTCTTCTCCGAAAAGAACGGTCCTTCCATCTGAATGCCCATGAGCCGTGCGCAGTCCGCCTCGCGCTCACGGCAAAACACCACCGCAGAGCGAAATGCTCTATCGAGCACATCGTATGCAAGCGTCATCGACGCGGGCGCAAAGCTCGTGATGCCGTTTTTCGCAAGATAGCGCGCCATCTGGGAAATGCCAGATACGTCGCCATCGGAAAAATCCGCGCCCGAATTGCCGTGACCATGCACATCTACAAGCCCGGGGATCACATAGCGCCCGCCGAGGTCAATGCCGTCCTCATTGGGCTCGGTATCAAGAATTTCGGAAAATTTGCCATCCTCCACGCGGAATGCACCGCGCTGGAAGCCATTTCCCGTAAAAATCAGAGCATTTTTATAGAGCATAGTCACAGGGGGAGCTTCGATGCTGCCGCTTCATCGCAAATGAGCGTCACATTGGGGTGCATCTGCAAGATCGAGCCAGGAACTTCGGGGGTGACAGGGCCGAAGAAAACTTTCTCCAGGATCTCTGCCTTGTCTGCACCCGTAACGATCATCAGCACCTGCTTTGCCGCCATGACCGTGCCAATACCCATGGTAAATGCCGCGGTCGGAACTTCGTCGATGCTGCTAAAGAAGCGGGTATTTGCCTCGCGGGTCATTGCGGTGAGCTCGACTTCGTGGGTCATCTTGGGGAAATGGTCGCAGGGCTCATTGAAGCCGATGTGGCCATCGTGACCCAAACCGAGGAGCTGGATATCCACGCCGCCCATGTCCTCGATCTTGCGCTCATACTCTGCGCACATCGCTTCGACATCCTCTGCCAGTCCGTCGGGCACGATGGTATTTTCAGGCTTGATGGAAACGTGGTCAAAGAGATTATCCTGCATGAAATAGCGATAGCTCTGCGGATGCGTGGGCGCAAGACCCTTGTACTCATCCAGATTTGCAGAACGAACACGGGTAAAATCGATCTTTCCCTCTTTCTCGCGCTTGACAAGCTCACGATACAGGGGGATCGGGGTCGAGCCCGTTGCAAGACCGAGCACACAAGCAGGCTTCGTACGGATCAGGCTTTCAAAAATGTCCGCTGCTGCGCTGCCCATTTCTTCGGGGGATTTTACCTTGATAATATTTACGTGTAACATATCCATTCTCCTTTGCATTTTGCTAGTATAGATAAGCTCCGACGCGATCACATCGGTGGCCGCGCCAGCGTTTCCTCAAATCATCTGGCTTCCTCGGTGACGATGCGGCGCATATCGTCCCACTTCTTCTCCATATCGGCGACCAGCTTGAACTGCGTGCGTGCACGGTCGAGGTTCTGCCCGTCGCGGGAAACGGCAAAATAGTGATCGCCGTCGAGGTAGTCTGTCAGGAAGCGGACACCGCACTCCATGGTCATCGTTTTTGCGCCCATGGGGAGCAATTCGATCTCCTTGGCAGTCAGATCGGGACAGGCGCGGATGTAGCCGCGGGTAAACGCGCGGAAGCGGTCAAGGCTCATTTCCATCTTGTCGAGATCTTTTTCATCCTCTGCCGCGGTCGCCGCGCCAAAGCGGATAGAATCGCCGAAGTCATACAGGCTCGAGCCGGGCATGACCGTATCGAGGTCGATCACGCAAAGTGCCGTTCTCGTTCTGGCATCGAGCAGGACGTTATTGAGCTTCGTATCGTTATGCGTCACGCGCAGGGGAAGCACGCCCGTATCGAGCGCATTCTGGATGGTCGCCATCTCCTGCTGATGTGCAAGGACGAATTCGATCTCCTTTTGCACCTGCGCGGCACGATGCATGGGATCGCGCGCAAGCGTCTCGAGGAAGATGCGGTAACGGTCGGGCGTATTGTGGAAATTGGGGATCGTTTCATGCAGTTTTTCCGCAGGAAAATCGAGCAGAAGCTGCTGAAAACGTCCAAAACCGACGGCACTTTCATAAAAATCCGCATCCGTTTCGGGAAGCTGCAAGCAGACTGTGCCCTCCACAAAATTGAGCACACGCCAATACTGCCCATCCACGCAGGTATAGCTCTCGCCCGTGCGGGTCGGCACGATGGTCATGGTCGCGCGAGGATCGTCAGACTTCGCACGCAGATGCTCGGTGACGGAAACGATATTCTCCATCAGTCCTGCAACATCGCGGAAGGTATTGTGATTGATCCTCTGGAGCAGATAACGCTTCCCGCCATCTGTTTCGACCAGAAATGTTCCATTGATATGTCCACAGCCGTAGGATCCACAGCTTACGGGGTTGCCTTCGATGCAGAAATTCGCAAGGACTGCCTGTACATTCTCTTTCATTTCAGACTCCTTATATATCGCACTTATATCGTGTGTTTTTCACCCGCTATCTTAGCACGTTTTCCCTGTAATTGCAATATTTTTTTGCGCGCGCAAAAATGGCGTTGCTTGCGCAACGCCATTTGGTGTAAAATCAGTATCAAATGCTATACCAGCGGATCTCGTTTGCCTCGAGGTGGAGCGGGAAGCTGTCGCGATCTGTATAAACGACGGTATCCTGCGGTTCATAGGTATTGTTCACGACGCAATACTTGCCATTTTCGACAAATGCGTGCACCTCGACATTGTAATTCGTGGAGAACCACTTATGAAGCTCTGCTTCTCCGTGCGCCGCCCAGAGGATCGCGCGGTAGAGCACGCGGCTGTTTTCAAACGAATACGGCAGACCCGAAATGTACACGCTTCTGCCATCGCCATAGCCATGGACTGCCATCTGCACTTCCTTTTCATGCTGAACAAGGATCTCGGTATCGGGGAGGGCGAAGATATTCTTTTTCCCCTCGCCAAAATCAACCTCGTCCTTGACATCAGCAAGGATAAAATGCTCAGGATGTGCTTCCCAGTTATACTTATCATAGTTGAGGGTGAAGCCCGTCTCCTTTTCCACGCCCAGCGCGGAAGCAAGCTGGAAATAGCGACCCTGATACTGGTGTCCCGTCGGCTCGCCGACACCGATGAAGCCACCGCCATTGTGGATAAATCTGCGGATCGCGCCAGAAATGATGGGATCTTCCCATTCTGCGCCGCCCGTATGCGCGGTATCGCCATCGCCGACGTTGATGATAACATCGATCGTGTCGAGAAGCGCGGGATCTTTACGGATATCGTCAAAGGAAATGAACTTCACATCGAACGGTGCACCCGAAAGCGTCTCGATGATGCCCGCATAGGAGTAGTTCTGCTTCTGATAGAGGGCATGGTGCACCATATGGCAGCCCCATGCGCGCATTTTGCCCCAGCAGTTGAGCACGGCGACCGTCTTGACGCAGTAAGGGGTCGTCCCCTTGATATTTTCATACAGCTCGCGGAATTCGTTGCAGACCGATTCGATATACTCGACGAAATCGGGGAACTGGAGCGCAAGCTTCAGGTAGCCGCCGTAGCCGATGCGGTCGATGGGCTTTCTGAGGATCGCGCGGCGCGCTGTGACCCAGTTTTCCTTTGCTTCCTTCACAGGGTCGCCGCCCTCGTGGAAGGTATCGGGGAAGAAATACGGCAGGAAACGTCCCTCTGTGTACTTGACATTCGGAATATCGGAGATCAGGCGAAGCGTCGAACCGTTGCCGACCGAGCCGACCACCGCATCCATTCCGATGCTTTTCCACTCATCCATAAACGGCTCCATGCCGATCCAGTGATCGCCAAGGAACATCATTGCTTCCTTGCCGAGCTCGTGGGTGATATCGACCATCTCCTTGGCTAGCGATGCGACCTCGCGGCGCTGGAACGCCTGAAAATCACGGAACTGCTTCGAGGGGATGCGGTACTGGTTATTGTAATATCCCTGATCGACGATGTACTCGGGGCGGAAACAGTAGCCGACTTCCTGCTCGAATTTCTCGAGGATATAGGGCGAAACGGAAGCTGAATAGCCGTACCAGTCCACGAATTTCTCGCGCTTGAGCTCATCAAAGATGAGCGTGAACTGATGGAAGAATGTGGTATAGCGGATCACGTTGACATAGGGATGCTCCGCAATGAACTTGCGCAGGCGCTCTATGGTGTACTTGTGCGTCTTCGGCTGGCGAACGTCGAACGTGATCTGATGCTCGAAATTCTGCCAGTTGTTCGTGACCGCATTGTACATATGCACAGGATCCCAAATGAGGTACGCAAGGAACGCCACCGTATATTCATGGAAGTCCTCGGGTGCGTGGATCACGACGCAGCCCGTCGCTTCGTCATAGTCCCATGCCTCAGGTGCGATCGGCTCGCCCACGGTGCGGTCAACGACTTCCCACCAGCGCTTGATATCGTCGCGGGTATTGACCTGCATGAGCTCGTCCGAAATGCCCTGCATGAGCGCGATCGAAAGTGCGCCACCCGTTGCGGTGTGGAAGCCCGTCATGATATAGCATTGCTGCACTTCATCGGGGTTCGCCTTTGCCCATGCATTGTCCTTGCGGGTGGTATAGTAGGTCGAATAGATCTTTGCATCCTGATCGCGCAGTTCGGCGGGAAAATCCGTGCCGTCGCAATCGCGGATGGCATCTGCGCCCCATTTTTTCAGGATCTCGAGGGTTTCGGGAACAACGTCGAGATCGGTCGGGATGGTCACGCGACCCGTCTTTTTGATTTCATTCATGGTAATTCCTCCGATGCGTCTGCTTAGTTTTTGTACGCGGCGTTATATACGAAGATCGCTGTGAGCAGGAAGATCATGCCAACGATCATAATGCCAAGCCCTGCGAGCTGTCCCGTCATTTTCCAGCCGACGATCGTCAGCGTAACGCCAAGCATGGCAAGCAGCGCGATCACAAAAACGCGCAGAGCGGTGTGATTTTTCCAGAATTTCATAGCGCACCTTATCCTTTCAGACCGCCGACGGTCATGCCCTTTGTCAGATTCTTCTGCACACAGCAGTAAAGGATGAGCGTCGGGAGCATAACGAGCACAAGACCTGCATACATCGGACCATAATTTGCCTTTGCCTGCTGTGCCTGCATGAGGTTGAGCAGACCGACAGGGAGCGTCTTTGTGCCACCGACCGCAGACATGAGCGTCATGGAGATGATATACTCATTCCAGAACGACAGGAAGTTGAACAGAATGACCGTAATGATCGAGGGCTTTGCCATGGGGAAGATGACCTGCACCATGGTGCGGAAATAGCCCGCGCCGTCGATGTACGCCGCTTCCTCATAATCGTGCGCAAGGGTCGCAAAGTAGCCCGAGAGCAGATAGATGGTGAATGGAAGCGCCGTCGATGCATAGACGACTGCGAGGATGAAGATATTATTGAGCAGGAATCCGCTTCCAAATATCTTTTTCAGCAGGATATCGCCATCGCGGAGCATCAGGAAAATGGGCACGACGATATAGTTGACATTGATAAAAAGACCTGCCATAAACGCCGTATTGAGGAACTTTTGTCCCTTGAACTGAAAGCGCGACAGGCAGTACGCCGCAGGGAGCGCAACAACGAGCAAAATGACGAGCGAAAGCGCCGTGACGACCACGGAGTTCATGAGGTACTCGCCCATTTTTGCCGTCGTCCACGCTTCGATAAAGTTCTGGAAGTGGAATCCCTTGGGCAAATTCCACGGATTTGCATAAAATTCGGCATTTTCCTTGATGGATGCCATGAACACCCACGCAACAGGAACGATGATCGAGATCGCAAGCGCCGCAAGCACGACGTATACGAACGCCTTGTACACACGCTCACCAGAGGTGATTTTCTTTTGCTTTTCCATAAATCTACCTCCTTAGAATTCGAGCGTTTCGCGCTCCGTCACCTTGTTGACAAGGGCAGAAAGCGCAAAGGAGAACAGGAAGATCACAACGCCGACCGCCATACAGTAGCCATAAAGACCGTTGTTCTTCTGCTCATACATATAACCCAGCACGACCTCGCTCGCGCCATTCGGACCACCGCCCGTGAGCGCCTTGACGATGAGAAATGCCATGTTGATCGTCGAAATGATGAAAAACGTCAGGGTGGTGCGGATATTCGTCCAGATGAGCGGAATGGTGATCTGGAAAAACTGCGTCAGTCTGCCTGCACCATCAAGCGCGGAGCTTTCGTAAAGCGACTGGGGAACGGCGGACATGGATGCCATGTACATGACCATGTAGTAGCCGACTGCCTGCCAGACCATCGCGATCACGACCGAGACCATGACCATACTCTCGCCCTTCCAGAGGATGCTCTCTTCAAGGGTGACGAATGCTTCAATAATGGAATTGAGCATACCGTTTTTCGTCTGGTAGATCGCCGAGAAAATACCAGAAATAACAACAACGGACAGAATGTTCGGAATATAGAACACGATGCGGAAGAAATTCTGTCCCTTGATTTTTTCACGGGTGAGGATCGCCGCGAACACGAGCGCCATGGACATGGTGATGAGCGTCACAACAACGATCAGAAGCAGGGTATTTTGCATCGAACGGATAAAATCCGAAGAATGGCAAAGGGTGATAAAATTCTGGAATCCCACGAATTTTTCCGTCTGCGCGTAGGCGCTTCGCTCGAAGAACGACATACGGAACACATTGAGCGTGGGGACGATCATAAAGATCGTGAACAAAAATACAGCAGGGCCAACACAAGCCAAAAGGAATCTGCTACGGCGTTTGTTGCTTTTCATAGCTGCAAAAACCGCTCCTTTCTATGTAGAGATTGAGGATCTTGGGCAAATCTGTGACCGAAAAAGGATGGCAGCGGCGCTGCCGCTGCCATCCCAAAGTGATTCACGGATGTTCGCTTTTTGATTAGCCAAGCAGGTTAGCGCGCATCTGAGCAGTCTTTTCGATGATGTTTGCTTCGTACTGCTCGATGGTGAGCGTGCCAGCGACCAGGGAGTCGATCGGCTCGAAGAAGACGTTGCTCGTGGTCACGTCAGCGATGGAAGCGAAGGAAGCGAAGCTGCCCATGCAAGCCTTAGCGCCGTTCTCGTAGATGGAGTAGAACATGACGTTGTCGCCCTCAAGCATGGATGCAACGCCCTTGATGGGCTGGATCGCACCTGCCTCAGCGAAGATCTTAACAGCCTCGTCGGAGTACAGGAATGCCATGAACTGCTTTGCGCCCTCGATGTTCTCAGCGCCAGCGGGGATCCAAGCCTGCTCGAAGTAGGTGTAAGCGTAAGCGTCGCCACCCTTGGTGACAGCGGGAAGTGCAGTCATGCCCCAACCGAAGTCGTTGGTCAGCGCAGTCTGTGCCTCAGCCATCTCGCCAACGATCCACGTGCCGTTGGGCATGAAGAGTGCATCGTCGGTCATGACCATGAGCTGATTCTTGGTGAAGTCAGTGCCGTTTGCCTGTGCGGGGGTGATGGGGTGGGTGTACTGGGTGAGCTTGTTGATGATGCTCAGCAAGGTCTGGCCATTCTCGGACTCCCATGCGCCTTCCTTGTAGTTGGTGATGTCGTCGAAGAACTCAGAACCGCCGATGGTGTACATCAGACCGTACATGAATGCATCGAAGTAGCCAGCGGTCGGATAGGTGAACAGGTAGATGCCCTCTGCCTGTGCCTTGTCGCCCAGCTCCCACATCTCGTCCCAAGTGGTAGGAACGGTCCAGCCCTTAGCCTCGAACAGCTTTGCGTTGTAGAACAGGCCGCAGGGAGAGTAGAACATAGGTGCAAGGTAGGTCTTGCCGTCGCCATAGGGGTTGGTGACAGAGGTGGAGGTGAAGCCGTCGGAGATCTTCTCAGAGACCTTCTTGGTTTCGCCGGGGATAGTGGTGTTGAGCACGTCGGTCAGGTCAGCGATCGCCTTATCCTTGATGAACTGCTCGGTCAGACCAGCCTCACGGCCGATCGCGAGGTGAACGACATCGGGATAGTCGCCGCCCTGCATGGAAGCGGAGATAACGTCCTCAAGATTCTTGTCGGTGGTCAGCTCGACCTTGATGCCAGTCTGAGCGGTGAACGCCTCAGCGACCTTCTGCCACATCTCGGAACCGTAAGCGGTCTCGATCGCAGCGACCTTGATAGTAGTGCCTGCCAGATCCTTCTCGCCGCCTGCGCAAGCAGCCAGACCGAGAACCATGACAACAGCCAGAAGCATAGCAATGATCTTCTTCATTATGTATTTCCTCCAAAATTTTTTCGTAAGGGAATTTGTTCCTTACGGCTTTAGTATAGCGCATAATTCGGAATTTGCAACTAATTTCTTGCTCTGATTTTTATATAAATTGCGCTTTTTACACTTTTTGGGAGTTTGTACGATTTTGCACCTTAGAATTTGTGCATTACAACCATTGTAAAAACGCGAAGAAAATTGTCGTTTTTGACAATTTTGCCATGTTGCATCCCTTGATTTTTTGCACGAGCGCAATTATAATCATATTTAAGACAATATACCTAATATGGAGGGCAGTATCCATGAGCCACCAGCATTATGCGTTCTCTTTTCCGCAGGAGACAGACACGCACACCGTCAGACTGCGCAATGCCGCAAGCGCCCGCTACGGCGGCGACTGGCGCTCCATCCCCCATGCGCACAGCTATACCGAGCTTTTTTACGTCATCGGCGGCGACGGACAGTTCCGCATCGGCGGCGAGCTCTTCCCCGTGCGGGAAAATCACCTCGTCGTCATCAATCCGAACATCATGCACACCGAGGTCAGCTATGCCGACCATCCGCTTGAATACATCGTCGTTGGGGTCGAAGGGCCAGAACTGCACATCCAGGACGAACACGAGGGACGCTTCTGCGTGCTCGACGTGCCCGAAAAAGCACCGCTTCTGGGCTGTATGCAGAGCATCCTGCACGAGATGCAGCAGCGGCGCGTTGGGTACGAGGTGATGTGTCAGGCATATACGAATATGCTCATGGTGCACCTGATGCGAAGCGACACGTTCAGCTTCATCGATGCCCCCATTCAGGCACAGCAGGGCAGCCAATGCGCCTCCGTGCGACATTATATCGAAAGCCATTACAAAGAAAACCTCACGCTCGATACGCTCGCTGACCACGCAAAGATCAATAAATACTATCTTTCCCACGCATTTCAGCGCGAGTACGGCGTGCCACCCATCCGCTATATGATCGATTGCCGCATCCGTGAGGGACAACGGCTTCTGGTCGAAACAGACCTCACGCTCGGTCAGATCGCAAGCATCCTCGGTTTCTCGTCCCCGAGCTATTTTTCGCAGGCATTCCGCCGCGCCACCTCCCTCAGCCCCGCAGAATACCGCAAGCAGAACAAAGGAAAAACCGACCTATAAAAACACACGCCAGCCACAGCTCCCCCCGCCGTGGCTGGCATTTTCATTTGCTTTGCAGACTACGCACGCACAATTTGACGTTTTTGCCTGTAGGGTGGGGGTACACCCCCACCGACGCACTATCGGTTTCTGCACGGTCGGTTTGTTGAAACAACTATCGATGATTGAGAAAAGCCTTCTCCTTGGGGAGAAGGTGGCACGGCAAAGCCGTGACGGATGTGGGGCTACCGCAGTACGTATATCGAAACTGTTTCCTAATATCCGACGTTGCTCCCCCACATCAGTCAGAAAAAATCAGATAGATTTTTTCTGACAGCTTCTCCCCGAGGAGAAGCCTTTGGCGTGCGTCGGCAAATTGTACGAAAAACGCGCATTTCCGTCATCGCGACGTGGTCGGTGGGGGTGTACCCCCACCCTACGGTCTGGAACGGCAAATACTGCAAAATACGGACATATTTGCGTGTTTTAACTACGTAAACGGACAACCAAGGACAGGTGTCCCTACATAATGATTCCGAACGTGCAGAAAACGGCGGCCAATATAGGCATTTTTATTACGTGCCGAACATATTTATTTTACCACAACCACTCTGCTGGGTCAAGAAAATTTCGTCATTATCCCATATTTCTGCAATCAGCACAATATCGTTTTGGTGAATTTATACACTTTTCCATCTTGAAAAACCCATTTCCATGCGTTACTATATAGACACAAGGGAGTGATACCAATGTACAGGTAACGGACCCCCGCGTACCGATCCCCTTTCCCCGCGGCAGACTGAATATAGATGTTTTTGGAAGAGTTTGGACGAAACGTAAGAAAGTAAAAAATCTATCGAATCAGAAAACCGTGTGAAAAAAACTGGGCACAAAGCAAAGCCCCTGAAAAGCTTACTGAATGCCGCGAAGAAACGAGATCGTGTACCAAACGACGGTGCAAACGCCGTGCATACATCCCACACATAAGCACACCGCTCACGGGTAGAAGAATTTCTGTGTTGGGGAATGGGTAGGAGCAGAAGCATACGTCGAATCTGTAGAAAGCGAGGTAACCATGGATGTTAGATACTAAGAGTGAACAGAAGTGACCCTTGATCGCGCAAAAAAGTTTTCTGAGCCAGACAGGGGACTGCGGTCAAGGGTCACTTCACTTTTTTATTTTATTGATCATTTATCATATCGTGTACAGCCGCCGAAAGGGGGCGTTTTTTTATGCCCTCGGCTATTTTCATTTTGACAAATACGTGGTATACTATATAAAATAAAAAGTTGAATGTAGTAGAAAGAGGAGAGAATATGGAACTTTCACACGGTCGCCCGCTGGATCTTCAGGGGCGACTTGCCAAAGAAGTGCGCTGTTATGACCTGCTTGATGCCCTCGGCATCGAATATGCGCGCATCGATCACCCCGCGGCGGACACGATGGACGACTGCGCCGCCGTGGATGCCCTGCTTGGTGCTACAATTTGCAAAAATCTGCTACTTTGCAACCGTCAGCAAACCAAATTCTATCTATTGATGCTCCCCGGGAGCAAGCAGTTCAAAACCTCGGTGCTCTCCAAACAGATCGGCTCGTCGCGCCTGAGTTTTGCAGATGCGCATTCGATGGAGCACTACCTTGACATCACGCCCGGCTCACTAAGTGTGCTCGGGCTTATGAATGACCACGAAAACCATGTCGAATTGCTCATCGACACCGATATTTTGCACGCTGAATGCTTCGGCTGTCACCCGTGCATCAACACCTCATCGCTCCGCATCGCAACTCGGGCGCTCATTGAGAAATTGCTTCCAGCGATGCACCATGGCTACACCGCCGTAAACCTGCCGTGGGGCGAAGAAAGCGCATAGCCTTTCTTGCTTTTTCCGACGGAATATGCTACAATTTTAGAAAATACAAGAGGCTCTATAAAAAAGAGCTTCCCAAGAAATAAATATGGAGGAATCCCTATGTTGAAGAAATGCTTCCGCGCCGTGTGCATCCTGATCGTCTTTGTTTTGGTGGTCGGTGCGGCGGTATACGGAGTCAATGCATTCATCACGCGTCAGGCAGAGATCGCCGAGCGCCAACGGCAAGCAGAGATCGCCGCATTTTATGCCCAGTCCGACATTTCCCTCGTCGTAACTGAGGACACCATCTCCCAGCTCGACCAGTATACGAATCTGCACAGCGTGGACTTGAGTGGAAGCACCTGCTATGATGCCATCAAGCAGTTCATAGCGTTGCACCCCAGCGTGTCTGTCACCTACACGGTCGAGCTCAGCGGCCGCACGCTAACAAACGACACTACGGAGCTAATTCTCGAGGCGGACAGCTTCGATTTTGATGCACTCACCGCCGCGATCCCGAATCTGCCCGCGCTCACCCGCGTGAGCCTGCCGCGCACCACGCTCACCCCCGAGCAGATCGCCTCTCTGCGTGCAAGCTTCCCGAATGTAAGCTTTGATTATACCTTCACCCTCCTCGGTCGTGAGCTGAACGAGGCTGTGACCACGCTGAATCTTTCCGACATGACCCTCGATCAGGTTTCTGAGCTTGCCGCAGCAATGCCCATGCTCCCCCACCTCGATACGATCGATCTCATGGCATCCGACGGCACGAGCAATCTCACCATCACCGATGTCAAGGCTGTGATGGATGCCTGCCCCGATGCGCAGGTACTCTACACGTTCACCCTTTTCGGCAAGACTCTCACCACGCAGGAAGAAAGCGTCGTATTTGAGCAGCAGGAGATCGGCGATTCTGGCGAAGCCGCCATCCGCGCCGCGCTCGACATTTTGCCCAACTGTAGCTACTTTAAGCTCGACGACTGCGGTATCTCGAGCGAAGTGATGGCATCGATCCGCGCAGACTACCCCAACACGAAAATCGTCTGGCGTGTGTTCTTCGGCAAATTCAACTGCTTGACCGACAGCGAAATGCTCCGCCTTACCTTCGGTCTTACCGATGATATCATCGACGAGCTCAAATACTGCAACGATGTGAAATACCTCGATGCACAACAAAACGCAAAACTTACGGATATTAGTTTCATTAGCTATATGTCAGACCTTGAGATCTGTATACTCTCTGGTAGCGCCGTCTCAGACCTTTCCGCATTTCAGGATCATCAAAACATTGAGTTTTTGGAACTTTGCTCCTGTAGCCGCGTAAAAGATCTCACGCCGCTTGCAAACTGCCCGAATCTGAAGTACCTCAATGTCAGCGCAACGAGCGTCAGCGACCTTTCCGCGACGGATAATCTGCCCCTCGAGCGCTTCAACTGCATGATGACCAAGGTCAAATCCTCCGAGCAGAGCCGCTTCCTCAAGCTCCACCCCTCGAGCGAATGCCTGACCCGCTTCTCTGGCAAGCAGCCCTATGGCTACGGCTGGCGCTATGTTGATAACGGTGTCACATTCTGGGATTACTACGCAAATATGCGCGTAATCTTCGACTACGAGCAGGTCAATTACTACTCTGGTCAGGAATATAAGAAGTAAACCGAAAAGCAAGGACTGTTGCGAGATCCACATTTCGCAATAGTCCTTTTTCTATGTTTGTAGATGTGGCTACCCGTTTCCTCACCCTCGGATGTCCGCAACGTCGGATTTCGGAAGCACTTGCGATGATACACCGCGCCCGCGTATTATACTGTAGGGGGGGTACACCCCCACCGACGCAGTATCGATTTCTGCGCAGTCGGTTCGTTAAATTCGTAGAGGACGATGCCCACATCGTCCCAAAACCTGACGGTTTCGTCACATAAATAATGGGGCGATGTGGGCATCGCCCCATACAAGAGAGAGCCAAGGGCGCTCCCGCGCCAACGCATAATATGCAACTGCTTCCTAAATTTGCAAGGTTGTTCCCCCACATCAGTCACAAAAATCAGATAGATTTTTGTGACAGCTTCTCCCCAAGGAGAAGCCTTTGGCGCGCGTCGGCAAATTGTGCAAAAACGCGCATTTCTATCGTCGCGACGTGGGCGCTAGGTTTGCACCACCCATACGGAGATATATGCGATCTAACTATGCAAAAAGGCTGTCGCGGAATGCGACAGCCTTTGATATGCATGAATTACTTGCCAGCGTTAGCGATCTGAGCAGCGACTTCGTCAGCGAAGTTCTCTTCCTTCTTCTCAATGCCCTCGCCCTTGATGTAGTGGCAGGCATCGACGAAAGTGACCTTGCCGCCGAGCTTCTTAGCAGCGTCAGCGATGTAGCCAGCGACGTCACCCTTGAACAGGTCAGCGCGGACGAACTCCTGCTGCAGCAGGCAGCAGTCCTTGTAGAATGCTGCGATCTTGCCCTGAGCGATCTTTTCCTTGACCTGAGCGGGCTTGGAAGCCATCTTAGGATCGTTGTCCATCAGAGCGACCTGAACCTGAAGCTCGTGGTCAACATCTTCCTGAGGAACCTGGGTCTTGTCCCAGTACTTCGGATTCATAGCAGCGATCTGCATAGCGACGTTCTTGCCGATCTCGGTCACATCGATGTCACCCTCGACAGCGAGGTTAACGAGGACACCGTGCGTGCCACCTGCGTGGACGTAGGGGACGGAGGTGTTGTTCTCGAAGCGGGAGAAGCGGCGGATCTGCATATTCTCGCCGATGGACATGACCTTCTCCTGCATGATCTCGGTAACGGTCAGGTTGGAGTCGGGGTACTTGGAAGCCTTCAGAGCGTCCACATCAGCGGGGTTCTCGGTTGCAACAACAGTTGCGAGGTTCTTAACAAGATCGAGGAATGCATCGGTCTTAGCAGCGAAGTCGGTCTCGGAGTTGACCTCGATCACGACGCCGACACCATTGATAACAGCAGCGTAAGCAACGCCCTCTGCTGCAACGCGGTCTGCCTTCTTAGCAGCCTTTGCCAGACCCTTCTCACGCAGCCAGTCAACTGCCTTGTCCATATCGCCATCGGTAGCCTGAAGTGCCTTCTTGCAGTCCATCATACCGACATTGGTCATTTCACGGAGCGCCTTAACGTCCTGAGCGGTAAATGCCATTTTAATATCCTCCTGTAATTATGTTTTGTTTGTCAGTGCGCCGCTCACGCAGTTGGGGAAAGCCAACTGCGCAAGGGCGGTGATTTTGACAGTAGAACCGAATTACTCGGCAGCAGGAGCTTCGACCTCAGCCTCAGCGTCCTCGCCCTGACGGCCCTCGATCGCAGCGTTTGCCATTGCAGCAGCGATCAGGCGGATCGCACGGATCGCGTCGTCGTTGCCGGGGATAACGTAGTCGATCTCGTCGGGATCGCAGTTGGTGTCAACGATCGCGACAACGGGGATGTTCAGCTTCTTCGCCTCAGCGATGGCGTTGCGCTCCTTGCGGGGGTCAACAATGAACATAGCAGCGGGGATCTTCTTCATGTCCTTAACGCCGCCCAGATACTTCTCGAGCTTCTCGATCTCGCCCTGCAGCTTGATGACTTCCTTCTTAGGCAGCATTGCGAACGTGCCGTCCTCTTCCATCTTCTTC
>CAZVJJ010000001.1:0-92200 GCA_964627295.1 uncultured Oscillospiraceae bacterium | reverse complement strand
CCTCTGCGATCGTCAACCCCAACGACCTGCGCCTGATGGAGACCATCAAGTCCTGCGACATCTTCAAGAACCACGTTCTGTACTCCGACTCCTACCTCGATCTGTAAGAGCAACGTACAGCATCCCTAGCATGCAATGGCTGGGAGGGAAGTCTCCCTCCCAGTCATTTTGCCTTTTTACACAATATGGATAATTACGCTGTGATGCAAGAAATGGCAAGAAAACGGTTTCTGACCTATGATCCCGCCATTTTCTGCGATAAAATCGGTGTTTCTCGCTCGGAAAATCGGATATTCGTCCGATTTTTGAATGAAACTGCGGAAATATCGTTGCAGACAGGCAAGATCTCATTCCCCGAACGGACGGCGGGGTTTGCGGAAGCATTGTGCCTGTATGACTGGCTGTGCGATGGCAAGCAGAGCGCGAAAGCCGCTTGCGAGTTCGCACCCGTCGCAAGTCTTCCCAATGTGATGGTGCGCGGGAATGGTCTATGCATCGATACCACCACTTTGGCACAAAAAGTGACATCCTTTCCCCGCGCATTTGAAACTGCCTGCGTCTGTCTCGGCGGAACGCCGCGGCAAATGGGGGATATCGCCTATGCGATCCCGCTTTTTGCCGACCTGACTGCGATCGTAAAATGCTACTTTGCAGATGACGAGTTCCCCGCCAGCCTCACGCTGCTGTGGGACAGAAATATCCTGCAATACATTCGCTACGAAACGGTCTATTACCTCGCGGGCTGCCTGCTACGCCGTCTGGAGCAGGCAATGGAAGAATAGAAAATCGTATATCCAGCCGAAAGGCTCTATATAAACTGCGTAACAATGAACTTTTAGGGAGGAATTTACATGAGTGTATTAACCGATCTGATCTATGGTGGCAGTAATGCCGTGGCAGGCCTGACTGAGGGTGCTGTCAACGATGCCATCGCCAAGTACGGTGCTGACAAGACCATTGCATTCCCCGACACCGCATACTTTTTCCCCACCATCTACGCCGCAACTGGCGTGAAGGTCAAGACGCTCGGCGATCTGCCCGCCTGTGTTGGCGTGCTCAAGAGCCTGATCTCTGGCAAAGAGGATCTGGGCGACGCGCTCAAGGCTGGTCTTGCGACCGCTGTCGGCGCGGAGATCATTGAGGGTCTGAAGTATGTCGAGGGCGGCGATCCCTATGCAAACGATACGGGCATCGGCTTCGTTCCCGACCCCATCATCCGTTCTCTGGGCGTGCCGCTGGTCACGGGCGATATCCCCGGTGTCGCCGTCGTTCTGGGCAAGGCGGAGAATGCCGAAGACGTGGTCAAGGTCGTTAAGGACTACCAGTCCAAGGGCATCATGACCTTCCTCATTGGCGATGTGATCGAGCAGTGCGCAGAGGGCGGTGTCAAGATGGGTCTTGAACTGCGCGTCATCCCGCTCGGCCACGATGTGACCGCTGTGATCCATGTCGTCACTGTCGCGATCCGCGCGGCGCTGATCTTCGGTAACATCACCCCCGGTGATCTCGGCGGTCTGCTTGATTACACCAAGAACCGCGTGCCCGCATTTGTCAATACCTTTGGCGCGATCGATGCTGTTGTCGTCTCCGCAGGCGCAGGCGCGATCCAGCTCGGCTTCCCCGTTGTCGTCGATATCGACCTCGGTGAGAATCAGGTCGCAGGCGCGCTCGAATCTGTGCTCGACCACAACGAGACCGTTAAGAAGTCCCTCGAGCTTCGTGGCATCAAGATCAAGGTCAAGGAGCTTCCCATTCCTGTGGCATTTGCCGCCGCATTTGAGGGCGAGATCATCCGTAAGGCAGATATGCACAACGAGTGCTGGTCTGCAAAGAACCCCACCGCAGAGCTTGTCGTCATGCGCGAGCTGAGCGAGGTCGAGGATCATAAGATCACTCTCGTCGGCCCTGACCTCGGCGATGCAAAGGAGCTTGCACTTGCTACCTATGTTGAGGTCGCGGGTAAGAAGATGCAGGTCGATTTCGAGTCCGTTATCGAGCGCAAATTCCACTCGTGGTTCAACTACATGGAGGGCGTTATGCACACGGGTCAGCGCAATCAGGTGCGCGTGCGTGTGTCCAATGCCGCATTCGAGGCAGGTCTGAGCCTGAAGCACTTTGCTGAGGTGCTGTATGTTATGATCATGGACGAGTTCGACGCAGTCGTTGACAAGTGCCAGATCACCCTCATCACTGACCCCGTTGAGGCGGGCAAGTTCCGTGATGAAGTGGCTATGCCCCGCTACAACCAGCGCGACGATCGCCTTGCTTCCATGACGGACGAGGCTGTTGACCGCTACTATACCTGCATCCTCTGCCAGAGCTTCGCGCCCGCACACTGCTGTGTCGTCACGCCCGAGCGTCTGGGTCTTTGCGGTGCTGTGTCGTGGCTCGATGCCAAGGCGACCAACGAGCTCGATCCCAATGGCCCCTGCCAGCCCATCTTCAAGGAAGGTTGCACCGACGAGCGCACAGGCCGTTTCGACAGCGTAGATAAGGCGATCAAGGATGCGACCCATGGCGCAGTCGATACTGTGACCCTCTACTCCATCCTCGAAGATCCCATGACGAGCTGTGGCTGCTTTGAATGCATCTGCGGCATCGAGCCGATGTCCAACGGCTTTATCGTCGTCAACCGTGAGTACAAGGGCATGACACCCGCAGGTATGACCTTCGGCGAGCTTGCTTCCTGCACGGGCGGCGGTGTGCAGACCCCCGGCTACATGGGTCACGGTCGTCACTTCATTTCGTCCAAGAAGTTCATTGCTGCTGAGGGCGGCATCGAGCGCATCGTATGGATGCCCAAGGAACTCAAGGACGACGTTGCAGAGCGCCTGAACGCGACTGCGAAGGAGCTCTATGGCATTGAAAACTTCACCGACATGGTCGCAGATGAGACCATTACCACCGATTGCGAGGAACTTCTCAACTGGCTGACTGAGAAGAACCATCCTGTTCTTGCAATGGAACCGCTGATGTAAGGAAACCAAACCACCTTGGGGGAGCAGTTCGGAAAATTCCGACTGCAAGGGGGATTCCTGCAACGAAATAAATGAACCTAAGGCGCGGCGGTTCGCCGCCGCGCCTGCGATTTTACGAAAAAGAAAGGACATTCCCTATGAAAGTTACCTTCCAAATCGAGGGCGCAAGCCCTGTTATCATCGAATGCAACGCTGGAGATAACCTGCTCGAAACAGCGCGCCGCGCGAATGTCGCGATCGACGCACCCTGCTCGGGCAATGGCTCGTGCGGCAAGTGCCGCGTCAAGCTTGTCGAGGGAACGCTCGACTCGCTTCCCTCGCGCCATATCTCCGACGAGGAATATAATGCGGGCTGGCGGCTTTCGTGCTGCTCAAAGGTGATCGGCGACTGCACGGTGTTCGTGCCCGATATCGCAAGCGCCTATCAGAGCCGCATGAAAACGGCAGATCTCAGCTCGCCAAAAGAGATCGCGATTTTTGAGGAAGCGCAGAGAAATCTTGCTTCCTCTGGCATTTCTTTTACAAATCCGTTCCGCGCCGCGGTGCTCACCATGGCAGAGCCGTCCTTAGACGACACCATGCCCGATAATGAGCGCCTCACATGGGCAATCGAGGAAGCACTTGGGGTCACATCGGTCAAGATCCCCTTTGCTGTGATGTCGAAACTTGCGCATACGCTCCGCGAAAACGGCTTTACCGTCTGCGTCAAGGGTGAGCTTCGCGATAACTGCTTTACCTGCATGGATATCTGCGCACCGAGCGATACCGCGATCGTCGGCTGTGCCATCGATATTGGCACGACGACCGTCACGATGGTGCTGACCGACCTCGAAAGCGGCAAGCTCCTTGCAAAGGGCTCATCGGGCAACGGTCAGATCCGCTATGGCGCGGATGTCATCAACCGTATCATCGAGCAGCAGCGCGCAGGTGGCAGAAAGAAGCTTCAGGATGCCATCGTCAAAGAAACGCTCACGCCCATCATTGCAAACCTGTGCAAGAATGCGGGCATCAGCGCGCGTAGCATCCTGCGCCTTTCCATCGGCGCGAATACGACGATGAACCATCTCCTGCTTGGCGTGGATGCTGACCCTGTGCGTATGGAACCATACATCCCGAGCTTTTTCGGCTGGGAGGGACTGCTCGCGGGGGATCTCAAGCTCCCCGCAAATCCGCTTGCACCCGTCATCCTTGCGCCGAATATCGGCTCGTATGTCGGCGGCGATATCACCGCAGGCACACTTGCGGCGGGCATCTGGGACAAGGACGAGATGAGCCTGTTCATCGACCTCGGTACGAATGGCGAGATCGTCTATGGTAACCGCGATTTTCTCATGAGCTGTGCTTGCTCGGCAGGCCCTGCCTTTGAGGGCGGCGATATTTCCTGCGGTATGCGCGCGACGGATGGCGCGATCGAAGCGTGCACCATCGACCGCGAAACGATGCACCCGACGCTCAGCATCGTTGGCGATGCTGACCAGCGCCCTGTCGGTATCTGTGGTTCGGGTATCATCGATATCATTTCGGAGCTTTTCCGCTGTGGCATCATCAATGCCAAGGGATTGTTCGTGCGCGAAGGTGCGCGGGTCGCGCGCGATGCGCACGGCATGGGGCGCTATATCATTGCGACCGCGGCAGAGTCCGAAACTGGGCGCGAAGTGTCCATCAATGAGGTGGATATCGACAATTTCATCCGCGCAAAGGGCGCGATCTTCTCTGCGATCGACACGCTTTTGCAGTCGGTCGATATGACGATCGACATGATCGACAAGGTCTATGTCGCAGGTGGCATCGGCTCGGGCATCAATATGAAAAATGCCGTCAATATCGGTATGTTCCCCGATGTGGAGCTTGAAAAGTTCCAGTATATCGGAAATTCCAGCCTGACGGGCGCATATGCCATGGTCATGAGTGACGAAGCGACACAAAAATGCGCCGAGGTCGCCGCAAATATGACCTATCTCGAGCTGAGCACGTACCCTGGATACATGGATTCGTTCGTCGCCGCCTGCTTTATCCCGCATACAGATGCACGCCTGTTCCCGAACAGCGTGCAGGAGTAAAAACCACAGGAGTATCATGCATGCAAATTGAAAACCACAAGGAAGAGATCCCATTTTCCCACTATGAGCAGCTTTTTCACGCGCTCGACCCCGATTCCGTCACCGCGCGCCTTAGCGATGTGGTATGGGATGGGAAAGAATTTTATGTAAACCTACTTGGCAGAGGCTTCGCCATTTCGCACCCGAACTATGCCATCCGCGCGACCGATGGCGGCGCGATCCCGCCGCTTCCCACGCAGACCTTCCTCCTGCGCTACCTGCTTGAGAGCAAGGATGTAGCATGGGGTGGCACGTGGAAAACGTTCCGCGAGATGCCGTGGGGCGAAATGTACATCAAGCCCTATACGGGGCGCGTGCTCACGCGCGCGGCATTCACATTCGGCACGCGCGTGGCGGCATTTTGCGATGCGGCTGAGCGCATGGGTGCGCAGAGCGTGCCCCATGGCGATGCAGGCTACCAGTTTGACCTCATCGGCGGATATGGAATGCAGATCCTTGTCTGGAAGGGCGATGACGAGTTCCCGCCGAATGCGCAGGTGCTCTACACGGACAATTTTGCCGACGGCTTCGCCGCCGAGGATCGCGTCGTAGCGGGCGATATCCTCATTTCCACGATCAAGAGCTATTTTTGATCCGCACATATGCAAAGGGTCTGCTGTATTTGCGGCAGACCCTATTTTCTGAATTAAATTCGCAAAGGGAGAATAAAAATGCGATATCAGAATCTGATTTTTGACCTTTATGGCACACTTGTCGATATCCACACAGAGGAAAATGATCTTGTCTGGGAGAAAACGGCGCTGTATTTCGGCTATTATGGTGCGCACTACACACCTGCATCCCTGAAAGCGGCATTTCAGGCGGCGATGCGTGCGCGGGAAGCGCGCGCGGGGCAGAGCTATGAGTGCTTCCCTGATATCCCATTCGAGAGTGTGATGGCGGAGCTTTTCCGCGCGCAGGGCGTGACGGAAAATGCGGATGCGCTCGGTGTGAATGCGGCGCAGCTTTTCCGCATCGCATCGACCGAATACGTGCGCCTTTATCCGCACGTGCTCGAAGCGCTCGCGGCGCTCCGTGCGCGCGGTTGCAAACTGTGGCTACTGAGCAATGCACAGCAAGTTTTTACCGCCTATGAACTGCGCCATCTGGGACTGGGCGAGCAGCTCGACGGCATCTACCTTTCCTCGGACTATGGTTGCCGCAAGCCCGATATCCGCTTTTATGAAGCGCTCCTGCGTGACCATGCGCTCGACCCTGATACCTGCCTTATGATCGGAAATGACCGCGAAACGGACATCGCGGGCGCAAAAAAGGCGGGACTTGCAACGCTTTATATGCATACTGCCCTCACCCCCGCCGCACAAGCCCCCGCCGACCCCGCCCTAGCTCCCTGCCATGCCGCACCCGACGCAAGGCACTACGAATTCGAGGGCGATGATTGGCGCGTTCTCGTTCGTGAGATCGAAGCGATCCTTTAATTTCCAAAACCGCCCGCTCAAGCGGTAGTACCTATCGACGATCGCCAAAGGCTTCTCCCCAAGGAGAAGGCTTTACGTGCGGAAATTTTCACAAAAGCAGTTTTGTGTATTGACATTCGATTGTGGAAAATGATAGGATATAGGAAAAAATAGCAGGAGGGCACTATGAAAGAAAAGATAAACGGCTACATGACGACGCTCGGGGAGCGGATCAGTTATTGGAGCTATTTCATTGGGCAAAACATTTACTATAACATCACCGCCGCCTTTATTTCGACCTACCTTGCGATGCAGGGCGTGTCGCTTGCGAAAGTCGCGGTGGTTCTGCTGATCGTCAAGATCTGGGACGCGGTCAACGACCCCATTTTTGGCTTTATTTTCGACAAAGTTCGCTTCAAATCGGGACTGAAAAGTTTACCGTGGTTGCGCGTGGCGACTGCGCTGATCCCCATCGTGACGATCGCGCTTTTCTCGATCCCCAGCGGCTTGAGCGAGATGGGAAAGCTCATTTGGTTCGGTGTAGCGTATGTCGCATGGGACACGGTCTACACCCTTACCGATGTGCCCGCCTATGCGATGCTCAATACCATGACGGACAATTTGCAGGAGCGCAACACGCTTCTGTCGGTCAACCGCGTGTTTTCGGGCGCAGGCGTGCTGATCTATGGTGTCGTTTTGCCGCTGCTCATCAGCGAAAGCGTCGGCATGAGCGCGTCACTTGCCATTGCTGTGCTTTCCATCTTCAGCGCGCTGACCATGGTGCCCCTGTGCGTCAACTGCAAGGAGCGCAACTATAAGCCGACCGAGGAGGAAGAGAATTTCAGCCCGCGCCAGATGTTCCACTATCTCGGCTCGAACAAGTATCTTCTGACCTATTACGGCGGTTATATGGCGACCGATGCGCTCAAAACTTCGGGCGCGGTGCTTCTGTTCGTGTCGTTCTATCTGTTCGGCAATTCGCTCTATTCCATCCTGCTCAATGTGCTCAATATGGTCCCCGGTGTGATCGCGGCAATGCTCATGCCTGCGATCTTGAAGCGCTTTGACAAATTCAAGACCCTTTTCTGGTGCAATATCGTTAATATCGTGCTCGGTCTGCTCATTTATTTCGCAGGCTACGAGAATTCGACCCTCTTCCTCGTGCTCACGTGCATCCGCACCGTGCCACTTTCCATTGTGGGCATTCTTGCGTTCATGTTCACGCCTGACTGCGCCGAGTATGGCGAGTTTAAGACGGGCATCAGCGCAAAGGGCATCACATTCGCGATCCAGACTTTCTCCGTCAAGATCACGGGCGCGATCTCGTCCTCGCTTGCGCTGTTTCTGCTGGGACTGTTCAAGTGGGTATCCGTCGAGGCAGAGAGCTTTGAGGAGCTTGCGGCGCTCAATATCACGCAGAGCGCTGGCGCGCTGAACGGCCTTTGGATCGTCTATGCGCTCGTACCTGTGATCGGCATGGTCATTTCGACATTCTTCTATCTGGGCTACAAGCTCAACGATAAGGATGTGCAGATCATGGCAAAATGCAATGCAGGCGAGATCACACACGAGGAAGCGGAGCGTCAGCTTTCCAGAAAATACTGATTTTTTGCAGCACAGGGCGCAAATTGCGCCCTGTTTGCGCACATTCCGACGAAATGCACAAAAATGCATTCATAGCCTGTTCATAATTTGGCAACAAATGGATCGAATTTTCCTTGCAATTCGACACGATCAGCGCTATACTTAAAAAGATAAAGAAAAACGCAAGGGAAGGAGGACTTTGGATCAAACCGAGTTCTCTCTTTTTTTGCGTTTTTGAAAAAGAAAGGAAGTTATTATGGCAAATCAGAACAACGAAGCCGTCTTTGACGCGCGAACGCTTGGTACGCCCAAGATGCTCCTTCTGGGTGTTCAGCACCTGTTCGCAATGTTTGGTGCGACCGTCCTCGTGCCCGCGATCACAGGTCTGAATGTCTCCACGACCCTCTTCTTCGCAGGTATCGGCACCATCCTTTTCCACCTCATCACTGGCAGAAAAGTCCCCGCATTCCTCGGCTCGTCCTTCGCATTCCTCGGTGGTTATGCTGCCATCGCCCCCATGCTCACCGATCCCGCTACGGGTGAGGCGACTGTCGCGAACCTCGAAATGCTCCCCTATGCCTGCTTCGGCGTGGCGGTTGCTGGACTTGTGTACCTTGCACTTGCTGGACTTTTTAAGGTCTTTGGTGCAAAGAAAGTCATGCGCTACTTCCCGCCCATCGTCACAGGTCCGATCATCATCTGCATCGGTCTGAGCCTTGCTGGCTCGGCGATCAATAACTGCCAGAACAACTGGTGGGTCGCGCTCGTTGCGGTGCTTGTCGTTGTGGTGTGCAACATCTGGGGCAAGGGCATGGTCAAGATCATTCCCATCCTGCTCGGCGTTGTTGCATCGTATGTATTTGCTATGATCGTCGATCCCGCCGCCCGTGCGAACGTCGCACAGAAGGTCGCTGAGGCAGATTGGATCGGCTTGCCCATCATTTGGGAGAATACCGCGCTTTCCATCTTTGGCGAGAATTTCAATGCGGGTATGCTCGTGACCTCCATCGTCACCATCGCACCCATCGCGCTTGCGACCATCGTCGAGCACATCGGCGATATGTGCGCGATCTCTTCCACCGTTGGCAAGAACTATGTTGCTGACCCCGGTCTGCACAAGACCCTCATGGGTGACGGTCTTGCAACAACCCTCGCGGCAATTTTCGGTGGCCCTGCAAACACCACCTACGGCGAGAACACGGGCGTTCTGGCGCTGAGCAAGGTTTACGACCCCAAGGTCGTGCGTCTGGCAGCTTATTTCGCTGTGATCCTTTCCTTCTGCCCGAAGTTTGCGGCGCTGATCGTGGCAATGCCCGCGGCGACCATGGGCGGTGTGAGCCTTGTGCTCTATGGCATGATCTCGGGCGTTGGCGTGCGCAATGTGGTCGAGAATCATGTTGACTTCACCAAGAGCCGCAATGTCCTCATCGCGGCACTGATCATGGGACTGTCCATCGGCATCAGCTATAGCGCTGCTGGCTCGATCAGCATCCCCATTGGCAGCATCACTATCAGCCTGTCTGGTCTGGCAGTCGGCGCACTGGTCGGCATCGCACTCAATGCGATCCTGCCTGGCAAGGACTATGAGTTCGGCACGGACGAGCAGGGCGATACCGCAGTCAACTTCGGTACGCGCAGCGACGGCTGATCCCCGCTTCCATATTTCTACTGCCACAAGGGACGCCCCTTGTGGCAGTTTTTATGATAGGAAATATCACCTTTTTTGAATAAAATTTCCAAAGAATGCAAACAATACCTCCGAACACAAAAAGTTTGGAGGTATTTTTATGTCCAGAACCAGAACGGCGACTGCCGTGCTTGTGCTTTTGAGCGTGCTGGTCGCCGCGCCCTTTGCGTGCGCGGCGGAGGTCACGGCGGGCGAGACTTACTGCTTTTCGCAGACGGATTTTGCGCAGACGGACGATGCGCCGCTTACGGGCATCTGCATCACGCAGACCCCAGATGCATCGCTTGGAACTGTGACGCTCGGCCCGCGCACACTTCGCGCGGGCGATATCCTCACAGCCGAGCAGGTCGGTCAGATGCTTTTTTCACCCGCGCGCACGCAGGAGGATGCGACCGCGACGCTGAGCTTCTTGCCGATTTATGAAAATCGCGTTGCGCCCTCTGCGACCGTCACGCTTGCAATCCGTGGCACGCGCGACAAAGCGCCTGTTGCCGAAGACAGCGCGCTAGAAACGTACAAAAATCTTGCTCTGCGCGCGAAACTCAAAGCGAGCGATCCCGAGGGGGAGATGCTCACCTATACCGTCATCCGCGAGCCCAAGCGTGGCACGGTCACGATCCATGACGACGGGAGCTTCGAATATATGCCGAAAAAGAACAAAGTCGGCATCGATTCTTTCGTTTTTACTGCGACCGATCCTGCGGGGAATGTTTCACGCGAAGCGACGGTCACGATCACCATTCTCAAACCGAGTGACGCGACGCTCTATACCGATACGAGCGGCTGTACTTGCCAGTTCAGCGCGGAGTGGATGAAAAATACAGGCATTTTCGTGGCAGAAACGGTCGCAGGGGAGAGCTGTTTTCAGCCTGAAAAGACCGTCACGCGCGGGGAATTTATCACCATGCTCGTAAAAACGCTTGACGTTCCCGTGGATGCCGAGATCACGGAAAGTGGCTATGCAGATGATCTCCCCGCATGGCTGAAGCCGTACCTTGCCGCCGCCGTCCGCGCGGGTTTGACGAGCGGGCTCATGCACGCCGAGACCTTTGGGGCGGCTGAGCCGATCACGGGCGCAGAGGTTGCGGTGATGCTGCAAAATGCTTTGGATCTTCCTGCGACGACCGATGCGGTAATGGCACAGGAAGAAGGAAGTTTTGGCGAGCAGGCGATCGCAGTCCTTGCGGAAAATGGATTTTCGATCGAGTCAGAGCAGATCCTGACCCGCGAGGACGTCGCTGAGACGCTCTATCTTGCCTCGAAATATGCCGAGCGCGCCGCAGGCGCGCTGGTGCTTCGCGAAAGCTGATCGCATTCTCCGACGAGCGTCCCTGCGGTGGCAGTTTCCGCTGAGAGAACCTCGATCGTGATGCCGTGTGCGCGAGCAAGCAGCACACTTTGGTCGTGCAGTACCTGCGCACCGCGCGCAACGAGCGCGAGCATATCGTCATAGCCGATGCGGCTGTAGCGCACCGCATCGGGGAAACGGCGCGGATCGCGGTCATAAACCCCATCCACGTCGGTGAAGATCTGACAGCGATCCGCGTGCAGGTATGCCGCAAGCGCGACCGCTGTCGTATCCGAGCCACCGCGACCAAGGGTCGTGATGTTTCCGCCTTGATCGCATCCCTGAAAGCCCGCGACAACGGCGATCTTCCGCTCGGCAAGCAAAGAACGGATGCGCGTAGTGTCAATGTGCGTAATGCGTGCATTTCGGTACGTACTATCCGTATAGATCCCCGCCTGCGCACCTGTCAGGCTCACCGCGTCCGCGCCGCACGTACCGAGCGCCATTGCCATGAGCGCGGCAGACATCTGCTCGCCTGCGGATAAAAATGCATCCATTTCCCGCGCGCTGGCGTGCCGATCGAGGGATGCCGCGCGGGCGATCATTTCGTCGGTCGTATCGCCCTGCGCGGACACGACCATCACGATTTCGTGCCCCTCGCGCCAGAGCGCGGTGGCGCGGCGTGCGGCTGTGCGGATTTTTTCGGCATCACAAAGGGAACTACCCCCATATTTTTGAACGATCAGCATACGATCCCCTCCTGCTTTAAGCTATGTCACACACGCGGGGAATGTGCCGAATCGGGGCAAAGAAAAAGCGTGCTACGATGCGTAGCACGCTTTGCGATGTGATGCCTTAGCCTGCAAGGACCTCTGCCTTGATCACGCCCGCGCAGGAGCGGAGCTCACGGAGCATATCCTCAAGGGGAATGGAGATATCCGCAGTTTCTGCTGAGATGGTCACGACAGCCGTTCCGTTGGTCGGGACGATGGAGTTGATGGTCATGATGTTCGACTTGTTCTCAGCAAAGATCGTGAGGATGTGCGAGAGCAGACCGGGCTGGTCGTGCAGCAGGAGCTGGTAGGTGATGATGCGGCCTTTCATCATGTTCTGGAAAGGCAGAACAGAATCGCGGTACTTATAGAATGCGCTACGGCTGATGCCCGTCATGCGGGTCGCGTCGTTGACGGTTGCGGCTTCCCCGACGGAGAGCAGGCGCTTTGCCTCAGCGACCTTCAGGAAAATTTCGGGCAGTGCGGAAGCTTCAACAATGTAATACTCTGGTTTATGGGACATAGTAGATCCTCCTCGTTTTGAATGAACGCCTCGCGGCGACATTTGTCTTATTGCAGTTATTGTAACATAATTTTACAAAAAAGCAACCCCTTGGGAACTAGATTTTTATTCAGAAAGGCGGAAAATTATGGCGAGATCTTGGCAAAGCACGCTCCTTACGATCGGCGCAGTCGTTGCGGCGCTTTTTGCGATGCGCTATCTGTTACCGATCCTGCTTCCGTTTGGCATCGGGCTGGCGCTTGCGCTTTGCGCCGAGCCGATGGTCGCCCTTTTTACGCGCAAATTTCACCTGCGACGGTCGCTTGCGGCGGCGTTTGGGGTGAGCGCGGCGATCTGCTTCGTGCTGATCGCGCTCGTGCTTGCGGGGGCGCTTCTCGTGCGGCAGGTCAGTGCGCTGACGCGCATCGTGCCGAGCGTGGAGGAAGCGGCAAAATGGGGGATCGCGTCGCTGTCGAAATTTCTGCAAACGATGGCTGAAAATGCCCCCGCGGGACTTGGGGTCTACCTGAGCGCGAGCATTGCCGAGTTTTTCAGCAGCGGAACGGCGCTTCTCGACCGCGCGGTATCGTTTTTTCTCGGCATCGCGGGCGGTGTTTTGCGGCAAGTGCCAGACGGTGCGCTCGGCATCGGTACGGCGCTCATCTCTGCGTACATGATCTCGGCAAAACTTCCACGTATCCGCGCGCAGATGGCGCATTTTGCGACAAGAACAGGCATTGACCGTGTTCTTCCCGCCGCCGCACGTATGCGCACGGCGCTTTGGGGATGGCTTCGTGCACAGCTTCGCCTGAGTGGGATCACATATCTGCTCGTGATGATGGGGCTTGTGCTCCTGCGCGTGTCCTATGCGCCTGTTTGGGCGCTGATCGTGGCGGTGGTGGATGCGTTTCCTGTCCTCGGGACAGGGACGGTGCTCGTGCCATGGGCGGCGGTGTGCTTTTTGCAGGGAAATGGCGCGCGAGCGATCGGACTTTTGGGGGTCTATGCGCTCGTGGCGCTCGTGCGTTCGGTGCTCGAACCAAAATTTGTCGGAAAACAGCTCGGAATCGACCCACTCGTGACGCTCATCGCGCTCTATGCTGGCTTCCAGCTCTGGGGACTTGGTGGAATGATCCTTGCGCCCATGGTCACGGCGGCGGTCGGCGGTGCACTAAAAAAAGAATGAACCCGTCCTAGCCTGCATAGGCTTTGGCAGAAACACTTGGAGGGATGGGCATGAAAAGGGTAGGGATCATTTTGTGCGTGGTCGCGCTTTTACTCCCTTGCGCGATGCAGGCGCAGGCGGTGGAGCTGGATGTTGCGGGAAAAAGCGCACTTTTGATGGATGTGCAGACAGGAAGCATCCTATTTGCGCGCAATGAACACGAAAAACTTGCACCCGCATCGGTGACGAAAGTGATGACCATGCTTCTTATCATGGAAGCGATCGATAGCGGGCGCATCGCGTGGAACGATATCGTTACCGCGTCGGAAACTGCGGCGGCAAAGGGTGGCAGTCAGGTCTACCTGAAGGTGGGGGAGACGATGACGGTATCGGAGATGCTCAAATGCATCGCCGTCAGCTCCGCGAACGATTGCGCCTGCGCAATGGCGGAGCATATCGCGGGGAGCGAGCGCGCGTTTGTAGCGAGCATGAATGCGCGTGCGGCAGAGCTTGGCATGGAAGATACGCATTTTGTCAACTGCACAGGGCTCGATGATGGCGCGGATGCGGTGGAGCACCGCACGAGCGCATACGATATCGCCATCATGTCGAGGGAATTGCTGAAAAATCATCCCGATATCAAGGCGTATACGACGATCTGGATGGATACCATCCGCGACGGCGCATTCGGGCTTTCCAATACGAATAAGCTCATTCGCTTTTATTCGGGGGCTACAGGGCTGAAAACAGGCTACACATCGGGCGCGGGCTACTGCCTTTCGGCAAGCGCGGAGCGCGATGGCATGGAGCTGATTGCCGTGGTCATGGGCTGTGCAACGAGCAAGGAGCGCACCGCTGCCTGCAAGACGATGCTCGATCACGGATTTGCGAATTACGCCGTGATCGAACCGACGCTTCCAGAGCCATCGCACGTTGCTGTCACGCTTGGGCGCGCCACGTCGGTCGGCGTGCATCCGTCGCAGAGCGACGGGATCTTGATCGACAAGGCGAAAAAGAATGCCATTTCTTCGCAGGTGACGCTTGACGAAAGCGTGCCCGCTCCCGTCAGCGCGGGACAGCGCCTTGGCACGCTTACGATCCGCGCGGGTGAAGAGACGATTGCCGAGATCCCGCTCGTTGCCGATGTGGGCATCCCGCGCCTGACATGGGGCGAAATCATGCTTGCCGTCCTGCGCCACGTCGCCATGGCAAGGGAAGTGGAGCAGTAATGATTTGGCAAAGACCGTCTGTTTTTTCGCAGAGCGCGGGGAACGGACGGTCATTTTCGCTATTTTAAGTAAAATTATGAAAAATATTAAGTTTAGTGAGTGAAAGAGATAATCAGCGAAAATGATTTAGTTAAGTAAAAACGGCATCAAAATGCACAAAAATTCATGTTGACGAAATGCACTTTTTATGATAATATACATCCGCAGGAGAAATATCGGAACAGGTAGTGGATTTTCCCGATCTCGCGCGATACGGAAAAGAACTATGAGATCTCGAGAGCCCTCCTGCGTTTGCTTCACACAGGAAAGGAGTATTCAAATGAAAAGAAGCGTAGAAATGATGCTCGCGTTGCTTTTGACGCTGGCGATGGTGCTCGGCCTGATCGGCTGTGCTACCACACCCCCTGTCGAGGATACGACGGCGACGACGCAGGCACCGACTGGTGAGCCTGAGACGGAGCCCGAAGTTTCCACAGAGCCCGTGATTTCTATTACAGAGGAAAACACGTACACCAAACCGCTGAACAATGTTCCTGAAGTTCCTTACTGGTTCCCCGCAGATCTTCTGACGTGGAATGCGGGCGAGAACCCCACGGATGTTTACAACATCAGCGCCATCGCGCTTGCAGAGCGCGTGGACAAGGAGAAGCTGACCCCCGCAAACAGCACCCAGAACAAGGATGTTAAGGTCGTCGCGATCTCCATCATGAACAGCAGTACCAGCGGCAATGCACCGCATGGCTTGAACTCTGTCAGCTCCAACATTTTCTCTTACTGGCAGTACATCGATACGCTCGTTTACTGGGGCGGTTCTTCGGGCGAGGGTCTGATCGTTGCGCCCAGCGCAGATGTGATCGACGTGGCGCACAAGAACGGCGTTCCCGTCCTCGGCACGGTCTTCTTCCCGCAGGCAGCGCACGGCGGTAAGATCGGCTGGCTCAACGATTTCCTGCAGAAGGATGAAAACGGAGATTTCCCCATGGTCGCAAAGCTGATCGAAGTGTGCGAATACTTCGGCTTTGACGGTTGGTTCATCAATCAGGAGACCGAGGGCAGCGAGAGCGACCCCGATGGCTTCCTGACGGCGGAGCACGCAGCGCTCATGCAGGAATTCATCAAGGCATTCAAGGCAGAAGCTGGCGATTCCCTCCAGCTCATGTGGTACGATTCCATGACCGTCGATGGCGAGATGGATTGGCAGAATGCCCTGACCGATAAGAATAAGTATTTTGTGATCGGTGACGATCAGGAAGCTGTCGCAGACAGCATGTTCCTCAACTTCTGGTGGAACACCAGAACCTACGCACCTGACGAGCTCCTCAAGGCGACTGCTGAAAAGGCAGAAGAGCTGGGCGTAGATCCTTACGATATTTATGCTGGCATCGACGTGCAGGCATACGGTACTAAGACGAATGTCCGCTGGTATCTCTATGCGCCCGAGGGTCAAGCACCGTATACCTCTCTGGGTCTTTACTGCCCGAGCTGGACGTACTTCGCGGCAGAGGATTTCTACACGGATTTCCAGGAGAAGGAGAGCCAGTTCTGGGTCAATGCAAAGGGCGACCCCTTTGTTGACACCGTCGCACAGGAAGGCAAGTGGGCAGGTATTTCTACCTATGCGATCGAAAAGACCGTCGTGCAGTCCGTGCCCTTTGTGACTGATTTCAGCACGGGCAACGGCTACAACTTCTTCATCAACGGTACGAAGGTATCTACAAAGGACTGGAACAACCGCAGTATGCAGTCCGTTCTGCCGACCTACCGCTGGCATCTTGAGCAGGGCGAGGGCAATGGCCTTTCCGCGATCATGGACTATTCCGATGCTTACTACGGCGGCACTTCTCTGAAGCTGTACGGCAAGATGGCAAAGGATCAGCCCACCACGCTGAAGCTTTTTAGCTCCGATCTTGCTGTGACCGATGACCTTTCCTTTACCGCAAAGGCAAAGTCCTCCGTCGAGATGACGCTGAACCTCGTCGTCACCCTGAGCGACGGCACGACGCAGATCCTTGCTGGCGACAAGAAGGTCGGCAGCGAATGGACGAATGTCACGTTCGACATTTCTGGCTTGACGGGCAAGACCATTTCTGGTTTTGACATTCAGGTCATTTCCGCTGAAGATGTCTACGGCGTGAAGTTCCTGCTCGGTCAGATCGCGATCACCGATCCCACCGCGACCGCAGAGACTTCTGCTTCTGATCTCGTGATCGAGAGCACCAGCTTCGACGATGATGATTGCATCTATGCGGGCATCTGCATGAAGTGGACGGGTAGCGAAAATGCTGACCGCTACGAGATCTACCGCATCAATCAGGATGGCTCGTACTCCTTCATCGATGTTACAACTGGCACTTCGCTGTACATCAACGCGCTCGAGCGCAATGACGACACCAATAAGACGAATTTCGTGGTCGTCCCCGTCAATGTCTATGGCGAGCGCGGCGCGGCATCCAATGTCGCAACGATGCAGTGGCCTGACAACAGCATCCCCAAGGCAGATTTTAAGGCATCGGCAACGCTTGCAGCTGTCGGTCAGGAGATCACCTTTGAAAACCTCTGCTCTGCAAACACCGAGACGGTCGTCTGGGAATTCCCCGGTGCAGATGTTGAGACCAGCACCGACGCAAATCCCACGGTCACGTATTCCGCAGAGGGCACGTATACTGTCCGCGTGACGGCAAAGAATGCTTCTGGTGAAGTCACCGCCGAAAAGGTGGATATCATCACCATTTCCTCCAAGGTCAGCGGCGATCTCTCCCTGCTGTCTGCGGGCAAGGATACCGAAGCATCGGCATATGTCAATGATAACGAAGCACCTCCCTTCGCAGTCGATGGCGACCTGTCGAAGAAGTGGTGCGCAACGGGCAACCCGCCACACTCGATCGTGATCGACCTTGGCGATGTGAAGGCGATCAGCCTTGTCAAGATCTTCCATGCAGAGGCGGGCGGCGAAAGTGCCGATATGAACACCAAGGCATACCAGATCCTCGTCAGCGAGGACGGCGAGAACTTTACCGAGGTCGTGAAAGTCACGAAGAATTCCCTCGGTGAGACCGCCGATACCTTCGCGGCTGTGAACGCTCGCTATGTAAAGCTCGTCGTTGAGAAGCCCACGCAGGGCTCGGATACCGCGGCGCGTATTTACGAGATCGAGGTTTACGGTCTGGACGAAGCGCTCTGATATAACACAAAGGGGGCTGCCCTATGGGCAGCCCTCCGATTTCCTGCGGGATAGGAGAAGATCTGATACTGATTTCAAATTAAACTCTTTAAGTTTAATTTGAAAGACATCGCCTGTTGGCGCTGTCGATCGTGTGATTTTCGGAATAGAAAATCACACGATCTCGTCTCATATGATTTTCATATTAAAAACTTCAATCCCTTTGGATTAAAGTTTTTAATTGAATATCAGTATGATTCTATTGCAGATCAAGCCAGTCCCGCGTCATCTTTTTGTTGATGAGGTCGCACACGATCTCTGCCATTTCTGAGGGAGATTCCTCAAATCCATTGTGGATCCATGCGCGGATGAGTTGCGCGGATGCGCCTGCGTAGAATTCGGTATGGTATCTGCTATTTCCTGCGCCAAGATGCTGGATCTGGCGGCGGCAGAAATCCATGATCGGTTCTTCCAGCAGGTAAAATAGCCCGCGCGTTTCCAGAAGCGCAAGGCGTTCGCGCTGTGTCCATAAGCAGTCGCAAAACGACTGGATATGCACGCGCAGACTCGTTTGCGCATCGGGCGTTTTGCGGTAAATTTCGTCGAAAAGCGCCGCACCGTACTGTCGGATCACATCTTCTGGCAGGTAGTAATTGCGGTAAAACGAGGAGCGGCAAACCCCCGCTTTTTGTATGATTTCGGAAGTTGTGATATCTTCTAACCGTTTTGTTTTGAGCAAATCAAACAAAGCGCAAGTGATGTATATGGTCACTTTCTTCTCTTTCATGATACAAATACCGCTCCTTTGTCTCATTTTATAGGAAAACCATTGCAAGAGATTGTGAAATTTGTTAGAATTCAGTAGCTTAGATCCCAAAGTTTTGCTCAATTTGAACGACACATTTGTACCATTATTATACAGCTTTGCCGAACAAATTGCAAGAAAAATCAAGCGGAGGAATATGCCGTTTCCAGAGGACGGCAGGGATCAGCTCCGCTATGAAATAAAGGAGGCAACTTATGAACAAGGAAAAGAGATCTACTTTCCCCCGCAAGCATCTGATCCTTTCGATCATCAGCTTGATCCTCGTGGCAACATTCACCTTTGGACTGGTGTTTGCCAATGGTTATGCGAAGATCATCAATCAGGCGCTTGGCTTGAGCTCTTTTAAGACCATTCGCCCCGAGGGCGCGGAGGAAGAAGACCAATTTGTCAGCGAATATGGCTCTATGGAAGAAGTCAAGGAGTCTGACAAAGAGCTTGCAGAACGCTTGACCGAGGAGGGTGTCGTTCTTCTGAAGAACAACGGTGCACTTCCCCTCGAGCAGGATGCAAAAGTCACCATTTTGGGTCATTCGAGCACCAATATTCTGGTGTGCGGAACGGGCTCGGCAGATATCAACGCAACGCTGGACGTGGACAAGTACCCTAGCTCGCTCAAATCTGCCAACGGCTATCTGACCCTAAAGGCAGCGCTCGAGGAGCGCACCGATGTTTCGGTCAACGAAACCGTCTGGAATGCCTATATGGCATGGACGGAGGCTGAGACCTACAAAACCAACCCCGCAAAGGGCGATAACTCCATCCGTGGCGGCGATGGTAGCGTCAAGGGCGCATATTCGGTCAACGAAGTGCCTTGGACGACCCTTACCGCGCAGTCTGGCGTGGAAGCATCGTTTGATACATATGCCGACGCGGCCATCGTGGTCGTTTCCCGTCTGGGCGGCGAAATGTACGATCTGCCTTCGTCGGTGGATAGTCAGGGCAATGCTGACGAGACCGTGAACGGAAGTGGCAATTCTCTGGAGCTCACCGTTCAGGAGCGCGAGCTGATCGCGCAGGCTAAGGAGCGCTTTGGCTCTGTCATCGTGCTCATCAACTCCGCAAACCCGCTTGAATGCGACTTCCTGACCGCAGAGGATTCCGATGTGGATGCTGCACTGTGGATCGGTTATACGGGTCTTGTCGGTCTGTATGGCGTTGCAGATATTCTGGTTGGCAATGAGAATCCCTCTGGCCGCCTCGTGGATACCTATTGCAACGACAATACCACCAACCCCGCAATGGTCAACTTCTACAGCCAGGTTTGGTCGAATGCCGAGGCGCTTGGTGCGTCCTATGATGCTTCGACTGGCAAGTGGAAGGGCGGCGGACTGATGACGGGCAGCTCGGGTGGCGATCTGGACGGCAATATGTTCTTCAATGCATATCAGGAGGGCATTTATGTCGGCTACCGCTACTATGAGACCCGCTATGCCGACGCTGTCGCTGGAACGGGCAACACCGCAGGCTATGATTACCTTGCCGATGTTGCATACCCCTTTGGCTATGGCCTTTCTTACACGAATTTTGCGTATTCTGATCTGACCTTTACCCCCTCTGCTGACGGCAAGAGCATCGATGTGACCGTGACGGTCACGAATGTCGGCGATGTGGCAGGTAAGGAAGTCGTTGAGGTCTATTTCCAGTCGGAGTACACCGATTACGACCGCGAAAATGGCGTTGAAAAGGCAGCAGTCGAGCTTTGCGGCTTTGCAAAGACGGCGAAGCTCGAACCGGGCGCGTCCGAAACCGTGACCATCAATGTCGATAAGCAGGAATTCCGCACCTATGATGCCTACGGCGCAGGCACGTACATCATGGACGAGGGTGACTACTACCTCACCATCGGCACGGATGCGCACGATGCACTCAATAATATCCTTGCCGCACAGGGCTACACGGGCATGGTCGCCGCGGGTCACAAGACCACCTCGACTGGCGATGCTTCCCTTACCTATACGTGGCATGAGGACATGGACACCGAGACCTACTCCGTCTCTTCTGTCACGGGCGAAGCCATCGTCAACCGCCTGCAGAGCGCCGAGCTTTCTTACTATGGCGAGGAGAACATGACCTATGTCAGCCGTAGCGACTGGCAGGGAACGTTCCCCACGGTGAAGCTGGAGCTTGCCCTCACCGAGGCGATGCAGAACGAGATGACTGGCATCAAGCAGTATGAAAAGATCGTTGTGGACGGCGAAGAGATGCCCACGGTCGCCTCTACCGCGACCAGCCACAAGCTTTCCGACATGGTCGGACTTGACTACGACGATCCCATGTGGGAGGAACTGCTCGATCAGATCACCTATGAGCAGCTTTGCAACCTGATCGGTGTCGGCTATCACGGCACGATCCACCTCGATTCCGTCTCCAAGCCTGAGACGCACGACGAAAATGGTCCGCAGGGCTTCTCGGCAAACCTGACCGACCTGACGGGTAACGCGATCACCCTTTGCGCCTACACCGACGAGAACATCATGGCGGCGACATGGAATGTCGAGCTGATGGAAGAAGTCGGCGAGCACATCGGTGAGGACGGCCTCTGGGCTGGCTATTCGGGTCTTTACGGCCCTGCGATGAACACTCACCGCACCGCATATTCTGGAAGAAACTTTGAGTATTACTCCGAGGACGGCTTCCTTGCAGGCAAGGTCGCTGCCGCAGAGGTCAAGGGCATCCAGTCCAAGGGCGTTTATGTATTCCTGAAGCACTTTGCACTCAACGACAGCGAAACCAACTGCCGCTCCATCTCCACCTTTGCAAACGAGCAGGCGATGCGCGAGCTGTATTTACAGCCGTTTGAGCACGCAGTCGTCGAGGGTGGCGCACATTGCGTGATGAACGCATTTGCCCGCGTCGGCGTGATCTGGACGGGCGCGCATGAGGGCCTGATGACCGATATCCTGCGCGGCGAATGGGGCTGTGATGGCTTTGCCGTGTCCGACTACACCACCAGTAGCTATGCAACGAGCGCACATAGCCGCGGCTCGTATGATGGTCTGCTCGGCGTGCTCGCTGGCACGGATACCTTCGACAGCAGCTCTACCACGACGCAGGCATATCAGCTTCTGGCGTACAACGCAGTCGATCCCGCAGTCAACGATGTGCATCTGGTCAACTGCATGCGTCAGGCGGCACACCGCATCCTCTATACCGTTGCAAATTCCAATGCGATGAACGGAAGCGGCGTTGTCGTGAGCACGATGAACTGGTGGCAGTTCTCGCTGATCGATGGCATCATCTTCTCGTCCGTGGCGGCGCTCGTGTTCCTTGCGCTGTCCGTGCGCGATATCAAGCGCTATAAAAATGCAAACAAGACCAACAAAGGAGGAGAAAAATGAAAACCAATGTGAAAAAAGTTCTGCTCGGTTTGGCTTCTCTCCTTTTGACGGTGGCGCTCATCGTGATCGCTCCCGTCAGCCGTCTGGTGTATGGCATTTATGATGCCAACCGCACGAATACCATTCTGAAGCAGCTCGAAGCAGAGGAAAATGCATCCAATTCGCAGGATGTGCAGGTCAATGACTTCCGCAAGCAGGCATTCTACGCCACCACGCAGGATGCAGACGGTGGCAAGACCGTAGAAAAGATGGATCTGCTGGTGCTCACTTCCGACAGCGACTACGAGATCTCTTATTACGAGCGCATCGTGGACGGAAGTACTTCCTACACCGCAAGATTCTTTCACATGATGGGCAAGTATACCCGCAACGGCAATGTCCTCACGGTCGAGCCCGGTGTCGGTGTCCTCGCACTCAGTAGCGACGGCGTTAGCTATACTTACTACAATGCCCAGTATCTGACGGCAGAGGAAGCAGGTGGCGACAAGACCCGCGATGAGGTCTACGATATGCAGTATACCTCCCGCGAGATCGCGCTGATGCAGGACGGCACGTTCGTCGTCGGTGGCACGAGCGATGCAACCGACGAGATCACCGCGCCCGAGGGACGCAAGGTCTATACCGATGCGATGCTTCAGGGTCGCGTGACCTATAAGACCCTCGTCACGCTCGACGATACCGCTTACATTCTCTATTCTCTTGCGACCAACTCTAACAATGCCGAGCAGACGACGGGTTCGCTCTTCGGCTACGGCAGTTACGAGCTTGCAGGCACGGGCATCGCACCCGATGATGCTGTACCTGAGCAGACCTATGACATCGTCAGCGGCGATGCAGGTGTCGGCTATATGTATGCCAATAACAATGGCTCGCATATGCACTTCGATCTGCAAAATGAGGCATCTTTCCTTTCGTGGCTCTCCACGAGCTTCAATGCTTCGTCGCCCACGTTCTACGTGACCGAAACTGGCTTTACCGTCAAGGTCGGCGCACTCAAAACGGTCGTCAATCCTTGGGGTCTTTATGTTCCCGCTGAGGATGCTGGCGAGAGCGGTGAGCAAGACGTAGGCGAGAGCATCAAGCTCGAGCTTGAGACCTCGGTCGAGGGTAAGCCTTTCGTGCTCGAACTGAACGCCGATGGCACGCTTCGCACTGGCTGGACAAATTATGACCAGACCATGATGGACGGCACTTGGACGGCAGAAAACGGCACGCTCGTGCTCGATGCCCCTTATGAAACCACCATCACGGCAAATGCAAATGGCGGACTGGACATCACCGTCAACTACGGTCAGATGGGCGAAAAGGTCTACACCCTTACCGCTGAGCAGTATACCGCGCTGACAGGCGAGGAGCTTGCAGCAGCACCCGCAGGCGAGAGCGTCGTTCTCGAAGTCGAAACGTCTGTCGAGGGCAAGCCGTTCGTGCTCGAGCTGAACGCCGACGGCACGCTCCGTACTGGCTGGACGAATTACGAGCAGACCATGATGGAGGGCACTTGGTGGGTCGAATATGACATCATCATCTTCGATATGCCCTATGATTACGGCAACGTGCTCAATGATGACGGAAGCATCACCATCAGCATCGACTACGATCAGATGGGCGAGAAGACCTACACCCTCACCGCTGAGCAGTTTGCGGCACTGGCGGGTGGCGCGGTCGTCGCGCCCGCTGGTGAGAACGTCGTTCTGGAACTTGAGACCTCTGTCGAGGGCAAGCCTTTCGTGCTTGAACTGAACGGCGACGGCACGCTCCGTACTGGTTGGACGAACTATGAGCAAACCATGATGGACGGCACTTGGACGGCAGAAAATGGCACGCTCGTGCTCGATGCCCCTTATGAATCCACCGTCGTTACAAATGCAGAGGGCGGTCTTACCATCACCGTCAATTACGACCAGATGGGTGAAAAGGTCTATACCATGAGCGCTGAGCAGTATGCGGCACTTACAGGCGCATTTGTGTCCACCTTTGTAGGGGAAGACGTCGTTCTGGAAGTGGAAACGTCCGTCGAGGGCAAGCCTTTCGTGCTTGAACTGAACGGCGACGGCACGCTCCGTACTGGTTGGACGAACTATGAGCAAACCATGATGGACGGCACTTGGACGGCAGAAAATGGCACGCTCGTGCTCGATGCCCCTTATGGATCTACCATCACGGCAAATGCCGATGCTAGCTTCACCATCACCGTCAACTACGATCAGATGGGCGAAAAGGTCTATACCCTCACCGCGACGCAGTATAGCGCGCTGACGGGTGAAACGGTCGCCGCTCATGCACGCGAAGATCTCGTTCTCGAAGTCGAGACTTCCGTCGAGGGCAAGCCCTTTGTGCTCGAACTGAACGCCGACGGCACGCTCCGTACTGGCTGGACGAACTACGAGCAGACGATGAAGGACGGCTCTTGGTGCATCAGCAATGGTGCGCTTGCGCTCGATATCGACTATTCATCCGCCGTTGTGGTAAATGAGGATGGTAGCATGACCATCACCATCGACTACGATCAGATGGGTGAAAAGACCTATACCGTGACCGCAGAGCAGGCAGAAATGATCCTGAATTAAGCGTAATTTTAGCAAATTGGTCAGCCCCGAAAGGGGCTGACTGGTTTGATTTTCCGATCTTTGTCAATTTTTGGCAAGGATCGGAAAGTTAAATCTTTATCCAAATTTTTCCAACACCCCATGGCACATCCGTGCCCGAAAAACCATAGGAGGTCCTTATGCGAAAAGCGTATTTGCTCAATGAGAATTGGGTATTTGAGTATCACGACGGCAGTCGTACCACCGTCGATCTTCCGCACACATGGAATGCGCAGGATGGTCAGGACGGCGGCAATGACTACTGGCGTGGAACTTGCATCTACGAAAAGACGTTCTCTGCGCCTGCTTTTTCTGCAGATGAACGGGTGTATCTGGAATTTGCAGGTGTCAATGCTTCCGCGAGGGTAAAGCTGAACGGGGGCGTTCTCGTGACCCACGACGGCGGCTATTCGACATTCCGTGCGGACATGACCGCGTTGCTTCAGCCCGAAAATCACCTCATTGTGGAGGTGGATAACTCCGTCAATGATCGCGTCTACCCGCAGAAAGCCGATTTTACGTTCTATGGTGGCATTTACCGCGATGTGAAGATGATCGTCGTGAATGCCCATCATTTCGACATGGATCACTTCGGTGGCAATGGGCTTGCAGTCCATGCGCAGGTCAACAGCGCAGATGCTTCCGTATGGGTGCGCACTTGGCACAATAGCGATGGCACAGTTGCCATCACGCTGAAAGATGCCGAGGGGAACGTCGTCGCCACAGGAAGTGGCACAGATACGACCATACCGATCTCCAACGTCCACCTTTGGGATGGCATCGAAGATCCCTACCTCTATACCTGCGAAGCAGAGCTTTGCGTAGATGGCAAGGTCGTGGATGCAGTTTCGTGCAATTTCGGTGCGCGCTACTTCCATGTTGATCCGAAAAAGGGCTTCTTCCTCAATGGGCGAAGCTACCCGCTCAGAGGTGTCTGCCGCCATCAGGACTGGAAAGGCATCGGCAATGCAATCAGCAAGGTGCACCACGATACCGACATGGCAATGATCCGCGAGATCGGCGCGAATACCATCCGCCTCGCCCACTATCAGCACGATCAGTATTTCTACGACCTCTGCGACCGCTATGGCATGATCGTCTGGGCAGAGATCCCGTATATCTCCGAGCATATGCCAAACGGCAGGGACAATACCATCAGCCAGATGCAGGAGCTCATCGTCCAGAACTATAACCATCCCTCTATCTGCGTCTGGGGCATCTCCAACGAGATCACCATCTCGACCAAGGATAAGCGCGATATGCTCGATAATCATCGCGCCCTGAATGACCTCATCCACGCGCTCGATCCCAGCCGCCCGACGACGCTTGCGTGCTATGCCGTCTGCGGTCCGTTCAACCCCGTGGCGCACAAGGTATCTGACCTTGTCAGTTGGAATCTGTATCTGGGATGGTACGTGCCAGGGATGTTTCTGAATGATCTTTGGGCAGATTTCTTCCACGCGGTCTATCCCGAGCGCTGTCTTGGATATTCGGAGTATGGCTGTGAATGTATGCCAAATCTTCATTCCTCCCATCCGAAGCGTGGCGACCAGTCCGAGGAATATCAGTGCCTGTACAACGAGTATATGCTGAAATTCTTTGAAAAGCGCCCCTATCTCTGGGCGACGCACCTGTGGAATATGTTCGATTTTGCGGCAGACGCCCGAAATCAGGGCGGCGAGCCCGGCATGAACCACAAGGGATTGGTCACATTTGACCGTAAAATCAAAAAGGATTCGTTCTATATCTATAAGGCATGGTGGAGCAAAGAACCGTTCGTCCATATTTGCGGTAGCCGCTACGAAAACCGCCCCGAAACCGTGACGACGATCAAGGTCTATTCCAATCTGCCCGAGGTCACGCTCAAGGTCAATGGCGAAGTGTTCGCGACTGCGACAGGTGACAAGGTCTTTACATTCAAAGTGCCGCTGAGCGGGGAAGTGGAGCTTGAAGCGATCGCCGCCGACTGCTCCGATACCGCGAAACTCCGCTATACATCCTGTCCCGACCCCAGCTATAAGCTCGGCAAGGACGGTGGAAACGGCGGCAACTGGACATAAGCAACGCCCACCCAGATCCGATCCCAAGGAGAGATTTCTATGCAAGAAAACAAATCAACGAACCGTGCAAAATTCTATCAGCTTGCGCTGTTCCCGCTGAACAACGGCGCAACGAACGTCTATTTCATCCTGATTTTGAGCTATATCGCAAACTTTGGCTCGAAAGTCCTCGGCATCACTGCCGTCTTTGCTGCCATGATGGTCACGGCAATGCGCGTATTCGATGCATTTACCGATCCCCCCATTGGTAGCCTGATGGATAAGACGGTCACAAAATTCGGCAAATTCCGCCCCTTTATGGTCGTGGGCAACCTCATTATGGCAGTTTCTGTGACGCTTCTGTACTGCGTCACTCCGCTCATCCCTGCCGAGATGAAAGCGGCGCGGACGATCGCGTATGTAGCGCTGTATGCCGTTTGGGTGATCGGCTACACCTGCCAGACTTCCGTGACCCGCGCGGCACAGCCTGTGCTGACGGATGACCCCAAACAGCGCCCGCTCTTTACGATCTTTAATACCATCGGTAGCCTTGCGGGCATGGGCGTTATGCAGGCGATCGGTCCGATTCTGGCAGGTGACGGCATTTTTGGTGACTATAATGCCAAATGGTACATGGTCATGACCCCTATCGGCATCGGCGTGTCCATACTGCTGACGGTGCTCGCCGTGATCGGCATTTGGGAGAAAGATAACCCCAAGTATTTCGGTTTGGGTGATAAGTCTGAGCCTGTCAAGGTCTCGGAGTATGCCCAGATCATCAAGGCAAATAAGCCTCTTCAGCGTCTGATGATCGCGGGCGGTGGTTGCAAGCTTGCAATGGCGATCGGCACGAATATGACCGTCCTCATCATGCTCTATCAGCTTATGATGGGCAATTACGATGGCCTTTACCTGCCGATGATGGTGCTCGGCTATGTCTTTGCCGTCCCGTTCTTTGCCCTTACGGTCAAGACCTCGCAGAAAAAGGGACAGAAAGCATCCCTCATGACCTATATTGCGGTCGCGTTCGTGTGCTATATCGGCGTTCTGGTGTTGCTGCTTCTGTGGAATCCGAACGATCCCAATTTCATGCTGCGTATTTTGGATGAAAATGGGCTTTCGCTCAATGTCTACACGGTCGCATTCATCCTTTGCTTCGGCATCGGCTACGGCGCATACTACGCCACCGCCGATATGCCCATCCCCATGGTCGCCGACTGCGCCGACTATGAGACCTACCGCTCGGGCAAATTCGTCCCCGGTATTATGGGCACGCTTTTCTCGCTCGTCGATAAGCTGGTTTCTTCGCTTGCGGCAACGGTCGTTTCGGTTGCCCTGCTCTTCATCGGCATCGACTATCTCCCCACGAAGAGTGATTCGTATGTGGACGGCATGAACTGGGTCGTCATTGCCTTGTTTGTCCTTGTCCCCATGGCGGCATGGGCGCTTTCACTCTGGGCGATGAAAGGCTATGAGCTCGATGGCAAGCGCATCAAGACCATTCAAGCAGTCAATGCGGCGCGTAAAGAAGCGATCGCAAATGGTATGCCCATGGAAGAAGCCATGGCAACGATCAACGACGCGACAGTTAACGTATAAGCTGGCAAATAAACGAAAAATGGCTTCCGCAAATGTGTGCGGAAGCCATTTCTATGCACTTTATGCAGACGGCGTGTCCTTTTGCAGAACGACGGTCTGATAGGGGGCGAGGGGAACGGAATTTTCGTAGGTGCGACCGCTGATGAGATCGGTGTAGCGTCCGTCAAGCTGGAGCGCGCCATCTTTTCCACCGTACTCGGTCGCGGCGATGCCCGAATGCTCCGCGCCGACGCGTCTTGCCGCCGCAACATCGCCCGAGATGGAAAGCGCCTGCGCGCCGCTTAATTCGAGCGCGTAGCGGAAGAGCTTTTCACAGTCGGCAGGGGAGGGGATCGTGCCGAGGACGATCACATTGCCCTTGCCGATCTGCTTGCGGAAAATGAGTGCCTTGCCGACAAGCGCGCTGTACCCACCCGTGACGGTGGCGAGCACCTGCGCATCTGCGGGCGCATCGAAAAGCTGAAGCCAGCGCTCTGCGGTGAGCGGAGTGCCATCTGCCCACGAAAGCGGCGTGCGGTGCTCAGAGTCGGGGATCTGGTAGGTGAGGGTAGCGCCTGTCAGCGCTTCCAAAATGCCTGTTTCGCGGTCGATGTAGTGCGCGCCGATGTCGTTGCGGATGTCGCACATCGGACCTGCGATCCATGTTCCACCGTTGCGCACCCAATCGGTGATGCGCTGGGGAAGATCGTCCTCTTCCATGCTCATAAGAAATGGCGTGATGAGCAGCTTGTAGCGGCTCAGACCCTTGCCCGTCGGGATCACGTCGGGGCGAATGCCCATTTTGACCATCGGTGTGTGGATCATATACAGGCGCTTCGTGTAAGCCGTCTCCCATTGATGGCTGTCAGGTTCCCATACGATCTCCTGCTGTTTCATGAGGTAGTCGCAACGCGAGCTGACCATAAGCGCCGTGTCCGTCTGCACGCGGGTCGCGCTTAAAAAATCGGCACATTTTTCGTACTCAGCGGCAATTTTCTGCACTTCGCCGAAAATATGCATGGGTATTCCTGATGCATACAGCACCGCACCGTGCATCAGCTCATGCCCAGCCCAATGTTGCCGCCAGAGCCAGTACATATTTGCCTCTGCGCCGAGCGTGATGGGAAGCCACGAATTTGCCTGACAGAAACCCTCGCGACGGAGATTCGACGGCGTGCTCGTGCTTCCGTTCCAGCAGGTCGAGGTCTCTGTGACCCAGAACGGGCGATCTTTCAGACCGCGCATGAAGTCAAACCAGAAGTTTTCGCGCCAGAGCGAGCCCTCGTCGTCATAATGATTGTACTGCACCACGTCGAGGAATGCATTCATCTGCTCATAGTCCTCGTTGAATACGGGCATCATGTCCGTGCCAACGGGGGTGGCGGTGTACTTGTGCAGAATGTCCGCCTGCTGGTGCAGGAAACGGATGTGTGATTGTGCATGGAACGTCGCCCATTCGTATTTCAGATGTGGATTGTGCCATGTATGGGGCTTCGGCTGTGGGATCTCGTCAAAATTCTCGTATTCCTGACTGAAAATGGTGCAGTTCCAGCGCCGATTTAGGTTTTCGATGCTTCCATAGCGCGCTTTCAGATGAGAACGGAAGCCCTCGATGCAATGCGGGCAGAAGCAACCAAAGTCGAATGCGGCGATCTCGTTATCGAGCTGCCAGCCGATGACATTCGGATGCGTGCCGAAGCGCTTGACCATTTCCTCTGCGATGCGCAGGCTGTAGCGTACGTAGGTGGGATTGTTCGAGCAGCAATGCCGCCGCCCGCCGTGATCGTGGCGAAGCCCCACATCGTCGATCAGACGCATTTCGGGATCTTTGTTTTCGAGCCAAATGGGCGGCGTTGCAGACGGCGTTCCGAGGATCACGGCAATGCCCGCTTTTTCGAGTGCATCGATCACGCGCTCGAGCCATGAAAAATCAAACTGCCCCTCTTTGGGCTCCATCTTGCTCCATGCGAATTCGCCGATGCGCACCACGGTGATGCCTGCGCGCTGCATGGCGGCAATATCGGGCGCAAGTTGATCGTCGGGCCAGTCCTCGGGGTAGTAGGCGGCGCCGAGCATGGGCTTTTTGACACTATGAGTCATGAAAATTCCTCCTGCGGCTTATTTCGATACTCCCATTCTAGCAGAAATATGCAAAAACGCAAGGGGAATATGCTTGACAGCGGAAAGTATCTCTTGTATACTTAATTTAGCTAAATCACTTCCGCATTTAGGGGGAACGACATGGAAAAAAAGGTTCGTATGGCAGACATTGCCGATAAGCTCGGCATCAGCATCGTCTCGGTATCCAAGGGACTTTCAGGAAAAGATGGCGTGAGCGATCAGATGCGCGCCCGCATTCTGAAAACGGCAAGCGAGATGGGCTACGATGTGCCTCAGCATAAGCGTTGCGACGAAAAACTGCTTGGAAATATCGGCATCCTCGTTGCCGACCGCTTTGTTGCCGACAATGCCTTTTATCCGAGCCTCTATCGCCATATCCTGCGCTGCTGCAATGAGGTGGGGTGCTCTGGTATGCTCGAGATCGTCACGCCTGATGCTGAGCAGGAGCGCATCCTGCCCGCAATGGTCGCAGGGGGCAAGATCGACGGCGTGATCTTCATGGGTGAGCTTCGCCATGAGTATATCACCGCTGTGATGGATACGGGACTTCCGTGCATCCTGTTGGACTTTTATGATGAGCGCGTCGAAGCCGACAGCGTCACGAGCGATAATGTGACAGGCGCATACCGCCTGACGCGCCATTTGATCGAGAGCGGGCGGCGCGAGATCGGCTTTGTCGGAAGCATTTTCGCCACCACGTCCATTATGGATCGCTACTTTGGCTACACGAAAGCGCTCCTGCAAGAGGGTATCGAGCCACGGCAGGAGTGGCGCATCGAGGATCGCGACGCGGCGGGTATGTTCATCCCGCTGGTGCTTCCTGAGCATATGCCACAGGCATTCGTGTGTAACTGCGATGAAGTCGCGTATAATCTTGTGGAATTGCTCAAGCGTAGTGGCTACCGCATCCCGCAGGATGTTGCCGTCACAGGATATGATGACCACCAGTTCGCGCAGATCTGCGACCCGCAGCTTACGACCTATCAGGTGAGCATCGCGGATATGGGCGGCATCGCCCTTTCCCAGCTCATCCGCAAGATCAAAGGCAAGCGCGTCTCGAACGGCAATATCACCGTCAGCGGCAAGCTCGTCATCCGCGATTCGACGAAATAAGCAAAACGCAGGCTAAGTTTTATTTAGCCTGCGTTTTATCTGTTTCTATGGTCAAGTTGCAATAGCTGATGCGCTGAAATTTGGAGAAAACAGAAAAAGCGCGTGCAGGCATTGACTTCTTGCTAAGATAAATATATACTAATTACCGTGTGGAGTTACCATATATTTAGCTAAATTAAAGGAGAAAGTATCATGCAGCGCATCTCATCAGCGGCGAGCAAAATGCTCGAGCATATCATTTCCTTTTGGGAGAAATTACGCGATACGACCTACGGTGGCTACTATGGCTATATGGGCTATGACCTAGCCCTCGATAAGGAAGCGGAGAAAGGTTGCATCCTCAATAGCCGCATCCTGTGGTTTTTCTCAGAAGCGGCGATGCTTCTGGGGCGCGAGGAACTTCGTGCGCAGGCGGATCATGCCTATGCATTTTTGATGGAGCATTGCCTCGACCGTGAAAATGGCGGCATTTTCTGGAGCATGCGCTACGACGGCACACCGCTCGATACCACGAAGCATACCTATAATCAGGGCTTTGCCATCTATGCCCTCTCGTCTTACTACCGCCTGAGCGGAAATCCTGAAGCGATCGCCACGGCGCGTGCGCTCTATGAGCTCGTCGAAGCACATTGCACGGATGAGATCGGCTATCTCGAAGCATTCACCGCCGACTGGAAGCCCGAGAGCAATGAAAAGCTCAGCGAAAACGGCGTGATGGCGGATAAGACCATGAACACGCTCCTTCACGTATTCGAGGGCTATTCTGGGCTTTATCAGGCGACGCATGATCCCGAGGTCGGTGCATCCATGCGCCGTATCCTCGATATTTATGCCAATAAGATCTGGTCGCCCACGCTTGAGCGACAGTTGGTATTTTTTGATCGGGAGTACAATTCGATCATCGATCTTTATAGCTACGGCCACGACATCGAATCGAGCTGGCTGATGGACTGGGGCTGTAAGCTTCTGGGAGATGCCGAGCTCGATGCGAAAATTCTGGAGATCGATCGCCGCATGGCGCGCGCTGTCTATCATGCCGCGTGGTACAATGATTCCCTTGCCAATGAGTGCGAGCGCGGCGTGCGTGACCCCAAGCGCATTTGGTGGGTCCAGGCGGAGACAGTCGTCGGACTTGTCAACCAGTTTGAGAAAACGAACGAGCGGCTTTATGCCGATGCGGCGGCGAAAACTTACCGCTTCATCTGCGACCACGTGTGCGACCCGCGCACGGGGAGCGAGTGGTTCTGGTGCGTCGATGAAACTGGCGCGCCGATCGAGGGCAAGCCCATCGTCGAGCCGTGGAAATGCCCCTATCACAATGGAAGAATGTGTTTTGAATTGATTCGGAGGGATCCTGATATTTATGTGTAAACTAAATCCGTTTTACTTTGTGCTCAAGCAGAAACAGGAAGCGCTTCTGGCGCAGAAGAACCGCAAAACCGATTTTTATAATGGCATCTACGATCGCTGGGAAAATCCCGTCCTCACGCGCGATCATATCCCCGTCGAGTGGTGCTACGACCTCGATCCCGAGACGAATCCGCATTTCATGGAGCGCCTTGGTGTCAATGCCGTCTTCAATTCGGGCGCGATCGAGTTAAATGGTAAATATTACCTTGTTGCCCGCATTGAGGGCAATGACCGCAAGAGCTTTTTCGGCGTTGCCGAGAGCGACAGCCCCGTCGATGGCTTCCATTTCTGGGACAAGCCCGTGGAGCTCCCCGATACCTGCCCCGAGGAAACGAATGTGTATGATATGCGCCTGACGAAGCATGAGGACGGTTGGATCTATGGCGTTTTCTGCTCCGAGAGCAAGGATACATCCAGCAATGACCTTTCTGCCGCAGTCGCCGCCGCAGGCATCGTCCGCACGAAAGACCTCAAAACGTGGGAAAGACTGCCCAATCTCGTCACGCTCCGTTCCCCTCAGCAGAGAAATGTTGATCTTTTGCCCGAATTTGTCAACGGAAAGTACGCGTTTTATACCCGCCCGATGGATGATTTCATCGAAACTGGCTCTGGCGGCGGTGTCGGCTTTGGCCTGTGCGACGATATCACCCATGCTGTGATCGACGAGGAGATCATCACCTCGCCCCGCCGCTACCATACCATCACCGAGAGCAAAAATGGCGAGGGCGCAACGCCCATCAAGACCGAGCGCGGCTGGCTTCACATCGCGCACGGTGTGCGCAATACCGCGGCAGGTCTGCGCTATGTGATCTATGTGTTCGTGACCGATCTTAACGAGCCGTGGCGCGTGATCGCTGAGCCGAGCGGATTCCTGATCGCCCCGCGCGACTGGGAGCGTGTGGGTGACGTGAGCAATGTCGTATTTACAAATGGCGCGATTGCCACGGAAAGTGGCGAGCTGTATATCTACTACGCCGCATCCGATACGCGCCTGCACGTGGCATCCACGACCGTTGAGAAGCTTCTCGACTACGCATTCAATACCCCCACCGACCCCCTCCGTAGCCGCGACTGCGTCGCCCAACGCTGCGCCCTCATCGATCATAATATGGAATATTTGGCAAAATTCAAATAAAACTTTAGCGGTCATGCGTTTTTGCATGACCGCTTTTGCTATATTGGCAACGTATCGTCTATTTCGTGATAGCGCACTTGCGGGAGCAGGGCTTCGACGGTGGCTTTTTGGGGCGCGTGTGTGCCTTGAGTTTGCGCGGCGGCGGCAGAGGTGGCGATGGCGAGGGGGATGGCGCGTTTGAGCGAGTGTCCCGCTTCGAGGGAGCGTGCGAGCGCGGCGACCATGGCATCGCCTGCGCCCACGGTGCTCCCGACGCAGATAGGAAGCCCCTCGGCGCGCCATGCGCCCGTGTGATCGAGGAAGAGCGCACCGTCTGCACCGAGCGAGATCACAATATTCTCGATCCCGCGAGCGAGGAGCGCGCGACCCGCATCTACGAGCGCCTGCTCGGTGGGGGCATTCAGCCCAAAAAGCTGACAAAGTTCGTCAAAATTCGGCTTGACGAGTGTGGGTGCTTCGGAAAGTGCCGCTTCGAGCGCCTGCCCGCTTGCATCTACGAGGATCTTTGCGCCACGCGCTTTCAGCGCACGTATCCATTCGGCATACGTCTGTGGTGGCGCGCCACATGGAAGACTGCCAGACAGCACCACAAGATCCCCCACGCCAACGCGCGTGCAGAGTGCGTCGCGGAGCGCATCGAGCGCGGCGGGGTCTATGGGTGCGCCTGCGGCGTTGATGTCGGTGGTCGTGTGGGTGTGCGGATCGACGATTTTTAGGTTCGTCCGTGTCTGACCCGATGTGTACACGAAGTGGCATGCCATATCGGAAAGCGCCTGCGCGATCCATTCCCCGCTCTGCCCACCGAGAAGTGCGCACGCGATGCTCTCACCGCCGAGCGCGCGGATGACTTTGGAAACATTGATGCCTTTCCCACCCGCGTCGCGTTGCTCGCGCGTGATGCGATTGACGGCGTTCGGCGTAAAATCTTCCACCCAGAGGGTATGGTCGATGGCGGGATTGAGTGTAACGGTGTAGATCATGGCGCACCTCCTGATTTTACTATATCATAGCAGGATTTGCCCGTTTCGGCAAGGGCGGGCGCGAAAATGCGCCCATTTTCGCGCGGTAGAGCGCAAATTCTACTGCGGGGAGAGTTGATTTTTCGGCGGTCGATTGCCCTTTTGAGGGTCTTCTGATAAAATAATAAGAAAAACAGCGAAAGCTGTCGAACAATAAGCGAGGTTTTTTCTATGGTACGCATCTTATCCGACACATCCACCCTTTATTCGAGCGCCGAGGCGAAAACGGCGGGCTTCGATCTTGCACCACTGAGCGTCCACATCGATGGCAAAAGTCTGCGCGAATTCGATGAGATCGGTTCTGAGGAATTCACAGCCCTCGTGCGCGCGGGGCAGATCCCGACCAGCAGTCAGCCCGCCATCGGAGAAGTTGCGGAACTTTATGCACACTATTCCGAGGACGAGATCTTGAATATTTCCATGGCGCAGGGGCTTTCGGGCACATACGATAGCGCAGTCGCGGCGGCATCGTTTAGCGACCATCCCGAGCGCATCCACGTGCTCAATTCCCGCACGCTCTGCGGTCCGCACCGCTTCCTTGTGGAAAAGGCGGTCGCGCTCGCACGGCAGGGCGAGGGGATCCAGACGATCACCGAGCAGCTTGAAAAGCATATTCAGAGCGCAAAAAGCTTCCTCGTGGCATCGGATTTTGACTATCTGCGCCGTGGCGGGCGGCTTTCTCCGCTCGTTTCCTACGTCGGACAGGCGGTCAATCTGACCCCTGTGCTCACCCAGACCGAGGACGGCACGCGCTTGACTATCGCAGGCATTCGCCGTGGCTTCCAGCACGCGCTCAAATATATCGAAAAATCGCTCCAGAGCAATGGTGTCGGTGCAGGCTGGCGCGTATACATCACCCATGCCGATGCGCGGGAGAAAGCGGAGCAGGCACGCGAATTTCTTGCATCGCATCTGCCCGATGCCGTGTTTGAGATATTGCCCCTCAGCCCCGTGTTCATCACGCAGGGCGGTCCAGATTGCGTCGCCATTCAGGCGATCGCGGAATAAAAATAAGCCACTGCCAAATGATATGCATTTCCTAACTTGGCATCGTGCTTTTAATTGAATATCAGCATGAAACCAACAGTTGATTTTGAAACAACGAATTGATGATTGTTTCTTTCTCCAGATGTGTTATGATAAGGCTACACCGGTGATAAAACTTTAGGAGGAAGCAATTATGCAACTCAATTTAGGGGAGAAGATCCGTTCCCTGCGCCACCGAGATGGAAGAACGCAGGAGGATCTGGCAAACGCCCTTGGCGTTTCCTCTCAGGCTGTTTCCCGCTGGGAGAGCGGCGGTAGCTATCCCGATATGAATTTGATCCCATCCATCGCCCATTACTTTGGCATTACCATTGACGAGCTGTTCGGCTACGAAAATCAGCGGGAGTTGAAGATCGATCAGCTTGCGACCCAAATCAACGAGATGAGACGGCAGAATAACGGTGTCGATCGCAATCTTACCGAATGCATCGCCCTTGCCCGAAACGCCCTTGTGGAATTTCCTGGCAACGAAAAACTGATGCTGGCGCTTGCATCCGTATTGTGCACCGCAGGGTACGCCCGCTACGGAGAGTGCCATCTGATCGACGAAGAGGGATATGGCATTTACGACACCGAAAAGCACAAAACCTATGCCGAATGGAAAGAGGCTGTGCTCCTTTACGAAAAAGCACTCGAAACGCTACCCAACGGCGCATTGCGCAACCATGCCATCGACGACCTTTCTCAGCTTTATCTGAATCTGGGCGACCATGAAAAAGCCATGGCGCTGGCAAACGCCGCACCTAGCCTGTGGAGTTGTCGGGAATTTCTGCGTGCCTATGCCTATGATGGAAAGCAGTATGTAAAAGCGCACAGCGAAACCTTGCTCACTACCCTGCGCGCCTGCGCTGTATTCATCGTGAATATCACCACCGCTGACCAGCGGCATTTATCTGCCCACGAAAAGGCAAACTGCATTGCCAGCGCTATACGGCTATTTGTTACCGTTTGCCCCGACGGCAACTACGGCTGTCACCATGGCTATATCGCTTCTTTGGAAATGCTGTATTCACTGTATCTGTGGTTGGACGGACAACACGATGCGGCATTTGAAGCATTGGATCGTGCACTTGAAAACGGGAAAAGACTTCTTGCCGTTTGTGAAAATGGTAGCGCCCACTATAGTGCACCTCTGGTTCGTCTGGCAGAGGAAAAAGCCCCCTGCACCGCCGAAGAGGTCAAGGCGGACATCCTGTCCATGCCCGAGGACTGGCCTTGGTGGAGCGTTCCTGAGGTCGAGCAAGCCAAGGCAGAAATACAAAAAGATCCCCGTTGGGACACTTGGGTTTCAAAAATTGCGCGTCTTTGACCATCGATATATCTATCGACAAACGCAAGGCGCGTGTAGCAAATCAGAATATGTGGCGCGTATCAATAACGATACGCGCCACAAAACTGTTTTATAGCCACTTGCCTAAATGCATGGCTTGTTTTTTATGCAAAATAATTATCAAGATCGAAGTGCATATCCAGATATTTGCGCGTATTTTGGCACATTTCGGCGAAAAGCGCACGCGCATCGGCAAGGGAGAGGGAACTGCACAATGGCTGATCGACGAATGCGGAGAAGAGAAGCGAAAGATCACGCTTTTTGATGCCCTCGTAGGTCGTTTCGATGTTTGTGGCATTGCGGCTGACGAGATTTGCCACGGCGGTCGGTAGGGGATTTGCCACGACGGGCTTGACCATGCCATGCGAGAATACGCAGTTCGTCTCCACGATGCATCCCATCGGAAGCTGAGGCATCTGTCCGCGGTTGGGGAAGTTGACATTTGTCACGACCGTCCTTTGCCCGAGGAGCGCCTGAATGAGCGATACGGCTTCCTCGGACGATTTTTCGAGCGGGAACGGACGGCTACCGCTGGCATAAGCGATGGTCTCTTCAATGCGCTCTGACTGCTGTTTTTCGCGAAAATCCACCGTCGTAAGCCCGAATTGCCAGCGTTTTACAGTTTCGGGGTCGCGCAGATACCATGTGTTCGGCAAGAATTCGACCAGATGGCGGTCGCCTGCGGCGGCAAGTGCACCGTAGCGGGCAAATAGATCGAGCTTGACCTTGTTTCCGTAGGCGAAGGGGTCGTTGCGGAACGCGAAGCGGTCATAGCCCTCATAATAGCCGTCCTCATAGTATTTTTCCATCCATTCGGGCAGAAGTGCCATCAGATCGACATCTTGATACCGCGCCTCGGTGATCCACGTGAAATGGTTGATGCCGCACGCATCGGTATATAGTTCGCTTCGGTGCGCATGGATGCCACGGAGCTCTTTGAGCATACACGCGAACAGCTCCTGCGCATGAAAGACCTCGTGACAGCAACCGAATGCCTTGATCGCGGGGAAAACATCGTAGAGCGTCTTGACGCAGATGCTCATAGGATTTGTAAAATTGATGACCCATGCATCGGGGCAGATGTCGCGGATGGCACGCGCGAACTGCTCATAGTACGGCACAGTGCGCATTGCGCGCAGGATGCCACCGGGTCCGACCGTATCGCCGACGCTCTGGTAGATGCCGTAGCGCTCAGGTGCGTGCACATCACTACGCATTTCAGCAAACGTGCCAGGCAGGATCGAGATGACGACGAAGTCGGCATTTTGAAGCGATTGCTCGAGCGTATCGCACACCGTATAGCGGAAATGCGATCGCGTGGCGGGATTTTCGTTGATATGCGCGCCGATGGCGGCGTTGCGCGCGGCGGCCTCGCGATCAGGGTCATACAGGCAGATCTCGCCACCAAGCCCCTCGGCAAGCGCAAGGTCGGACATGAATACGCGCGCCCATTGCTTAGAACCGCCACCGATATAGGCAAGCTTTATAGTTTGTTTCATAGTAAAGCACCTTCCTTTTTCTTCTGCTATTATAGCAAAGTCACACACGCTGTGCAATGAAAAAATGGGTGTCGAATTTGGCAAAAACGGATGCGCCTTTTTAGTCAAATCGAGGATTGACGCAAGTGTGTTTTTGTTTTATCATTATAAATAGATGGATGTTCGCAAGTTACAAGATGGACGAAACGGACATTTTACCAAAATCAGACAGAGAGAAGCAGAAAATGGAGATCAAAACCATCGACCTTTATCAGCACTTTGCGCTCCCTGCACCGACTGGAGCGGCGGGCAAACTCAGCTGTTATATCCAGCACACCCCCAACACGGTCAGCGCGCGCCGTACCCGCCCCGCGATCCTCATTCTCCCAGGTGGGGGCTATTCGCATACCTCCCTGCGCGAGGCAGAGCCTGTTGCGCTTCGATTCCTCTCGCGTGGCTACGTGGCATTCGTCCTGCACTATACCTGCGCGCCTGCGGCGTTCCCGACACAGCTTCGGGAAGCGGCGCTTGCCATGCGCTATATCCGTGAAAACGCGGATGCGATGGAGGTGGATGCGCACATGGTCGCCGCAATGGGCTTTTCGGCGGGCGGTCACCTCTGCGGAACGCTCGGTACGCTGTTTGACAGTCCTGTGCTCGCGGATATCGCTTCGCCACAGAGTGTAAAGCCCGACCTGCTCGCGCTTTGCTATCCCGTTGCGATCGAATGGGGCGCGACGCATGAGGGCACTTGGCAAAATATCGCCCGTGGCGATGCCGCGCTTCGCCATCGCCTGAGCTTAGACCGTCTGGTGCGCGCGGATATGCCACCCGTCCTGCTCTGGCATACACGCGACGATGCGTCTGTTCCTGTGCGCAATTCTTTGGTGCTTGCGCAAGCACTGGATGCGGCGGGGGTCGATTTTGCTATGCATATCTATCGCCATGGCGCGCACGGACTGGCAAATGCAGATGTCACGGTCGCGCCCGCATATGCCCTGCCCGAGGTGAGCGCAGATGTCGGCACATGGCTCGATGCTGTCCTGTGCTTTTTCGCCGAAAAGGGCTTCCAAATCCACGATTATGAGGTGCAAAAATGAACGAGATCCTGTTTGTGGGGGAGCACCCCAAGACGTATGATGTCCGCCGCCATACCCATGAGCATTGGGAGCTCGTCTACTGCACGAGTGGCGAGGGCTCATTCAGCTTTGAAAACGGCACGATCATGAACTATCGCCAAGGCGATGTCGTCGCCATCCCGCCGCGCGAGGCGCACGCAAATTCAGGTCCTGTGGGCTTTACCAACATCCATATCACTATGGAAGAGCCGTCCTATCCCTACCGCACTGTATTTAAGGTGACGGACGACGAGGAAAAGAGCCTGCGTACCGTATTTTTGCAGGCAAAGACCTATTACATGACCGATATCAAAAAGCGCGAGCTTGTGCTTGCGGCGCTCGGCGACCTGATCGCGGCATATATCGTCGTTCTGCGTAGCAATGCGGAGTTTTCCGAGCCTGTTGAGCAGATCCGCTCGAGCATCCGCCACAATTTCTCCCGCACGGACTATGCGCTCGATGCCGTGATCCGCGAAATGCCGTTCCATTATGACTACCTGCGCAAGTTGTTCAAAAAGGAAATGGGAATGTCACCGCTGGAATACATGACCAATCTGCGCATGAAAACGGCAGAGAAGCTCCTGACCGCCATGTGGACGAATGAGTATACCATTTCGGAGATCGCCCAGATGTGCGGCTATGAGGATGCGCTCTATTTCTCCCGCGTATTTAAGAAGTATTATGGCTGTGCACCGTCAAATTTTCTGAAAAAGCAGGAGCGGATCGCCCTGAGCGACCCGGGGCGCATGGAAGTGGATGATACGGATATTCCATAAATTGCCAACTGGCGAAAAGATCGCTTTTCGGGACATGAAACCGTTTAAGTCCCCTTTTTACGCGATGAAATGCGGTAAAAGTGCACAAAAACTGCGCATCGTTTTTGACACATATCCGTTTTATGAATAACTAGTGTCGAAAAGAACATGGCGAATGCAAAAACGCCACGATATAATAGAAGCAGAAAAAGGAAGCTTTCCACATTTTGTGACAGGGGGTATCGATATGAAGATCTGCATTCGCGCGCACGACCTTGGCGTAAAGGGAACGCAAGCGATCCTCGAGCGCATCCAGACGCTTGGCATCGATGGCGTGCAGATGGTCTGCTACAAGGCTTATGATGATATCCCTTACGCGCCGAATGGCATCACGCCAGAAAAGGCGGCGGCGATCGGTAGCGCATTTTCGGATGCGGGCGCGATCATTCCGCTCGTTGGTGCGTACTTTAACCCCGTCCATTCGGATGCGGGCAAGGTCAAGCGCTGTTTTGAGACTTTTTCGGATTATTTGCACGTGTGCAATGCCATGGGGTGCGGCGTAGTCGGCTCGGAAACGGGGTCGTTCAACGACGATAAGTGGACATATCACCCGCAAAACCGCACGGAAGAAGCCTTGCAAACCGTGGTAAGGACCTTTTCTCAGCTTGCAGATATTGCGGCCGACTGTGGCAGTCGCGTTGCGATGGAGGGCGCGGCAGGGCACGTGTGCTGGAATGTCGAAACGCTTGCGCGTGCGCGCAGGATGATGGATAGACCCACCCGCGTCATCTTTGACCTTTACAACTATCTCGACGAGAGCAATCAGGGCGAGTACCTGCGCATTCTCGATCAGGGGCTGGATACCTTTGCAGGAGAGATCCTGCTGTTCCACATGAAGGATTGCACCTTCAAAAATGGCTGTAAGCCAGCGCAAGTTCCTTTCGGGACGGGCGAGATGGATCTCGAAGCCGTCCTCGGGCGCATCAAGGCATATGATCCTGGTGCGGTGCTGACCCTCGAGGGAACGACGGGTGAGCATATTGCGGCTGCAGTTAATACGATAAAAACGATATGGGAGCGTGTATAAAATGAATTTCGATGTACGTTATGCAAATCACCCCGAGGACTCCAAGCACTATGATACCGAGGAGCTCCGCCGCCATTACCACATTTCACACATTTTTGAAAAGGACAGCATCAACCTGACCTATTCGCATCAGGATCGCATCATTGCGGGCGGCATCATGCCCGTCGATGAGGCGCTCGTCCTTGAGACCTGCAAGGAGCTCGCCGCACCTTACTTCCTTGCACGCCGTGAGCTCGGCGCGATCAACATCGGCGGCGACGGCATTATGATCCTCGACGGTGTGGAATATTCCGTCAAGCACCGCGACGGCATCTATGTCGGCATGGGCACGAAAGAACTGGTTTTCAAGTCCGTGGACAAGGAAAATCCCGCAAAGTTCTATATCAATTCCTGCCCCGCACACCGCACCTGCCCGACCGTCCTCATTCCGATGGAGAAGGCACGTTACAATCACCTCGGCGCACAGGAGACGGTCAATGAGCGCATCCTGCGCCAGTACATCCACCCCGCTGTGTGCGAGAGCTGCCAGCTTTCCATGGGCATGACCGCCCTGCTTCCTGGCAACGTCTGGAATACCATGCCCAGCCACACCCACGAGCGTCGCATGGAGGTCTACCTCTATTTCGACATCGCGCCCGATCAGTGCGTGTTTCACATGATGGGGCAGGGCAAGCAGACCCGCCACATCGTGATGCACAATGAGGAAGCCGTGATCAGCCCGAGCTGGTCGATCCACTCTGGTGTCGGCACTGCAAACTATACCTTCATCTGGGGTATGTGCGGTGAGAATCAGGACTTCGACGATATGGATGGCATCCCCACGAGCGAACTCCTTTAATAAGAAAAAGAAGCTCCTCGAGGCTTCCCGAGGAGCGGATATTTAGATGCGTCCGACCCATGTGGCTCTTCCCGATACGGCGGGCGATTCGGAGAAGCGAGCGGTCTGATCCCGCTCCGTTCCGCTCCACTTGTCAAATCCCTCTGGTGCGATGTGCGCGCCATAGACGCAGTTTTCGTAGCGGCATTTTCCGTAGTCGCGCCACGGGCGCGCAAGGTAGATGCTTCCGTGTGCAACGCCTGCTTCCGCAGTGAAGTGGCAGTCGCGGAACAGAAATCCCTCCGCCTGGCGTAGCGCGTGCGACGGCGCGGCGACATAGCCGCATCCGCGGGCATCGCATAGCGAGTGAAGCTCGCAGGCATCAAAGGTCGCTTCCGCACAGCCGAAAATGAAATCAACCGTTCCCTCAATGCGGCATCGGCGGTAAGTTTGCCGCATCCGTCCACCACGGCGGAGCGGGTCGGCGAGAAATCCCTCGTAGCGACCAATCAGGTCAGAGGGGAGCGGACCGCAGAAAAGCGTGTCCTGCGTGGAGCGCAAGATGCAATCTTCCATCAAAAAATCATCCCCGATCACGCTCAGCGCGATCTCCTGCCCTTTCGTTTCGGGAAAGCGTGCATCGTTTTCGATGCAGACCCCGCGCAGCGTTACAGCATCTGCGCAAACGGCGAGGGTATAGGTCCGAAATGTGTTATATTCATAGCCGAGCGGGTGGCGCTTGCGGGCGTAGTCATCAAAAACGAGTTTCGTTTTCTCAGCGCCTGCACCGACCACGGTGAGACCGCGCGTCGTGATGCAGTATTTGCCGCGAAATGTGCCCTCTGGCAGCTCGATCACCGCATTTTCAGGTGCTGTGTCAAAAATCTTTTGCAGATCTGCGTCCGCAGGTACGGAAATGGTTGGCATGGCAGAGCCTCCTTGCAAAATTTCCCTTATAGTAGCACAAAACGGGGGATGGATGCAAGCCTTATTCCAAACAAACAGGTAAGACTTTATGAATCGTCAAATTTCCCTATCTCAGTACCGCACGATCGACCTGACCATCCTCACATTTGTGATGGTGCTTTCGCAGGGACTGATCTATTTTGCATCGTCGCAATGGTTTCCCGAGCAGATGTATGTCGTTTCTTCTGTGGCGGGCATCGTAGCGATCGTGATGATGCGCTGGGGCGCATGGGGCGTGCTCGAAGCATTTTTCAGCGGCATCGCATTCGTCTTTTTCTCGCATGGGACTGCCCAGCACTACCTCATCTATAGCGCTGGCAACCTGCTTTCGGCGCTTGCGTTGGTGCTCTTTCGCATCTTTACCAAGGAACGCATCCGCAAAAGTGCTTTCCTTTCCGTCGTATTCGCGCTTTGCGTTCAGCTACTGATGCAGCTTGGCAGAGCGGGAATGGCTGCTCTTTTCGGGCAGAGCGCGGCGGCTTGTATCGGCTTTATTACGACGGACATCCTTTCGGAATTATTCACAGCATTCATCGTCTGGATCGCCCGCCGTGTAGAGGGTCTGTTTGAGGACCAAAAAAACTATCTGCTCCGTATCCAAAGCGAAGCAAAAAGTTGAAGGGAGAGAACAGTATTGAAAAATTCGATGGCTGGGGATTTCCTCATCTACGACAAAGCGACAAATTCGTACCGCGCTGACCCTGAGCAGCTCGTTCGCGACGATGTCGAGAAGCACTACTGGAAAAATGTGGTGCGAACGGTGATCAAGGACTGGCGTCTTTATGTGATGCTCATTCCTATGATCCTAGTATTCCTCTTCTGGAGATACTTCCCGATGTATGAGCTGCTTCGCTGCTTTAAGGTGTCCGATCAGGTCAAGGCGGTCTCCGACCAGTATTTCTCTGGTTTCTCCTATTTTAAGGAACTGCTTGCAGGCGGAAATAGCCGCTCCACCGAATTCTGGCGGGCACTGCGCAATACGTTCCTGCTCAGCTTCTACGGATTGATCTTCGGATTCCCCGTGCCGATCATTCTGGCGCTGTTTTTCAATGAGATCAAGTCCAATGCACTCAGAAGCGTCTATCAGGTGCTCACCTACCTGCCGAAGTTCATTTCCACCGTCGTTATGACCTCCCTTGTGACGATGCTCGTCAAGCAGGGCTCGCTCACCACGAACATGGGCATCCTCTCGCAGGCACTTGCGGGACTGGGGCTCATCAGCGAAGAGGTCGCAAATGCGGGACTTTTGAACAATCCCAGCTTCTTCCGCGGTATCTATCAGATCAGCGGCATCTGGGAAACGGCTGGCTACGATAGCATCGTGTTCTTCGCGGCGATCATTGCCATCTCCCCGACGAGCTACGAGGCAGCCCAGATCGACGGCGCGAACAAGATGGCGCAGATGCGCTATGTCGTCCTGCCGAGCATCCTCTCGACGGTCGTCATCATGCTCATCACCCGCATCGGCTCGCTCCTGTCTGTCGGCTACGAAAAGGTGCTCCTGCTGTATAATACCAACACCTATATGACCGCAGATGTCGTCTCCACCTTTGCACAGCGCTATGGTATGGGCTCTGCCGCCAATCAGGGTCTGGCTTCCGCGGCAGAAATGATGAGCAATGTCATCAGTATGCTTCTTGTGATCGGCGCGAATACCATATCCCGCAAAGCGTCCGATGTATCGCTCTATTAAGGAGGCGTGAAGCATGAAAAGAAAACTTGAAATTTCCGAGCTGATCTTCAAGATCATCAGCTACACGCTTTTGACAATGTTCGCCCTTTGCTGCCTGTATCCGTTCATCTATGCGATCAGCGCGGCGATCTCTGGTCAGGACGCGGTCGATTATGGTAAGATCATTCTCTTCCCGAAGGACATCCAGTTCGAGGCGTTTTCGCAAATGTTCAACGACAATATGTTCTGGAACTCCTATACGAACACGCTCTTCCTCACCGTCTACGGTACGGTCTGGTCGCTGTTCGTTGCGATCCTCGGCGCATATGCCCTGAGCAAGAAGAGACTGCTTTTCCGCCGCTTCTTCAATTTCTTCCTTGTCTTTACCATGTGGTTCTCTGCTGGTATCGTCCCGCAGTACCTCAATTATCTCGATACCAAGGAAGTTTTCAATGCCATGAACATCTATGATGATAAATGGCTCGTCGTTATCGCCATGGGTATGGCGGCAATGAACATCATCCTCCTGCGAAATGCCTTTGAGGGTGTCCCCTCCGATATCGAAGAGGCGGCGATCGTTGATGGCGCATCTGAATTTCAGGTGCTCAGCAAGGTGTTCATCCCTATGTCCAAATCCACGATCGCAACAGTCGCGCTCTTCTTTGCGATCTCCCGCTGGAATGGCTACTTCTGGGCTCGCCAGATGATCTCCAACTCCAACGAGCATCCGCTTCAGGTATTCATCCGTCTGAAGCTCGAAGAGTACACCGACCCCGAAGCCATGGCTGGCTGGAACAAGGTCTATTCCTCGGATTCCGTCATCTATGCGCTCATCGTCTGCTCCATCGTTCCCATCCTCATCATTTACCCCTTTATCCAGAAGTATTTCGCAAAGGGTGTCAATGTTGGCGGTGTGAAGGAGTAATATCGTATAATTTGCCAAAATTGGCTGATTATAAAATTTTTCTACAAGGAAAAGGAGAATTTCAATGAAAAACCTGATGCGTTTGATTTGTGTCGTTCTCGTGCTCGCTCTGATCGGTGGCTGCTTCGCAGGCTGCAACAATCAGCTCGAAGTCCCGAGCACGACCGCACCTACGACCACCGCTCCCCAGACTGGCAATGACCAGCAGGAGAGCACCGAGCCCGAAGCTACCGTTCCCGAGCTGAGCTTTGCTGCTGGCACGGAACTGCGCATGGCTACTGGCTACAACAGCACCAAGACTGGCCTGTTCTTTGATGCAGAAGTTGCTGGCGACGGCATCACCCTCGCTGATGGCAACACCTATCAGGCAGGCGACCTCAAGCCCACTTGGGTCGAAGTCCAGAATCGTCTGGGCATGGTCTTTGTTGACAAGTATCAGGGCAACTCCGCTGCTAAGGAGTTCGACTACTGGAAAGAAAGACTGAACGAAGTTGACATGGTCTCTGGCACCGCTTCCACTCTGACTGAGTATGGCGAGGTCGGTTCGATCGTCAACCTTGCTGACTACCTCGACATGATGCCCAACTTCAAGGCATACCTCGAGGAGAACCCCATCGTCCGCCTGTCCATCACTGGTAACACCGACACGGGTGCGATCTACTTCTCCCCCTACTTCGACGGCGTTAACGACATCGAGCGTATGCCCCTGATGCGTACCGACTGGGTCAAGGCACTCCTCGATGGCGAGGGCGAGTTCACCGCTGATGCTTGCGGCGTTCTGTCCACCGCTGTTTATGAGCCCTATATGCCCACCTCTGGCAAGGTCGAGATCGAGGTCGTCACGCTCGACGGCACTTCTGTCGAGACTGTGACCAAGGATTACGATGCTGCTGGCAATATCGTTGCAAACATGAACGAGGCGATCGCAAGTGGCGCAGTTGATGGCGTTTCCGCGGTCAATATGCTCCGTACCTACATCGACACCGCTTACAATGGCTACTACGGCACGAGCCGTTCCAACCTCTTCGTTGGTCAGAATGCTGCATGGGATGCAGACGAGCTCGTTGCGCTGCTGCGCTGCGTCGTCGCAAATGCACAGACGCTCAATGGCACGGATTCCGTTCAGGGTCTGTTCTCCCGTGAGGACAACAACAACCAGCGCCGCGTGGATATGTTCCGCTTTGCAGGCACGCTGTTCGGCGTTCGCGGTCTGGAGTCCCGTCAGGATTACCTGTACGTTGACACCGATGGTCTCATCCACGATGCACGTCAGGAAGCTGACACCTACGAGGCGATCGCTCGCATGAACGCACTTGTTCAGGAGGGTCTGATCTCCAAGTCCTTCGTCGATATGTCCGAGGAATCCACCAAGACCATGCTCGAGAACGATCTCGGCTTCATGCACTACGACTACAACCAGACCCAGACCATCTACAACGAGACGAAGCTTCAGGACGGCGAGGAGTACATGGCTGTCATGGTTCCTGTTGCCCACTGGTTCGACGGCACTGAGGGCGGCGTTTACATGCGCTTTACCGAGTCCTGGCGTTCCGTCAAGACCGACGGCTGGGGCATCTCCGTTGCTGGCATCGGCAACGATACCGATAAGCTCTACGCTTGCCTGAAGCTCATCGACTACGCATACTCCGACGAGGGTCAGATCCTCATGTCCTACGGTCCTGACGCATTCATCAAGACCAACGACGATGGCTCTTACGTCACCTTCAACTTCAACGGCAAGGAAATGCCCGTGATCGCAGATGCGACCTACGAGGAGCTGTGGGAGAAGGCATCTGGTAACTACACCAACTACGCACGTCAGTACCTCGGCTCTACGCTCTCCTTCCTGAAGAGCCAGGCGTTCGAGTATCAGTGCACGCACGTGGTCGGCAAGACTGGCGCTGGCTACATCTCCAACGCGATCGCGCTGGGCACCATCAAGCACACGGAGCTGGCTGTCACCGAGAATCCTTGGTACACCATCGTTCCCACCGTTCTGCCCACCACCGCGACCGAGAACGACATGATCAATAGCTACACCGACCTGAAGACGAAGTTCTCCCAGTCCAAGGGCGATGACAATGCATTCTGCCAGCTGATCGTCGGCGGCTTCACCCTCGAGGGTATGGGCTCTGCTGAGGAAGCTGCTGCGACCGTCGCGGATACCATGAGCGGCAAGCAGTACCTGCAGCTGAAGAATGATGCTTGGTCGCGTCTGCTCGCTTACTACGAGACCATCGGCTAATTCATCACAGCGTACCGCGGCGTGAGCCGCAACGGCTGATACCTTTACCACATCAGCCCATCAAGCGAACTGCCCAAAGGGGATGCATCGCATCCCCCGCGGGCTCCCGCATTCAACGGGGAGGTTACTATGTATAAAAAACAGTTGCGCTTTCAGAAATTTGCCTGCCTCTTTTGCATCATTGCAGCTGCGGTGTCGTTTCTGTATTCTCTTGGCATCATTACGGACATTTACGACAGTCTGTACAGCACCATGAGAAATCCCAAGGATCATACCCAGACCTCTGTGGCTGGCTCGATCATCTATTTTGATATGCAGCAGTTCAACAAGAGTTTCGTTGATCTGTCGATCGTGCTGATCCTGCTTGCGTGCCTGCTCTTTATTATGAATACGCAGGTGCGCAGAAAGTATTATATCGGCAACTATGTTGCCATAGCTCTATATAGCATCGCGACCCTCGGCGTTACGGTATGGTCGCATCTGAATATCTCCGCCTTTAAGGTGCAGTACCTTACCACGGTGGATTTTGAAGCGCTGAAGGCGCATTCCGAGATGTGGGGTACGCTCTACACCGAATCGACCTTCTGGCTGGATCTGCATTATGTTGTCGCCGCGTTCGCCATCGCGTCCGTCGTGGCACTTGTTGCAAACATGATTTTGAAAATTCGTCTGATGCGCGCTGAGAATGCGCTCATTCAGGAGGGGAAGGAGGTCGCCGTATGAGTGCGGAAAAAGAGCCTAAAACCATAGCACGTGACCGTATGCGCTATACGAAAGATAAGCGCTCGGCAAATCTCGTGCTCATTGCCATCGTTCTCGATTGCCTGTATTTTGTCAACATCTACAAGTCCGATGTCGGCTCTTATTACTACACATGGCAGATCGGCGCCTCCATCATCTATAATCTTCTGTTCTTGCTGACTGCTTTTTTGGCATCGGAGGGCGTGAAGAACCGTAAAACTGGCTACACCGGCATCCTGCTCGGCATCGGTCTGATGCAGGTCGTCCGTATTTTCTATTTGCCTGCCAAGGCACACGCTGCTGTCATCACCGTTTCTGGTGCAGAAGTCGTCGTCATGGACGATCAGCAGTTCCTGTTCGTGGTCGTTTGCCTGATCCTCTCCGCGGTATGCTGTATCGCGGCGGCGGTGAACAGCTTCGTGAACAATAAGAATCTGGCGGAGCATATGCGCTCCATCGAAAATCAATCCGCTTGAGAGGTAGATGTTATGGCAGAACTGAGCTTACAGCATTTGGAAAAGGTTTATGATAACAATGTTCAGGCTGTGTACGACTTCAACCTCGACGTGAAGGATGGCGAGCTGATCGTGCTCGTTGGTCCGTCTGGATGCGGAAAATCCACAACGTTGAGAATGATCGCAGGTCTGGAGGATATCACGCGGGGCAAAATGCTCCTCAATGGCAAGGATGTCACCGCCGCACCGCCCAAAGATCGCGATATTGCCATGGTTTTCCAGAACTATGCGCTCTATGGCCACATGACCATTTATGAAAACATGGCGTTCTCCCTGACGCTTCGTAAGGAAGATCCCAATGTCATTCACAAGAAAGTCCTCGCTGCCGCAGAAGTCCTCGGACTGACCGAGCAGCTCAATAAAAAGCCCGCGCAGCTCTCTGGCGGTCAGCGCCAGCGCGTTGCCATGGGTCGTTCCATCGTCCGCAATCCTCAGCTTTTCCTCTTTGATGAGCCACTGTCGAACCTCGATGCGAAGCTCAGAAGTGCGACCAGAAGAGAGATCCTTCTTCTGCACAAGCGCCTGAATGCGACGATGCTCTATGTCACGCACGACCAGACCGAGGCGCTGACCCTTGCAGACCGCATCGTGTGTATGTCGATGGGTCACGTTCAGCAGATCGGCACGCCGCTTGAACTGTATGATTCCCCCGCAAACCTCTTTGTTGCAAGCTTTATCGGCTTGCCTCCCATGAACTTTATCGATGTCACGGTCGAAGCTGATCACCTGATCGCGAAGCATTTCACCATCCCACTTCAGGAGCACGAGAAGCGCGTGCTTGTAGACTACATCGGTAAGCAGATCGTTCTGGGCTTCCGCCCTGAAAACGCCTGCATCGGCAACGATTTTGAAATGAAAGTCCTGTCCAACGAGAACTTGGGCATGAATACACTTGTGCATGGTCACGTCGGCGCAGACGGCAAGGGTGAGCGCATCACCTGCAAGATCAGCGGCTGGTGTAACTACAAGGCAGACGACGTGGTCGGTATCTCCATCACAAAGAAGCATTTCTTTGATAAAGAAACCACCAACGCCATCCCCGTGGAGGTGTAAGCATGAACATCAAAAAGAATATCGCACGGGTCGTCGATGCGTGTTTTACGCTCGACCTCGTGGCATTTCTGGTGCTACGTTTTCTCGTTTTCTTTCAGGATGTGCCTGAGACGGCGGCGCTGCTCGGAAACATCGCAACTGTCTGTATGTGGCTGCTGATCCCCATTGTGATCCTCTGGATCGTCTGTAACTGGGCAAGCGTCAAGGAAAAGATCCGCAAATTTATCGTTTCCCTCAAGCGCAAGCCCTCCATGATCCCGCTTGCAATGCTTGGCGTGTCGTTTTTGCTGTATTCGCTCAATCTGACGGATATTTCCGACACTACGGCAAAAATTCAGGGCTCTGGCATGGGACTTTCTGAGTTTTCCATCATGCTTTTCTCGCTTCTGAGCATGGTTTGTATGCTCAATGGTTTCCCCAAGCGCAAAAAGCCCAATTATCCCATGGTCGCGCTGATGTTTGTGATGTTCGCCATCATCATTTACTGCGACAACCACTACTGCTCGATGATCCTCGCGGCGCTCAATCGCCCCGAGAACCCCATCGTCATCACGGAAGCAACGAGCTATATCGCAGAAGCGTACAATATGCTCAATACCCACATGATCCTCATTATCGTCACGGCTGTCCTTGTCATTTTGCTGCCCGTTTATACGAAGCTCCTGCGCATGATCAAGACTTCTGTCGCTGTCGAGGATAATGGCGAAATGGCACAGATCGAGATCAACGACTGATATGAACGAAAAGAAAAATCCTGCCGAGCCCAGCTCCGCAGAAAAGAACTATGAGCTCAAAAGCGATGCAGTCGATGCGCTTTTGAACGCGGAAACGGACGAAACGCCCGAATTTTCGGAAGAAGAACTCAAAAAATATCGCTCCAAATCGCGTTTTCACATTCCAGACACGCTCAAGGTGCTCTTTATCAAGGCGTGGTTTGCAGGCGCGGTGTGCTTCTTCCTGATTTTTGGGCTCGGAACGTATCTTGCAAGTCTGCTGGATATGCTTTTCGTCGTTGGCGTGGTCATGGGCATGGTCACAGACTTGCTCGTGAACAATGCCATCCGCTTCATCGCACCGACGGAGGGCGAATTTGACAAGTGGCTGATGTTCCCGAAAAAGGGAATGCTGAGCTTCTTCCTCAATATCTTATATAGCTTCCTCATTATGTTCCTCGTCTATGAGCTTTACATTGTAGTGAACCTTGCCATTGCGGCACTTACGGGCGATCCGACCGCAGTCGGGCTTGGTGTTGAGCCGATCCTGTTCGGCGTTTTCTGGATGGGCTTTGATGTGCTGTTTCTCGGCATCAAGCGCCTCATCAAGAATATCTTTGCCGATGCCCTCGGCAAGGGGAGTACGGACTGATTCGCGATCCCCATAGTTTTTCTATGTATATAAGGAGTATCGGAATATGGCATATTTAACGCTGAAAGGAATCAATAAAATCTATCCGAACGGCTTCCATGCTGTGCACGATTTCAATTTGGAGATCGAAAAGGGTGAGTTTATCGTCTTTGTCGGCTCTTCGGGCTGTGGCAAATCTACCACGCTCCGCATGATCGCAGGCCTTGAAAATATCAGCAGCGGTGAGTTCCTCATCAATGGCAAATATGCCAACGATATGAGCCCCCGCGACCGCGAGATCGCAATGGTGTTCCAGAGCTATGCCCTTTACCCGCAGATGTCGGTCTACGATAACCTTGCATTCGGCCTGAATTTGCAGGGCGTTGACGATGATGTGATCGACCAGAAGGTCAAGCACGTCGCCAATATCCTCGGTCTTACCGATTATCTCGACCGTATGCCCCGCGCACTCTCTGGCGGTCAGCGCCAGCGTGTTGCAGTCGGCAGAGCCATCATCCGCAAGGTCGGCATTTTCCTCATGGATGAACCGCTGTCGAACCTTGACGCAAAACAGCGCGTGACCATGCGCGCGGAGATCGCGCAGATCCACCGCGAAACGGGCGCGACGACCATCTATGTCACACACGACCAGACGGAGGCGATGACCCTTGCAGACCGCATCGTCATCATGCGCGATGGACGCATCCAGCAGGTCGGCACGCCTTATGAGCTTTACTATCAGCCCGCAAACCTCTTTGTTGCAGGCTTCATCGGTGAGCCGCCCATGAACTTCATCCGCTCTACCGTTCGCGATGGCAAGGTGGAGATCGGCGGTAAGAAGTTCGATATTTCTGCAAACCTCGGTGCGCGCGCCGCTTCTTACGAGGGAAAAGACATTCATTTCGGCTTCCGTCCTGAGGCAGTCACCCTCGGCGAGCAGGCAGGATGCTATGTCCTCGGTGCGAATGTGGAGCTGACCGAGATGCTCGGCGACACCACGAATGTGTACGTCAACATCGGGCAGACCAACGCCATCCTCAAGGTCAATCCCCATGCTACCCCCCGCGTGGATGCCGACATTGCGTTCTCCATCCCCGTGGAAACAACGTATCTGTTTGACGCAGAAACGGAAGAGGTCATTTCCTCTCAGGGTAAATGCGTCTGACAGAAGATAATGCAAACGAAAAATTAAATTTGTGAGGAATCGATATGAAGTTTCATATCCTGTATATTTCCTCTGTTTCGGCTTGCTTTGAACTGGAGAATACTTCCCCGTATTATGCGGAAAAGGCATTTGATGTATTTGCAAATGGTGCGCCCGCCCTTCAGGGCGTGCGCACCAATGTTTTTTCCCTGTTCGATCTTCAGCCCGATACAGAGTATACCGTGTCCGTTGGCACGGAAAGCGTGACATTTCGCACCCTTTCTGAAAGCGCCTGCCTAAATATCCGCGATTTTGGCGCGGTCGGCGACGGCGTGACGGACGATACCGCGGCGATCCAAAATGCCATCCACGTCTGTCCCCCCAATGGCAGAGTGCTCGTTCCCGAGGGAACGTACTATATCCGTCCAATCGTCCTCAAGTCGGATCTGACGCTGGAGCTGAAAAAGGGCGCGACCCTGCTTGCCGATACCTGCGAAGAGCACTATCCCGTTCTCCCCGGAGAGATGTACGATGCTCAGTCGGGGAAAGAATTGCAGATCAGCTCGTGGGAGGGAAATCCCTGCCCGTCCCGCCAGAGCTTCGTCAGCGCTTTTTTTGCAAAGAATATCTCCATCGTCGGTCAGGGCACGATCGACGGCAATGCCGTGAATTCGACATGGTGGCAGGATGTCAAGACCCGCAAGATCGGAAGACCCAAACTCGTGTTCTTTAACCAATGTGAGCGAATCCGCTTCCATGGCATCCTCGGTAAAAATTCCGCCTGCTGGAATTTCCATCCGTTTTTCTGCAAGGATGTGCATTTTTACAACATTGCGGTCGAAGCCCCGAAAGACAGCCCCAATACCGATGGCACAGACCCTGAATCCTGCGACGATGTCCGCTATATCGGCGTTCGCTTTTCCGTCGGTGATGATGCCATCGCCATCAAGTCGGGCAAGATGTACATGGGCATGAAGTACCAGACCCCCGCGACGCGCCATTTGGTGCGCAACTGCCTGATGGAGTATGCCCACGGGGCAATGACCCTCGGTAGCGAGATGTCGGGTGGCATCCGTGATCTTAGCGTGTCGCAGTGCTATTTCAGCCATACCGATCGGGGCTTACGCATCAAGACCCGCCGCGGACGTGGCAAATATGCGGTGATCGATGGCGTGGAGTTTTCCAATATGCGCATGGACAATGTTATGACCCCCATCGTGATGAATATGTACTATTTCTGCGACCCCGACGGTCACGAGGAGATCGTCTGGAGCAAAGAGATGCATCCCGTGGACGACACAACGCCCTACCTTGGCTCGTTTACATTCCGCGATATGGAGTGCACCGACTGCGAGTGGGCGGCGGGCTATTTCTACGGACTGGTCGAGCAGCCCATCGGGTCTGTTACCATCGAAAATGTGCATTTTTCCTGCAAGGAAGATGCATCGACTGGCAGACCTGCTATGATGGACTATGTTGAACCGACCTGCAAGCTGGGCTTGTACTTTAATCGCGTGAAAAAGGTGCACCTGAAGAATGTTACCGTCACAGGTCAGCTCGGCGAGCGGATCATTTGTGAGCATGTGGATGAGGTGATCGACGAATGAATACCATCGAGCGCTATGTAGCGCGCATCATGGAAGAATCCACACCCGATAAGCCCCTATGGAACATCGAAAAGATCCGTCAGGGCAAGATCAATGGCTGGAATTATATCGATGGGTGCATGATGATCGCCCTGCTGAACCTCTACAAGATCACGGGCGAGCGCAAATACTATGATTTTGCCGAGAATTTCCTCGATTACTATGTTTTTGAAGACGGCAGTTTGCGCGGCTACAAAGAGGAAGACTATAACCTCGACAATATCTGCGAGGGACGTGTTCTTTTCGATGTCTACCGCATGAGCGGAAAGGAAAAGTACCGCCGCGCGATCGAAACGCTCCATACGCAACTTCTGCATCAGCCACGCACGGCACAGGGCAATTTCTGGCACAAGGCGATCTATCCCGATCAGGTCTGGCTCGACGGGCTATACATGGCGCAGGTCTTTTCCTGCAAATATACCACCGAGTTTGAAGCGGGCGCGAATTATGGCGACATCCTGCGCCAGTTTACGACTGTGCATGAGAAAATGTACGACCCCCAGACGGGACTTTACCGCCATGGCTATGATGCAAGCGGAAAAGCATTCTGGGCAGGGGAGAACGGCTGCTCGCAGAATCCGTGGCTTCGCAGTCTTGGCTGGTTCAGCGCCGCGCTGATCGATGTGACCGCAGAAGTTCCGCTGGAATATGCCGATTTCCGCGACCAGATGACTGCCATCGCGACGGAATTGGCGAAAAATCTGCTTCCCTATATCGACTGCGAAAGCGGTATGCTCTGGCAAGTGCCCACCGAGATCGGACGCGAGGGCAATTATCCCGAAACCTCTGGCTCTGCCATGGTCGCCTATTTCTATCTCAAAGGTGCACGCCTCGGGATTCTCGATGCAAGCTATGCAAGCGTCGGTGCGGGCATTTTCCGTGCGATTTGTGATCGCTATCTGACGGAAACGGATGGCAAAATGAACCTCGGTGGCATCTGCCTCGTGGCAGGTCTTGGCCCCGAGAACAACCGTCGCCGCGATGGCTCGTATGATTACTACATCTCCGAGCCCGTTGTTGAAAACGATGCGAAGGGACTTGCGCCCTTCCTGATGTGTTATACCGAAATACTGCAATCTGAACAGGAGGAAATCAAAAATGGACAATATGTTTGACTTGACTGGCAAGGTCGCCCTCGTCACGGGCGGCGCGCATTCCATCGGACTTGCGCTGGGCATCGGACTTGCGCGTGCAGGTGCGACGGTCTGCTTCAACTGCTCGAGCGAGGCAAGCCTCGAGCGCGGCATGAAGAATTATGCTGACGCAGGCGTGCAGGTGCACGGCTATGTCGCAGACGTGACGGACGAAGCGGCTGTCAACGCCATGGTCGCACAGATCGCACAGGAGGTCGGCGTGATCGACATTCTCGTCAATAACGCTGGCTGTATCAAGCGCATTCCCATGACCGATATGAGCGTCGAGGACTTCTCTAAGGTGATCGACGTTGACCTCATTGCGCCTTTCATCGTTTCCAAGGCGGTCATCCCCGCCATGGTCGAAAAGGGACATGGCAAGATCATCAACATCTGCTCGATGATGAGCGAGCTCGGCAGAGAGACCGTTTCTGCCTATGCGGCGGCAAAGGGCGGTCTCAAGATGCTCACGAAGAATATCTGCTCCGAGTTTGGTGGCGCAAATATTCAGTGCAATGGCATTGGACCGGGCTACATCGCTACCCAGCAGACCGCGCCCCTGCGCGAGATCCAGCCCGATGGCGAGCGCCATCCCTTCGACAAATTCATCATTGGCAAGACCCCCGCAGGCCGCTGGGGCGAGGTGGACGACCTTGTTGGTCCTACCGTGTTCCTCGCTTCCGATGCGTCTAACTTTGTCAACGGCCACATCCTGTATGTGGACGGCGGTATTCTTGCGTACATCGGCAAACAGCCGTAAAAAAGACGCCGCAGTCCTCTGCGGCGTTTTCCCTTATTCAGGGTGGACAGAAGCGGCAAATTCCCGCGGGGAAGTGCCATATTCCGCCTTAAATGCGCGGTAAAATACGGTGTAATCCCCAAATCCGCAGAGCGTGTAGACGCTGTTCGGCTTGTTTCCCTGACTGAGCAGATGTCGCGCGATCTGTAGGCGCTTTTTCTGGATGTAACGGCAAACGCTCGTGCCGACTTGCCGCTGGAATTCGTGGCTCAGGTGATATTTGCTGATAAAAAATCGCTCGGCAAGGCTGTCAAGCGACAGCGGCTCGCTGTAGTGCAGACTGATATAGGAAACGACCTGCGAGACGGTGCGATTCGTGTGCGCAATGTCTGCGTAATGGCAATCCTCGCGAAGCGCCAGACGGTTGACGTGGACAAGAAGCTGTGTCAAAAGGCTTTTTTTCAGCAGTTCCGAGCCGAAAACGCCCTCCTGCGTTTCAAGATTCAGCTCCTCCATCAGCGAACGGATGCGTTGCTGATCGCTCGGCTCTAGGCGGAGCTGATTCGTGTAGTCCGTGCGCGTCGGGTCAAGCGCTTGCAAAAGGTCGGTCGCCTGCTCCGAAAGCTCTTTGATGAGCTGTGGATTGATCCAAAGGACGTAGCGCTCATACGCCGCGTGCTCGGGGTCGATATGCACCTGATGCAGTTCGCGCGGGCTGATGAGCAAAACATCGCCTGGGAGCACTTTGTAGAGCTTACTTTCGATAGTGTAGGTCACATCTCCCGATACGAGGTAGTAAAGCTCGTAAAAATCGTGGTGGTGCAGATCCACATCGATCAGGTAGGAATCACGCTTGTATTGCAGTTCAAAATCACTACGTTGCATCTGCTGTTTGGGGTCGTATTGCTTCGGACTGAGCGCCATGGCGTGCACCTGCTTCCTTGTGAAACTTCCGTTTCTTTACTATACGCCAAGCGCGTATGGATGTCAAGAAAATAAGCGCAAAATTTGCAATGTTTTATCGCAAATTCTGCTATTTCATCCGAATTACTTTGCTATTATAATAAACACATAAATACACAGACCTGCGGTCTGTCTGGAGGTAAATGTACTATGGAAAAACTGAATTACGCGGTTCTTGAAAAGTCTGGCTATCAGGGCTATATCCTCAAGGATGCACCCGAAAAAGTGCTCCAGTTCGGTGAGGGCAATTTCCTGCGCGCATTCGTCAACTACTGGTTCGATGTCTCGAATGAGAAAGCGAACTGGAATGGCAAGTGCTGCCTCGTTCAGCCCATCGCACCCGGCCTTGCGAAGCTCATCAACGAGCAGGAGGGACTTTACACCCTGTATCTGCGCGGCAATGAAAATGGGCAGAAAGTCGATCGCAAGCGTGTGATCTCTTCCGTTTCCCGTTGCCTCAATCCGTATGAGAAAGCTGATTTTGATGCTATGATGCAGGTCGCCGTCTCGGATGATCTTGAGTACGTTGTCTCGAATACCACCGAAGCAGGCATCGTCTACGATCCCGCCTGCGCCCTGACCGATGAGCCCGCATCCTCTTTCCCCGCAAAGCTCACGCAGGTGCTCTACAGACGCTGGCAGGCAGGCAAGAGCGGTCTTGTGATCCTCTCCTGCGAGCTGATCGATAACAATGGCAAGGAGCTTCTCAAGTGCGTTGATCAGTACATTGACCAGTGGGCACTCGAGGATGCGTTCCGCGCCTATGTCAATGAAAACTGCACGTTCTGCTCCACGCTCGTTGACCGTATCGTCCCTGGCCGCATCCGCGACGCGGCAGAGGTCGCACGTCTGGATGCCGAGAACGGCTATACTGACCCCCTGACCGACGTTGGCGAAGTGTTTGGCGTTTGGAATATCGAAGGCCCCGCATGGCTCGAAGAGAAGCTTCCGTTCAAGCGCGCAGGCGTGAACTGCCCCGTCGTGCCCGATGTCACCCCCTATAAGAAGCGCAAGGTGCGCATCCTCAACGGCGCGCATACGGGCTTCGTCCTCGGTGCATATCTTGCAGGTTTCGACATCGTCCGTGAGTGCATGGAAAACGACAGCGTCCGTGGCTTTATGAACAATATGCTCTATAACGAAGTCGTCCCCGTCCTTCCCCTTGCGAAGGACGATGCCGAGGGCTTCGCCGCCGCCGTGCAGGATCGCTTCAACAATCCGTTCGTCAACCACGAGCTGATGAGCATCTCCCTCAACTCCACTTCCAAGTGGAGAGCAAGAAATATGCCGAGCTTCCTTGAGTACATCGAGAAGTTTGGCAAGCTCCCCACTTGCCTGACCATGAGCTTTGCCGCATACATCGCATTCTTCAGCAATGACATTCAGGAGCTGACCGATGCTGGCCTCGTCTGCCGCCGCCCCAAGGGCAATACCTACACCTGCTCCGACGACCGCTGGGCGCTGGAGTTCTACTGGGAGCACAGAAATGATCCCGTTGAAGCGCTCGTCCACGCCGTCATGACCAACGAGCAGATGTGGGGACAGGATCTGACCGCCATCGACGGCTTTGAAGCGGCAACGGTTGCAAATCTCAAGAAGATCCGCACCGAAGGTGCGCTCGCGGCTTACGCAAGCTGCCTGTAAGCAAGGAGAGCGACCATGCCTGATTTTATCCACATCCATCCGAGCGACAATGTCGCCGTTGCGCTTCGCCCCATCCCCGCAGGAACGGTATTTGCGGGCGTGCGGGCACTTGCCGACATCCCGCAGGGACATAAAATGGCGCTTTGCGCCATGGAAAGTGGCGCGCAGGTCGTAAAATACGGCTTTTCCATCGGCCATGCGACTGCATCCATTGCCGCAGGCGAATGGGTGCACACCCACAATATGAAAACCAATCTCTCTGGCGAGATCGACTACACCTACGATCCCAAGCTCACCCCGCTCGCACCCGAACCCCCGCGCAATTTCCTCGGCTACCGCCGTCGCGACGGCAAAGTCGGCATCCGCAATGAGATCTGGATCATTCCGACGGTCGGCTGTGTCAACGACGTTGCCAAGACCCTCGTGCGTGACAATCAGGATCTCGTTTCGGGGAATGTCGAGGGGCTCTATGCCTTTACCCATCCCTTTGGCTGTTCCCAGACGGGCGCAGACCATGCCCAGACCCGCAAATTGCTTGCCGCGCTGGCGCGCCATCCGAATGCGGGCGCGGTGCTCGTGCTGAGTCTTGGCTGTGAGAACCTGACGCATGAGCAGTTTGTGGAAGAACTCGGGGAATACGATGCCGAGCGTATCCAGTTCCTGAATTGCCAGAGCGTCGAGGATGAGCTCGAAGCAGGTCGCGCCGTTTTGGAAAAATGCGCGGCATTTGCCGCGCGCTTCAGCCGTGAGCCCATCCCCGCATCCGAGCTTGTGATCGGCATGAAGTGCGGCGGTTCGGACGGACTTTCGGGCATCACCGCCAATCCCACAGTCGGTCGCTTCTCGGATATGCTCGTAGCGCAGGGTGGCTCGACCGTTCTGACCGAAGTGCCTGAAATGTTCGGCGCGGAGGGCTTCCTCATGGATCGCTGTATCAATGAGGCGGTGTTTCACAAAGCGGTCGATATGATCAACGGCTTTAAGAATTATTTCCTGCGCCACAACGAGGTCGTCTACGAAAATCCCAGCCCGGGGAATAAGGCGGGCGGCATCACGACCCTCGAGGATAAGTCCTGCGGCTGTGTGCAAAAGGGCGGTTCTGCGCCCATCATGGATGTGATCGGCTATGGCGATGCGGTGACGCAAAAGGGCTTGAATATGCTCTATGGCCCCGGTAATGATCTCGTTTCCGCAACGGCGCTCACCGCGGCAGGCGCGCACATGGTGCTTTTCACCACGGGACGCGGCACGCCCTTTGGCGCACCCGCTCCCACCATGAAGATCGCGACCAATACCCCCTTGGCGCAGAAGAAAAAGACGTGGATCGACTTCAACGCTGGCGTTGTTGCCGATGGCACGCGCACGCTCGACGAGGCGGCGGCAGACCTGATGGAGCTCGTGCTCGAAACTGCTTCTGGAAAGCAGACTTGGGCAGAGAAGAAGGGCTTCCGCGAGATCTCGATTTTCAAAGACGGCGTGGTTCTGTAAAGAATGTATTTTTTGGCATCCTTGCAGGCGACTGCAAGGATGCTTTCTTATAAGAAGGAGCACATATCCATGGCAAGCAATGTTTCCCAAAAAGACGAATCCTTTCGCGAATATGCCCTCACAGGTGCGCCGATGCGCGTCGTGCTCACCACCTGCGGACCGCTGGCGCTGTATCAGGCGCTACAGAGCATATTCAAGATTTTCGATGCCCTCATGGCATCGCATATCAGCGCCGATGCCGTATCGGCTGTTTCCTGCCTGAGCCAGATCACGCTTATGATCACGGCGATCGGCACAGGGCTGGCAGTCGGTGGCAGTATCAAGATATCCGAAGCGTATGGGCAGGGCGATTACGAAGCTGTGCGCAGGCGCGTTGCGACGGTCTATGCCCTTGCGGTGATGCTCAGCCTTGTGATCGCGGCGGTGCTGATCCCATTTGCCGAGCCATTTCTGCGTCTGCTGAAGACACCCGAAGCCCTGATCGAAACGGGCGCGGGCTATTTCCGCATTGAGATATTGACGCTTGTCATCAATTTTTTCAATACGGTTTATATCGCCATCGCGCGTAGCCGCGGCCACGCAAAGCGCATCTTGGTGCTTAATTTTGCCATCATTCTCGTAAAACTTGCGCTTTCTGCCATATTTGTCTATGTTTTTGCGGGTGGTGTGACGATGATCGCGGTCGCAACGCTGATCGGGCAAGTGCTCACGCTCTGCTACGCGGTATATACCATGTGCCGCGATGAGGGCGCATTCCGCTTCTCGCTGAAAAACATCAGCCTGAAAAAGGAAACGGTGCTTCCGATCCTTGATCTTTCCTATCCTGTTTCCGCTGAAAAGGTGCTTTTTGCGGCGGGAAAAGTGATCGTCAATTCCATGGCGGGCATTTATGGCGGGCTCACGGTCGGCGCGCTCGGTATTTCCAATAATATCGGCGGTCTGACGACCTCGTGGCATATCGGCTTTTCTGACGGTGGTGCGCCACTCATCAGCCAGAACCGTGGCGCAGGTAAGCACAAGCGCAATCTGCGCATCTATGCCTGCCTGCTTGCGGTGAATATCGCCATCGGTGTGGCGGGGCTTGCGCTCGTGCGCGCGTTCTTGCCGTGGCTCGCGCGCATATTTGCCCAGTCGAAGAACAATTTTGACCAGAGTTTTTGCGATATGATCGTCGATATCCATAGTTGGGAGATGCTCGGCTATATCACCCTCGGTATCAATTCGGCAACGATCGCGCTTCTGCTTGGCTATGGCTATACGAAGCTTACCATGCTCTTAAATGTCGCGCGCGTATTTGTCTTCCGCATCCCTGTGCTCTGGGCGCTCCAACAGTTCACCACCCTCGGCGCAGAGGCAACGGGCGTGACGATGATGGTGAGCAATGTCTGCACAGGCATTGCAGCGATCCTCGTCGCCATCCCCATCGTGCGGCGTGTTCAGAATTTGGCAAAACAGGAAGAAAAGTGAACAAAAAATAAAAGAAAAGCAAAAGAAAAAAGGCTTCACTTGCTTTTTCCTCCTGCGTGTGGTATCCTAATCGTATGAAAGCAACAAGGAGGATGCACGATGCATTTGCAAGAATCGGGAGAAATGTATCTCGAGGCGATTTTGGTACTCAAGGAGCGGAGCGGTTATGTCCGCTCGATCGATGTGAGCGAATATCTTGGCTATTCCAAACCCAGCGTCTCGCGTGCGGTGCGCCTGCTCAAATCGGGCGAGTATATCACCGTTGCACCAGATGGCGCGATCGACCTGACCGAAAGCGGGCTTGCGGTCGCGCAGAAGATCTACGAGCGCCATACCATCCTCAGTGCACTCCTTGTAAAGCTCGGCGTAAACCCGCAGATAGCGGCGCGCGATGCGTGCAAACTCGAGCACGCCATCAGCGATGAGTCTTTTACAGCGATCAAAGAATATGCACAGCAAGTGCTTGATCAAGGAAAATCCTGAATAAGAAAGGCGGAGACAATATGCGTTCCAAGGTTTATTTTTCCCGTACCATCACCCCAGAGAAAGTTTTGGAGCTTTATCAGCTCGCAGGCAAGCCCCTGACGGGCAAGGTCGCCATCAAGGTGCATTCTGGCGAGCCCGGCAACCAGAATTTCCTCAAGCCAGAATTCTGGCGTAGCGTCGTAGACGCGGTCGATGGCGTGATCGTCGAGTGCAATACGGCATACGAAGGCGCGCGCAACACGACCGAGCGCCATGTTGCGACCATCCGTAAGCACGGTTGGAACGAGCACTATGCGGTCGATCTTCTGGACGCAGAGGGACCTGACCTCGTTCTGCCCATCCCCAACGGCAAGGTCATTCAGAAGAACTATGTCGGCAAGGACCTTGCGCATTATGATAGCCTGCTCGTGCTTTCGCATTTTAAGGGACATCCGATGGGCGGCTTCGGTGGCGCGCTCAAGCAGCTCTCCATTGGCGTTGCGTCTTCGTTCGGTAAGCAGTATATCCACGGCGCAGGTGTGCCCGAGGAGATGTGGACGGCGGATCAGGATGATTTCAAGCGCGCGATGGCGGATGCGGCTTCCTCGGTCGTGGACTATTTCGGGGGCAATGCGGTCTATGTCAATGTGATGAAGAATATGAGCGTTGACTGCGACTGCTGTGCAGTTGCAGAAGATCCCTGCATTGCCGATATCGGCGTGCTCGTCTCGCTCGACCCCGTTGCGATCGATCAGGCGTGTCTTGACCTCGTGTACAACTCGAATGATCCTGGCAAGGCGCATTTCATCGAGCGCGTGGAGAGCCGAAATGGCATTCTTACCGTCGAAGCGGCGGCAGAGCTCGGCGTTGGCTCGCGCGAATACGAGCTTGTGGAAGTGGAATAAAATGGCGAATAAACAGGTGGCATCGGTATAAAAGCAGGATGCCACCTGCTTTTCCCTTTGTGCTGTGTGGGAGAAAAATATGATAACATATGAAAAAGCGGAGACGCGCGATATCGAACCGATCTATGCCCTCTGCAAACAGCTCATCGATGCCTACGAGAATATCGACAGCATTGCCTATGAGAAAGTGCTCAAATGGGTCCGCAGAAAGATCGAAGCATCCATCGACACCTATTGCGCGGTATTTGCATCTGGCGAAAAGGTCGGCTATTACCATTTCTATCAAAACGAAGATGGCGAATACGAACTCGACGATCTGTATATTTTTCCAGCGTACCAAAATCAGGGCATCGGCTCGGAAGTGGTCAGAAAGTGCTGTGCATCCGTCAATGCGCCAGTCATGCTCTATGTGTTTATCAAGAATGAAAAAGCCGTTGCCCTGTACAAAAAACTCGGCTTTCGGGTCGTACAGACGGTAAACGGCAGCAGATATATCATGCGAAGAGATGCTGTGTGTCCTTTCGCATAAAAAAACAGGCATGACCTCGGTCATGCCTGTTTGCAATATGTGTGGATCAGTCCCCAATCAGGTCAAGAAGCTCTTCTTTCGGAGCATAGCCGACGTTGCGACCGATCTCCTCGCCCGCTTCAAGTACGACGAGCGTCGGAATGGACACGACCTGAAAGCGCTGTGCAAGAGAAAGCACCTCATCTACATTGACCTTGCCAACAAGAATGTCCGTGCGCTCAGAAGCGATCTCCTCGACGATCGGCGCGACCATACGGCACGGTCCGCACCATGGTGCCCAGAAATCGAGCAGTACTTTTTGCGATGCGTGCAGAACGACGCTATCAAAATTCTCTTCGGTGATGGTAATAACAGCCATGGGAAAGCCTCCTTGTATTTTTATCTATGTTCAGTATACCCTATTTCCTGAGATTACGCAAGACTTGACTTTCTTTCGATATCCTGCTATGATGCACAAAAAAGAGGTGACGCAAATGGCATGTAACGGAAACTGCGCGACCTGTGGCGGTTGCGCGCGGGAGCTGACGCTCACGCAAGCAGAGATAGAAATGCTCGAGCAGCTCGGGCAGATCCCTTTTCTGCCAGTTGCAAGAAATATGGGTGATCTTACGCCCATTTATCTGGAAGATCAGCGCTATTCGGTGGAGCAGTATAGTAATATTCTGCTTTGCCTTGAGAAAAAGGGACTTATTTCCCTCGATTTTGACAAGCCCCTTCGCGGTTTTGACGACCGCGCATACGCGGCCTATCCCATCCGCGGTTCGATGGCGCTCACCGCACGCGGGCAGACGGTGCTTGCGCTTCTGGAGCGACAGGGCGCACAGGAGGAGCAATGATGGATCACGCGATGAAAGCAGCCGAGTTATTTCTCTCGGGCTATAATTGTGCGCAGACGGTCGCGGTCGCGTTTTCCGATGTGACAGGGCTGAGCGAGGAATTTTCTGCGAAAATGGCTTCCTCGTTTGGTGGCGGCATGGGACGTATGCGCGAGGTGTGCGGCGCGGTCAGTGGCATGCTGATGGTCGCAGGACTGCTCTATGGCTATGATACTGCGGGCGACGATGTGGCAAAAAAGGCGCATTATACCCTCGTTCAGGCGCTTGCGGCAGATTTCCGCGCGCAAACGGGCAGTATCGTCTGTCGGGAAATATTGAAGAACCCACCCTCTGACCCGAATCCCACCCCCAGAACGGAAGAATTTTACAAAAAGCGCCCCTGCACGCGCATGGTGATGCTTGCATCTCAAATTCTGGATGATTACATCGCTACGCACCCATTGGAGAAAGAATAAAAAACGCTGCTGCAAGAATTTGCGGCAGCGTTTTGCATTATAAAAAGCGGCGGGCGTAGCCACATTTTCTGCACAGTTCCTCAGCGGCTTTTCCCTGCGAAAAACCGTCGTAGATCGCTTGTGCGCGCGGTGAAGCGAGGATATCTTCAAGATTTTGGGAGAAAATATTTCCAAGCGCCAAGTCACCCTCGTGGTCAAGGCAACAGGGGACGACCGTTCCGTCGGCAAGCACCCCAAGCTGGTCGCGCAGACCGTAGCAGAAGCATTTTTCACCGCCATCATTTGCGCTAAGGTCAGGCCAATCGAATTTATCTCCATATTCAAGGTACACGCGCTCTCCGATGCGCGTCCCGCGCCGCTCTGTGACCCATTCGCTCGGGAAAAACTGGTGCATCGTCGCGAGAATTTCGTCGTTTTTCGTATTTTGCCCACCGCCGTTCCATAGGCGATAGCAAACGATCATCCGTCCCTCGGCGGCTTGCCCGAATGCAAAGCACCCGCGCAGATATTCCGAGAAGGGAATGCTGAGTTCGTTCGCTTCAAAGGCGTGCAGAGAAATATTGACCTTGTGTAGCGCGGGGGCATCGAGCAGAAGCGCCTGACGCGCTTGCAGGAGCGTGCCGTTCGTCGTGAGGATCACGCGAAAGCCCATTTCTCTCGCGATGCGCAGAAATTCGGCAAGTTCTTTGTGCATAAGCGGCTCACCCATGAGGTGAAAATACAGGTGATCTGTCCACGGGCGAAGCTTTTCGAGCACGGTGGTAAATTCCGTGCGATCCATCGCGCGCTTTTCTCGCCTTGTTTTGGGGCAGAATGCGCAGGTTAAGTTGCAGATGTTCGATATTTCTACATAGATTTTCCGAAAACGTTTCATGGCTTCCTCCGCGTTGATGTTTCGATTTGAAATCAGTATGATACTGATATTCAATTAAAAACTTTGATCCAAAGGGATCGAAGTTTTTAATATGAAGATCATATGAGACGGAATTGTGTGATTTTCTATTCCGAAAATCACACGATCGACAGCGCCAACAGGCGATGTCTTTCAAATTAAACTTGAAGAGTTTAATTTGAAATCAGTATGAGTATAGCATATTTGCACGGAATTTCAATCTATTTCCAGAAAAACAAGCTTTACAGGAAATGTTTCTTACGATATAATGTGCTAGAAAACAATCATAAAACGGAGGACATTTATGAAAAAATTCAAGCTTCTCACGGCAATTTTCCTCTGCGCGACCCTCCTTGCAGGCTGTGCGGGAACGACCGTCGTGTATTCTGCGTGCACCTGCGGCGCGTGCGAGCCATCCACCACCGCACCTGCGACATCCAACCCCGTGGCTGAGGGTAGTGTAAAAACGGGTCTTGCAGTCGTTGCGTCCATCTCGGGCGAGAATGCGACCGAGAGCGAGGGTAAGGTGAGCTTTGATGTGATCTTCGCCGCCGTTACCGTGGATGAAAATGGCGTGATCGTCGCTTGCACGCTCGATAACCTCGGCAAGGATGTAAGTTTCGATGCAAGAGGTGCAGTCACGACCGATCTGACTGCCGCCTTGCAGACGAAAAAAGAGCTCGGCGATGCCTATGGCATGAAAGCTTATGCAGGTGCGGCGCACGAGTGGTACGAGCAGGCGAATGCCGTCGCGCAGTACGCCGTCGGCAAGACGGCTGAGCAGTTCGTAAGTGGCGCTGTGACCGATAGTGGCTATGCAAAGGATGCCGACCTTGCCACGACGGCAAGCATTTATATCGGTAGTTTCGCCACCGCCATTGAAAAGGCAGTTCGCAATGCGCGCCCCCTCGGCGCAGAAGCGGGCGATACCTTGCGCCTTGCCACGATCAACGCCCTTTCGTTTGAAAATGGCACACTCACGCTGACGAGCGACGTGACCGCGCTGACAGAAAATGCGGGCACGATCACTTCCTGTGCACTCGATTCGCTTCAGGCGGCGGTGACGCTGGATGAAAGCGGCGCGATCACATCCGATCTGACTGCCGCCTTGCAGACGAAAAATGAGCTCGGCGATGCCTACGGCATGAAAGCCTACGCAGGCGCGACCTATGAATGGTATGAGCAGGCGGAGAATTTTGCTGCCTATGTAACGGGCAAGACGGCATCCGAGGTCGCGGGCATCGCGGTAACAGAAGCGGCAAAACCGCAGGATGCTGACCTTGCAAGCTCTGTCACCATCGCCATCGCGGGCTTCCAGTCGCTGATCGCAAAGGCGATGGCATGAAAAAGCGCATTTTCTCGCTCTTTTTGAGCATGATGTTCCTACTGTGCGCCTGCTCAGCGGGCACACAGCCGCAAAAGCAGTATCAGGCGACGTTTCTCGACCTGTTTGATACGGTCACGACCATCGTTGGCATGGCATCGAGCGAGGCGGCGTTCACAGCCGAAGCGCAGGCGATCCATGACCGCTTGCAGAGCTATCATCAGCTCCTCGATATTTACAATACCTACGATGGATGTGCAAATCTCAAGACGGTCAACGACCAAGCGGGCATTGCGCCTGTTGCGGTCGATGCGGAGCTGATCGCATTCCTGCTCGACTGCCAGAATTATTACACGCTGACGGATGGTTGCGTCGATGTCACGATGGGAAGCGTGCTCTCCCTCTGGCACGAGGCACGCGAGCGCGCGATCAATGACCCGCTTTCGGCGTCCATTCCCGATGAACGCGCACTTGCCGAGGCGGCAGAGCATACGGGGTGGGAGAATATCGAGATCGACGCGCAGGCGTGCACCGTCTTTTTGCGCGACAGCGCGCAGTCGCTCGATGTCGGCGCAGTCGCAAAGGGTTGGGCGACCCAGCGCGTCGCCGAGCAGTCGCCAACGGGCTATCTTTTGAGCGTCGGCGGCAATGTCTGTGCCACGGGCGCAAAGGACGCAAGCGGAACACCTTGGGTCGTCGGGATCAATGACCCCGATGGCGGGAGCGAGTACCTGCATACTTTGCGCATCAGCAGCGGAAGTGTCGTGACAAGTGGCGATTATCAGCGCTTTTTCACGCTTGATGGCGTGCGCTATCACCACATCATCGACCCACAAACGCTTGCCCCAGCGACATACTGGCGGAGCGTGAGCATCATCTGCGCCGATTCGGGGCTTGCCGATGCGCTTTCCACGGCGCTTTTTGTGCTTCCGCAGGCGCAGGGACAGGCGATCCTGACGGCGTGCAATGCCGAGGCGATGTGGGTCGATGCCGATGGGCAGTTCTATTACAGCACAAATTTTGCTTCCTATATCCGAACATGAAGAGGTCAACTGTATGAAAAATTTCTTTGGGGGCATCCATCCCCCTTACCGCAAGGAGCTTTCCGCATCGAGCGAGCCCATACGCGCGGTCGCGGCAAAGCAGGTCGTCATCCCCTTGCAGCAGCATATCGGTGCGCTGTGCACGCCGTGCGTGTGCGTCGGCGACCATGTGGCGCGCTACCAGAAGATCGGCGATGGCGAGGGACTTTGCGTGCCTGTGCACGCAAGCGTATCGGGCACAGTCGTGGCGATCGAACCACGCCCGCACACTTCTGGGCGGGATGTGCCCGCCGTCGTGATCGAAAATGACTTCCTCGACACCCCCGCACCGCTCTATCCTGCTGACGAAGCAGACCCCGATGCCGTTCTTGCGGCGATCCGTGAGGCGGGCATCGTCGGCATGGGCGGCGCGGCATTCCCTGGAAATGTCAAGGCGATCTCCGCAATGGGGAATGTGGATACGCTCATTGCCAATGCCTGCGAATGCGAGCCCTACATCACCGCAGACGATACCCTCCTGCGCCACCATGCCGATCAGGTGCTATCTGGCATGGAAATGCTCAAGCGCATCTTAAAGCCCGCGCGCGTCGTGCTCGCGGTCGAGGACAATAAGCGCGAAGCGATCGAATGCGTCCGCGCGTGCCTGCGCGAGCACCCCGATATCACGCTTTCCGTTCTCCCCACCCGCTACCCGCAGGGCGCGGAAAAGCAGCTCATTCTCGCCCTCACGGGGCGCGAAGTGCCCGCGGGCAAACTTCCTGTATCGGTCGGTTGCGCGGTGTTCAATGTTTCGACCTTTGCCGCGATTTTCCGCGCGGTGCGCTTCGGCATCCCGCTCACAGAGCGCATCGTCACCGTCTCGGGCGAGGCGATCCCCAAACCGCAGAATTTCACCGTCCGCATCGGCACGCCCTTTTCGGAGCTGATCGAGCTTGCAGGATGCCTTGACGACAAGACTGAGCGCGTGATCGCGGGTGGCCCGATGATGGGCTTTGCCCAGCGCGATCTAAATGTGCCCGTCATCAAGGCGACGAACTCCATTTTGTGCCTGTTTGAGGACCACAATGGCGCGGCAGAGAATCCCGTCTGCCTGCGCTGTGGCAAATGCGTCGGCGTTTGCCCCATGCATCTACAGCCGCTTTATATGTACCGCTACGAAAAGGTGAGCGACCTGAAAGAACTCGATCGTCTGCACCTGCTCGATTGCATCGAGTGTGGCTGCTGTGCATTTACCTGTCCGGGGAAACTGCCCCTCGTGGAGCACTTCCGCCGTGGCAAGCAAAAGCTTCGGGAGGGAAAAGCCAAATGAAATTGACAGTCGCATCCTCGCCCCATATTCGGGGCAATTTCAAAACCAGCAGGCTCATGTGCGACGTTGTCCTCGCACTCCTGCCCGCGCTCATCGTCGGCACGATCCGCTTTGGCGCACGTGCGCTGCTCGTGACCGCCGTTTCCATGCTCACCGCGCTTGCGTGTGAGTGGGGCTATCACATTCTTACCAAAAAGCGCAATACGCTTCCCGATCGCTCCGCACTCGTGACAGGTCTGCTCCTTGCGCTGACGCTTCCTGTGTCCGTTCCGCTCTGGCTCGTTGCGCTCGGGAGCGCCTTTGCGATCATCGTGGTCAAGTTGATGTGCGGCGGACTGGGACAGAATATTTTCAACCCCGCGCTTTCTGCGCGCGCCATGATGCTCCTCGTCTATCCCGCGGGGGTCACGCGCTATGCAGGCGTGGATGGTGTGAGCACGGCAACACCGCTTCACCATATGGTCATGCCCGCCCTTCCCGAGGAGAGCGTGCTCGATATGTTCCTTGGAAACTGCGCAGGCTCGATCGGTGAGATCAGCGCGCTTGCGCTTATTCTCGGCGGGGCATACCTTGTCGCGCGCAAGGTCATCTCGGCGCGCATCCCCCTTGCGTATCTTGGCACAGTTGCACTTCTTACGCTCGTCTTTTCAAGAGGGCAAGACCCGCTTCTTTGGATGGCATACAGCCTGTTCTCGGGCGGTGTGATGCTCGGCGCGATCTTTATGGCAACGGACTATGCGACCTCGCCCGTCACCCCGAACGGACAGCTTCTCTACGGTGTGGGGTGTGGCGTGCTCACCGTCCTGTTCCGCTATTTTGGGCTATTCCCCGAGGGCGTGACGTATGCGATCCTTTGCATGAACTGCCTGACATGGGCGCTTGACCGCGCCACACCGCCCCGCCGCTTTGGCACGAAGAAAGGAGGCGCGGCATGAAAAAAGCGCTAAAATCTCCGATCACCGTGATCGCACTTTGCGCGGTGCTTCTTTTCGCCGCATCGTGGGCGCTGTCTAGCGTAAGTGCGCGCAATGCGGAGCAGGAGCTTCTGCAAAAAATGCAGACCATCATCCCTGATAGCACGCACTTCGTGCAGGAAGTCTATACAGGCGACGATGCCAATATCAGCCGCGTCTGGGCGGGGGAAACAGGCTTCGTGGTCGAAACCGTTACCGCAGGCTACGCAGGGAGCATCAAAATGCTCATCGGCGTGAGCAAGGACGGGCGCGTAACAGGACTACAGGTGCGCGATATGGAAGAAACGCTCGGACTTGGCGCAAATGCGCTGACCGACTGGGAGTTCCTTGTACAATTTCTTAATACTGCGGCAGATGCCGAGGTGGGCACGAATGTCGATGCGATCACAGGCGCGACCGTCACGTCCCGCGCCATTGCGCGGAGCGTCAATTCTGCCGTCGCCTACGTCACAGGGGCAGATACGTCCTCTGGCGCAACATCATGGGGAGGGTAAGCGATGAAAAAGAATCTTCTGAATCTTCTCCTTGCCATTGCGCTCACCATTTCGCTGCTTGTCGTGCTCGCGGTGCAGGCATTTCAGCCTGCGGCGGTGCTTCCGAAGCTCAGCATCCCGAATCTTGTCCTGCTTTCGCTCGTGGTGCTTTTGTGTGAGCATTTTATCGCACCTGATCAGACGCGCAGATGGGGCGCGATCGCGCTTTATTCCGCGCTGACCTTTCTGCTTCTCCCACTAGCATCCTCGCTTGCAAGTGGCATGGTGCTCCTAAAGCTCACCATCGGTGGATGCGCGGTGTTCACCGCGACCACATGGCTCTTTACGTCGATGACGCGCCGCATCGCCTCTGGCGACAATAGTCGCATCGCCGCCCTCGTGAGCGCGCTTGGGATATTCCTCGCATCTCAGGCATTTACAGGCATTTTGTTATAAGAAAAATGGCGTGCAGGCTATCCTGCACGCCATTATTTTGCCTTTTATGTCCGCTCGTCGATATTTTCCCAGATATCCCAGCTTGAATCTTCGCCGACATTGCTTCGGATCAAACCGAACAGACGGCAGTCGTACTGGGGCTGTTCTCCTCGACTGATCTTCGCATAGAATTTGTGCTGGCTGTGGTGGCAGTTGTAGGCGGCGGGAGCGACTTCATACGGCGTTGCTCCGTCTGCCTTTTCCATCGGCGCATCAACAGGGAACGTGAGCTGCCCCGTTTTTTCCAGATGCAGGTAAAGTTTTGGTGTGTCCCATGCGCCGTATCTTTCGGCGCTTTCACTCTGCTGTGTCGCGTCTCCCGCGATCTCGACCGCTTGGAGCAGGCAGTAGGTATTCAGGCGATGTGCGCCGTGACCGTATTCGCCCTCCTGATCGTGCCCGATGATGACCATGGGCTGAAAACGACGGATGAGCTCGACCTGCCACGCGATGATCTCATCCTCATCATACATACATTTCGCGGCGTAGAGGGTAGAACTGTACATATCGGGGAAATCGGCAATGATCGGATATCTGCGGATACCGAGCGCCCAAAGTCCGTCCAGACGCTCATGCGCGCGCACAGGCTCATACGTGTGCGTGGTCATGTAAGCGACCTGAATATCAAGCTCCCGCTCAATGGCGTAGTAAGCAAGAAGCGGACCGAAGAAAAGCTGTTCATCGTCGGCGTGCGTCGGGATGGCGAGAATGTCGGCATAGCCCTCGCTCGACTCCCAAACCTGCACTTCTGCGGGAAGCGTGCCGTAGGAGTAGGCGAATACATCGTTCATCGAGAGGGTAACGCCCTCGGGCACATCGATCCAAGCTTCACGCACGCATTCGCCAAGCGCGACATATTCGTGCAGATAGCCCTGCGTCACGTGTTCCAGACTGCCCCCATCCCAGCTGATCGTGTAGCTTTCGGGGATGGTTTCCCATTTGATCATCAGTCCCTGCATCGGCTCGTCCGTCGTGAATGTGATGCGGTCAGGTCCGCTGATGTGGCGGACGGTGTAGCTATTGTCGTCGGTCAGTAGCTCGTCAGGGTCGCTCAGACTGTTTTTGACGGTGAGGGTCAAGCGGTACCCCTCGGGGAGTGGTTCGGTAGGCGCTTCGGTGGTCTCTTCGGTCGTTTCCTGCGTGGTCTCCTCGGTCGCTGGCTCGGTTTCGGGCGCAGTTTCGGGGAGAGATGCCTGCGTGGTGGCGCTTTCGGTCGTTTCCTGTGGCACAGTGGGGGCATTTTGCGCGGTAGCGCATCCCGATGCGAGCAGACCAAGCGCCAAAATCAGCGCCAAAATTCTCTTTTTCATGGTGAACCGTCCTTATTTTCTGCGAGATCTGCAAATTAGTATGGAATTTTTTTGCAGATATGCTATAATAATTAAGATCATTTTATCACAGCTGTCTTTCTTTGTAAAGATGGCGCTTGCGAGGTAATTTATGGAGAAAAGAGAAATGGAACAGGGGCGAAGCCCCAAGCGCGGTGGCTTCCTGCGCATCGTGTTGCGCGCGCTCAGCTTTTTTATGGCAACGGTCGTGATCTTGCTCGGTGGCGCGTTTGGCATCGTGTATCTTATGAGCCGCGGACCGAGCGAAGCGGCGCGCGACCTGTTCGTGATGAGCGTGCGCGAGACATCGGCAGTGGGCTTCCTTGCAAATATTTTCCTGAGCGAAGAGGAAATCTATGCCATTGAGCACAATGGCAAGACCGAGGTCGGCGCGAACAGCGTCGATACGAGCCTCATCACCGTCAAGGCGAAGGAAAATTCTTCCGCGCCCGACTTAGATGCAGATGCATCGACGCAGGACGAGCCAAATATCGAGATCCTCGATGTCGTCGGCGCGACATTTACAGGAAAACTCATGATCGTCCACGATCCGACCTGCGTGACCGTCGGCGTGGCGCAGAATCTTGGATTTTATGGCGATACATTGGTCGATATGGTCAATGCCAGCGGTGCGATCGGCGGCATCAATGGTGGCGGCTTCTACGACCCGAACGGAACGGGCAATGGTGGCACGCCCGACGGCGTTGTGATCTATGATGGGGAACTTCTCTATGGAGAGAAAACCGTGGCAGACACCGCCGTGATCGATTACGACGGCATTTTGCACGTCGGCTCGATGAACGGCAAGCAGGCGCTGGAACTCGGTGCGCGCTGGGCAGTTTCGTTTGGCCCTGTGCTTGTGGTCAATGGCGAAAAATGCGACGGACTTACGGGCGGCTTGAACCCGCGCAGCGCCATCGGTCAGCGCGCAGATGGTGCGATCCTCCTGCTCGTGATCAACGGTCGCCAGATCGATTCTTTCGGTGCGACGCATGAGGATGTGGCGGATGTGATGCTTTCCTACGGCGCGATCAATGCGCTCAATCTCGATGGTGGCAGTTCGTCCAATATGTTCTACGATGGGAAGTATCAGACGGTAAGTGCATCTATGATCGGCGATCGCCCGATCCCCACGGGTGTGCTGGTATTTGAGGAGGGAACGCTCGAATGAAAAAGAAAAATGGATTTTTGCGCGCCCTTGCGATCTATTGCCTGATCCTCACGCTTATCGTTGCGGCGCTTCTTGTGACGCTCTACCAGTTTCTGATCTCCTACGAAAGCGCACGCCCTGAGCGCGCGATGGAAGATTTCTTCGCAGTCAACGGCAAGCAGTATTGCATCAGCGCCATTTCAGAGAGGATCGCCTCGGGCTTCAATGCATTTTCCGATACAAGTGCGACCCTCGCCGATTTTGGCATCGACGAAGCGGGGGAGCTTACATGGCGCGCCGCGGCGGGCGGTGACGATACTTGCCAGTATTATGATCTGCGCATCGGCGGGAAAACGGTCGGGCGTGCCAGCATCGTGCCCGATGCCGATGCAGGATTCGGAATGCACACATGGCGCGTGGACGAATGCACATTTTCCGTAGGCGAAGAAAAGACCCTCACGCTTTATATTCCCATCGATTGCACCGCGTCGGTCAATGGCGTTACAGTCGATGCGTCGTATTATACAGGGGAAGTCGAGGCGGATGTGGTGTTTGCGCACGATTTTGACATTGCGCCGCTTTACAGCGTCTATGAGATCAGCGCCATGCGTGGTCCGATCGAGGTCAAGGCATACGCACCAGACGGTGCAGAGCTTGACCCTGTGCGTGTGACCGCGTCGGAAGTCGCGTTCGACTATCCGCATCCCTATGCGCTCGATTTCTGGACAGCGCAGAATGCGATCGTCGAGATCAACGGCGTGGACGTGACAGAACAGTATACCGAAACCGTCGGCGAAAAGCTGGGAGAATCGGTCGAATTCCGTCACTACGTATTTTCAGATCTCTATTCCGAGCCCTACCTTACAGTCCTTGTGGACGGCGAAGTCCTCAATGCGGTCGAACTCAGCCTCGGTGCGTGCTTCATCCCGAATGCATCGCCGACGGTCAGCGACGAGATCGCGAAATTTGCCGACCGATTCATCCATGTCTATGTCGATTTCGTGGCAAATAAGAATGACAAAGCAGAGAACAATTTCTACTATCTGCACACCTGCCTTGTCAAAGATACGCCGTTCTATAAGACTTGCCGCGCAAGTATTGAGGGTATCTCTTGGGCAGATACGGATGATCTTACCTATCACGACACAGGTTGCTATGACCTGATGCCTCTGCCAGATGGAGGCTATGTCTGCCATATCACCTATCATGTCAGCTATCTGTTTTCGGGCACGCTCCGCGATATCACCGCGGACAATGTCATCCTCATCCGCTACGATGGCAAGCAGTATCTTGTGGAATCCTTTGCGACGGAATTTTAAGATGCCGAACGATCAGCTTTTTTCTAATATGCGCCAAGCGGCGCTTGCGTGGCTGAAAGACCGCGACCCGCGGGAGATCAGCACGCGCGCCAATGTTGCATTCGATGGCGAGAAATTCACCTTTGAAAGCTTGGGCACGCCAGTGACCATCTCGTATCCTGCATATCACATCACCCCAGACCTTGCGCAATGGCATAGCCTGATCCTCCTGCACTACCTCTCCCGCGCAGAGGGTCGCCCGCTCACGGGCAGGCAGATCACATTTGCACAGCAAAAAGATGGGATGATCCGTGGCGGCGGATTTGACCGCGATGTGGAGATGACCGTGGCACAGACGCTCGGTGTGCTCCCGCCACAAGAGCTTCAGCGGCGATGCCGTGCGCTGGGTGCAAACATACAGCCATCCAACGCAGACCTCTGTGCCGTCTTTTCCATCGCTCCGAATTACCCAGTATGGCTGAAAGTCTGGTTTGCAGATGATGAATTTCCCGCTTCTGGGCGGATGCTTTTGGATGAGAGCGCTGAGCATTATCTCAGCATCGAGGATGCCGTTACCGCAGGCGGGCTGATCCTCGATAAGCTTCAGGATATCCTATGATAAAACGAAACATGGCGCGCTGCAAAAGCAGCGCGCCATGATATTTTATTGATCCGATTTAGGAAACTTTCAGGCAGTACAGATTGTCACGTGTGCCGATGACGATGGTGTTGTTGAACACGACGGGGGATGCTTCTGTCGTGCCAGTCAGCTCGATGGTCGAGATGGTCGTACCAGTCTCTGCGTCAAGCAGCATCGCCTTACCCGATGCGTTTGCGGTAAAGATGTATGCCTTGCCACTTTCGGTGTAGAGCGCCACAGGGGAGCTCCAAGCATAGTTGCCAGAAGAGACCTCCCAGATCACTTCACCCGTTGCGGTGTCGAGCGCGGTGATCACGCCCTTGTAGAACGACGGCGTGCACGCGATGTTGTAGATCACCATGCCGTCGATGCTGCTGCCCTTGCGTCCGAGCACAGGGGTCGCCTGAACGCCGCCCGAGATGTTTCCATTGCGCACGCATTCCTTTTCGTATGTCCAGAGGATCTCGCCTGTTTCCGCATCGAGCTTGTAAATGCTCACGCTACCCTTGTCGTTCTTAGCTGTCCAATGTAGCGATGGTGCGGTGTAGATGTAGCCCTTGCCGTCTTTGCCCCATTCAAAAACAGGGGAGGAGTTCGAGTCGTCCTTTGTATCCTGCGCCCAGATGAGTTCCATGGAGTTGAGATCCATGCAGAACATCAGACCGCCGTTTTCGCTGACATAGAGGTACTTGTCAACGATCGATGCGCTCGACTCCATGCCGAGATAGCGTCCCGCCTTGGAGTAGTCGCTGGTGTAGCGGACGCGCGCGGTCGATTCAGGGTCGATGGAAATCGTGCCAGCGGCTTTGTCATACTGCGTGTTGAGCTTATAGGTGTAGAGGATGCCTGTTTCGCCAGGCCAGATGAGCGTGTCGGTCTCGGCATCGACGAGCGGGGAGGAGTCGAATGCGGTCCAGCTCGGACGCAGGGAGAAAGAATCCTTGTTGCCACCCTCGAAGAGGATCGAACCGTCGATCAGGCTGATGATGAACATTCTTGCATTTTTGCCAGAGGTGTTGTAGCCAGAGCCGACATAGAGCAGCGGATAGCCACGCGGGTCGAGCGAGCCAGCGCCTTTGAAGTTCATGCCGACGCTGATGGGGTCGCGGGTCTGAGAACCGTCGTCCATATCGTAGAAGTGGACCTGACCATCGAGCGTTGCATAAATGATCTCAACGAGCCCCTCTTTCTGCTTTTTGCTTTCGTAGAGGTTCATGATCTGCTTCGTTTCCTCGTCCCATTGCACAACGAGGGGCTGACCCGTCCAGCAGCAACCGCCGTGACCGTCGAGCGAGCCGATGGCGTGGCTCCATACCTTAGAAAGCTTGCCGTCGGTGATGGTCTGCGTGCCGTAAACTGCGTCGTCGCGCAGAGAATTGCCACGGAACGTCGCAACGCCAGGGAGCGCGAAATATTCGGTGTCAAGCGAAAACGAAATGGGGTCTTCGCGCGTGAAGCTATCAACGATCTCCTCGTTTTGAATGATCTCCCAGTTGATGCCGAAATTTGCAGGATCGGTGTCCTCGGTCTTGTGCGGGGAGAAGCTCAGGCGGGGATCTTCCGTCGGTTCTTCGGTCGTCTCGGGGATGGATTCGCTCGGAAGCGTCTCGGGATCATCCTGCGAAGCACTGCTCGACGGCTCGATGTGATAGGCAGGCGGCAACGTGTCGTCGGGGGTGATCGGCGTGCCGACGGGGGCGTAGATCGCATCGAGATAAATGCGCATACTATAGAGCGTGATGCACAGCGTCACGGCTGTCGCAAGGTAGAGAAAGAGCGTCGTGAGCGGACCAAACGGGGAGCGCCGCTTGCGGCGCGGTGCGAACGGATGGGTCGCGGTGATAAAAATGCACAGCAAAACCAGCACCACCAGCACGCTTACAAGGATCAGAAGCGGCAGGTGCATAGGATTTGCAGATCCATCAGTCACGGCAGAAATCATATCCAGAATTTTCTGCATGGTATAGACCTCCAAAATAATCGATATATGTAAAGTATAGCAGTTTTTTGCAATAACTTCAAGAGGAATGTTCGATGTTCTTGCGGAAAATGATTGACAGAAGCAAACGGACGTTCTATAATAAGGAAAACAGGAGAGGGGGAGACCTTTGGCAGGAGAAAAAGCGTATATTTCCATCGACTTGAAGTCTTTTTATGCCTCACAGGAGTGCATCGAGCGCGGGCGCGACCCATTGCGCACGAATCTTGTCGTCGCGGATGCTTCCCGAACGGAGAAGACGATCTGCCTCGCTGTCTCTCCCGCGCTCAAGAGCTATGGCATTTCGGGTCGCTCACGGCTTTTTGAGGTGGTGCAAAAAGTGCGCGAGATCAATGCGGCGCGGCGCGAAAAAGCGCCACAGCACCGCTTCACGGGCGCTTCGGACGATGCAGATGCCCTCGCAGCAGACCCCTCGCTGGAGCTTACGTATATCATAGCCCCACCGCAAATGGCGCATTATATGGAATGCAGTACGAAGATCTATAATATCTACCTGAAATACGTTGCACCAGAGGATATCCACGTCTATTCGATCGATGAGGTGTTTATCGATGCTACGCCCTATCTGCGCTTGCGCGATCTCACGGCACGGCAATTTGCATCGCAGATGATCGCCGATGTCCTGCGCACGACGGGCATCACCGCTACGGCGGGCATCGGTACGAATCTGTATCTTGCAAAGGTCGCGATGGACATCCTTGCCAAGCACGCCGAGCCTGACGAAAACGGCGTGCGCATCGCCGAGCTTGACGAGATGTCCTACCGCCATACGCTCTGGGATCACAAGCCAATTACGGATTTCTGGCGCGTGGGAGCGGGTTATGCGCGTCGCCTGAAAAAATGCGGCATGGAGACGATGGGCGATATCGCCCGTTGTTCGGCTGGTGCAGAGGGAGAATTTTACAGCGAGGCGCTTCTATATAAGCTTTTCGGCGTGAATGCGGAGCTTCTGATCGATCATGCATGGGGCTGGGAACCGTGCACCATTGCCGATATCCGCGCCTATCGCCCCCGCTCGAATAGCCTGAGCACAGGTCAGGTGCTCTCCTGTCCGTATACGGCAGAAAAGGGCAAGCTGATCGTGCGCGAGATGACCGATCTTCTGGTGCTCGACCTCGTGGACAAGGGACTGGAGACCGACCAAATGGTTCTCACCGTTGGCTATGATATCGATAATTTCGCCGACCCCGCCGCACTCAAGGCATTCAAGGGCGAGATCACGACCGACCGCTATGGTCGTAGCACGCCCAAGGGGGCGCATGGAAGCGTCCGTTTGCCACGAAGAACATCGTCTACCCGCATCATCACTGATGCCGTGATGGCGCTTTATGACCGCATCGTAGACCCCGCGCTCCTCGTGCGGCGCATGAGCGTCACCGCGAACAATTTGACTGCGGAGAGTGCACAGGTGCAGGAGGAATTTTGTCAGCTCGATCTCTTTGCTGACCCAGTTGCGCAGGAGCAGGAAGAGGCGGCACTCGCGCGCGAAAAGCGCCGCCAACAGGCAGTGCTCACCATTCGGAAAAAATATGGAAAAAATGCCATCCTCAAGGGTATGAATTATGAGGATGGCGCGACCGCCCGCGAGCGAAATAGCCAGATCGGCGGGCATAAGGCATAGAGGTCAACTATGGGCAATTCAGATAAATACAGCGATATCATTTCTTTGCCGCACCATGTTTCGTCGCGGCATGCGCCCATGTCCATGCACGACCGTGCGGCGCAGTTTTCTCCCTTTGCCGCGCTCACAGGCTTCGATGCGGCGATCGCCGAAACCGCGCGCCTGACGGACAGCGCCATTGAGCTTGCCGATGGCGCAGTTGCCATGCTCGACGAAAAGCTCTGCGCCCTTGCCGAGCGACCATATGCAAGCGTCACCGTGACCTATTTCCGCCCCGACCCGAAAAAAGTCGGTGGCGCGTATGTCAATCACACGGGAACGATCAAACGCCTCGACCAAAACGCGCAGACGATCCTCTTTTCCGATGGCTTTACGCTTCCGTTTTCTGCGATCGTGGATATTTCGACCGAATTGTGAGCGAATTCGTCATTTTTCCTATTTGCATGGCGCTCTATGGCATGCTATAATGGAGAAAAATGAAAATGGAGGGCTTTCCCATGCAGGAATATGAGATCGTTGCGAAATTTATAAACGGCTGTGCAGGTGCATCCCGCCCGCAGACCTTTTTTGAGGAAGCGGAGCTTGCTTCGACCGATGATTACGTGCGCACCAAGCACGGCAGAGATTTTGATAAGTTCAAAAAAGAGCTGCTTCCCGACGGACGCACCGTTTACACCTTTGACAATGGAACGGTGACATATATTTACGAATTTACCGAGCTTTAACGAAAGGGGAGAGCGATTTTGGAGCTTTCGATCAGAAATCAAGAACTGGAATTGACCGTTGATACCATGGGCGCGCAGATGCTTCACCTGCGCCGTGAGGGGATCGAGTACCTCTGGCAGGCAGACCCCGCCTATTGGGCGAAGCATGCGCCGAATCTATTTCCGTTCATCGGGCGGCTCTGGGAGGGGACATACCGCTTCCACGGAACGCCATACACCATGGGAAGCCATGGCTTTGCCGCAAAATGCGAATTCACACCCGTCGAGCAAGCAGATGGACTTCTGGTTCTGGAACTGAAGGACAGCCCCGAAACGCGGGCGCAGTATCCCTTTGCGTTTTCTCTTCGCATCAGCTACCGCCTCACCGCAAGTACGTTGCACATCGGCTATACCGTGCAGAACCTCAGCGAAGAAACGATGCCCTTTGGCATCGGTGGACACCCAGGCTTCCGCGTTCCTCTTTGCGAGGGCGAACGGTTTGAAGATTATGCGCTCACATTTTCACAGGCGTGTCTTCCTGACCGTGTGGGCTGTACGCCGAGCGTGCACTTAAGCGGCAGGGACGAAGCGTATCCGCTTACCGATGGCTCTAAGCTTCCGCTGGAGCACACCCTTTTTGACGATGATGCCATTATCCTCAAGAATATGGATCGCACCGTCACGCTCAGCTCCCATACAGGCGCGCATGGCGTAACGGTCGCCTATCCGCAGATGTCCTACCTCGGCATCTGGCACAAGCCCAAAACGGACGCGCCCTATGTCTGCATCGAGCCGTGGACATCCCTCCCCGCCCGCGAGAACGTGATCGAGGAACTTTCCTGCAAGAGCGACCTTGTCCACCTCGAAGCGGGAAAAACTTACGAAAACAACTGGTCCGTGACGCTGTTTTAAGTTCGATAAATAGCGAAAAAATTCCAGAATTTGCCAATTAAAAGAAAATATTGACATTTCTTTTGCGTTCTGGTAATATAAATACGGCACAGGGATCTGTGCTGGGTGCTACCCAAAAACGGATAGGCGGTTGACCCTCTGTTCAGAGGGAGATCCAAAGCCCTCTGTTGACATAGATATCCACTTCGGTGGAAATATGCGCAAGGAGGGTGTTGCTAATGACTACATATGAAGTCCTTGCGATCGTCATTTCGAGCCTGGCTCTGCTGGTTTCGATCATTGGCATCATCGTTAAGCTACTCATTGAGTTAATAAAAGCAAAGAAGTAACCGCCCAGCCTCCAAGCAAGCGGTTACTTCTTTGTAACAGTTAGTTCGGGGGACTAACCGTCTATCGGTAGCACCCTTTTTCTATGTTCATTATACCACATTTCTCGAATCTGTCAAGGGAGTGCATCGCATTTGCGGCGCACTCCCTTGGTTGCTATCATGCATTATCTCTGATCTGAAGCAGCTTGTGTTTGAGCTCCTCTTCCATCTTCGCCATATCGGCTTCGGCGGCGAGGCGCTTGGCGCGGCCGTCTGCCTGAATTTTCATCACGTCGTCGAGCGTCTGGATGAGCTTTGCATTCGTCTGCTTGAGCGTCTCGATATCTACGATGCCGCGCTCGGCTTCCTTTGCAGTTTCGACGGATGCCATGTGGAGCGTTTCGGCATTCTGCTTGAGCAGCGCGTTTGTCACATCCGTCACCTGACGCTGTGCTTGCGCCGCCTCGGTCGAGTGTGCGATGCCGAGTGCGAGCACCATCTGATTTTTCCACAGCGGGATGGTGTTGACAAGGGTCGTCTGGATCTTTTCGACCATCACATTGTCGTTGTTCTGGATCATGCGGATCTGCGGTGCAGTCTGGATGGAGATCGCACGGGTGAGTTCAAGATCGTGGATCTTCTTCTCAAAACGGTCGCATTTGTCGGAAAGGTCACGCGCCGCCTGTGCATCCTCTGCAAGTCCCGTGCGCTGTGCCGTATCTTGAAGATCTTTCAGCTTACCACCGCGGACTTCTTCAAGCTTCTGCTTGCCCGCGAGGATGTACATGCTCAGTTCTTTGAAGTAGGCAAGGTTCTGCGCATACATCTTATCGAGCACAGCAGAATCTTTCAGCAGTCGCACCTGATGCTGCTGGAGTGCATCGCTGATTTTTTCAACGTTCAGCTCTGCCTTTGCGTACTTGTTCTTCATATTTTCGAGCTGATTTGCCTTTTTGCGGAAGAAACCGAGGATGCCCTTTTCGTTGGTCGATTCCATGCCTTTCAGCTCGCCGACCACATTCACGATCAGATCCCCGACCTCGCCAAGATCCTGCGTACGCACATTTGCAAGCGCCGCATCGGAAAAATCAGCCATCTTCTTCTGCGTGCCCGCGCCGTATTGCAGGATCTGCGCCGTGTTTTCTACATCGATCTTCGCGGCAAATTCGTTGACGATCTTCTGCTCCTCGGGAGTAAGGACGGGTTCACTGGGTGTTTGTTGCGCCATCTGGCTCTCTTCCACCACGACGAGCTCAGGGGTCTCGTCGATCACGGGTTCAAGGGTCAGCTCTGGGACATTGTTCAGTTCATTTTCCATAATCGGTCTCCTCCGTTTTATTGATTTCTTGTAGTAATGGCATCGTCCGTCAGCCCCTCCTGCGCAAGCAGGGTGTGCAGAACGGAAATATCGCTGGAAACATCGATCGCCGTTTCAACGAACAGGTCGTCGAGCAGCTTTTCAAAGGCGACGTTGAGCGTGTCGAGCGTTGCTTCGATCTCTTTTTTGGAGCTTTGGATCGTGCCGCCCTGAATGGACTGCGCATCCATGTCCGCATATGCGCGCAGAAGCTTGACGGTCATGGGCAGATAGTAGTCCATCAGCTTTTTAAGGTCGGGCACGACCTCAGGATGTGTTTCTGCGCGGTCGAAGATCTTTTCGACCGTTTTTTCAATGCGGTAGATCTTCTCCGAGATCTCCTCACCGGGGATATCGTCGTTGCACTTGCGGATATCCGCAAGGAACGCATCACCACGGTCGAGCACTTCCTGCACCTGCGAGGAAACGCCCACGTTCGGCATCTGTGCAGGGGCGACGGGGGCGGATGCCTGCCGCTGTTCCAGTTGCAAACGGCTCTGCTCGAAGAGATTGAATGTTTCGTCGCTCGTGATGAGCATTGTCTGCTCGTTGTCGAGATGCCCCTCGAGGAAAAGCCCCTCGTGGATCATCTGCTGAAGCTCCTTGCGCACGGTTTTGACATTTTTGCCGACCGAACGCGCGAGCTTATCGATCGTGCATTGCGTCTTATCGCCGAGCACGCGGCGATAGGTCTTGAATCGGCTCACGTGTTTGAGCGTTTTGACACCGCTGGAGAGCATCGCACCACCGCCGAGCAGCATCAGCGAGGGAAATGTGCCATACACCCACGCGCCTGAAGAGACGGTGTTCATAAGCGTGATCACAAGCAGGGAACTTGCCGAGAAAAAGGTAAAAATGCCACCAAATACGGTTTTCAGAATGCCAGATGTCGTCTGTCCACCCGTTTTTGCATAAAGGGCGGGCGTTGCGGACTTCGGCACGACCTCTGCCTGATGTACCTGCGCATTTGTGCGGGACGGCTGTGCGGACTGCGCGGCATCGACAGCCTTGCGCACGGCTTCCGAGCCGAGATTGACCGCCCGCGTGACGGTTTTGGAAATATTTTGATTGAGCTTCTGGAAGTCACCTGCATTGATCGCGCGATCGACGATCTCCTGAATGCTTCTGCCAAGGTCTTCCATTTCACGGTCGAAATTTGCCATAAGATCCCTCTTCAAACAATAGTGCTTATATTATAGCGTCCCATGGCGAAAAATACAAGCAATATTCCAAAAAACTATCACTTAAATCAGAATTCCATTGCAGTGATCGATCTCGTGCTGAATGATCTGCGCCGTCCAGCCTGAGAATGTTTTGATGCGCGTCTGCATGGCGCGCGTCTGATACTGCACCTTGATTTTTTCGTATCGCTTGCATTTGCGCGGTGCGCCGAGCAGGGAAAGGCAGCTTTCCTGCGCTTCGTATTCATTCGTAGCTTTTAAGATCACGGGGTTGAACATCAGCATATATTCTCCCTCGCAGTCGAATGCAATGATGCATTTCGTCACGCCGATCATATTCGCCGCCATGCCCACGCACCTCTCGCGGTGCGCGTCCAGCGTGTCAAGCAGATCCTGCGCCGTTTGCAGGTCTTCAGACCCTGCCATCTCCGATTTACGCGCAAGCAGGATCGGATCGTGTACCAGTTCCCGAACCATATGTCTTACCTCTTTTCGTTTTCTTATTATGATAGATTTTTACCGCAGAATTGTCAAGTCCGACATGATAAAAAGCCCCCTCGTTGGGGTGCTGACAGCACAAAAGCCTTCTCCTCGGGGAGAGAATACCACAAAAAATCCGCGTCCCATACTGTAGGCTGGGGGTACACCCCCACCGACAATGTTGCGACCACGGAAATGCGCGTTTTTTGCACGATTTGCCGACGCGCACCAAAGGCTTCTCCTTGGGGCGAAGCTGTCACAAAAAATATATCTGATTTTTTGTGACTGATGTGGGGGCAAACGTTGCAAATTTCGGAAGCAGTCGCATTATACGCACTGCGGTAGCCCCACATCCGTCACGGCTTTGCCGTGCCACCAGTTTTTAATGGTATGATTGCCACTGGCAATCATGGATATTTTGATTCGCTGCGCGGAGCACCACTCCCCAAGGAGAAGGCTTTTTCTCTGTCATCGATAGATAGTTCGGCAAAACCAACCGTGCAAATTTCGAGGGTGCGTCGGTGGGGGTATACCCCCACCCTCAGACTGTCGAAAAAGCCCAGCATAAGCTGGACTTTTTCGACAGTCTGAAGCTCCCCGATGTGGGGAGCTTTTCGTTATAGCCGTTCTTCTTCGATTTTGTGCATCTTATCAGTGAGCACCTTGCCTTCGATCACCATTGCGGCGATGAGGAGAATGCAGAGGACGATGAGCGCCACGCGCACAGGGTCGATGATCTGCGCCTGCACTTCTTCCTCGGTTTCTTCAACTTCGGGAAGCGGTTCGTCTACTGTCAGCGTCACATCGAGCGTTTGCGTGTCGGTATTGCCGTAGGCATCCTCACAGCGTAGCGTCACCGTGCCGCTGTGCGTACCCACGCAGGCGAGGGGAGCGGTAAAGGTGAGCTTTGCCAACTTTGTTTCACCCACGCCCAGCGTGCCGACAAGCACGCTCTGCTCCGTCACGACCCCATCGATATTCAGCGTGACAAAGACGTTGCTCAGCTCGCCCCGCCCCATGTTCATGACCGATACGCTCATGGAAGCAAGCTCGCCCGCGATCGCATTTGGCATCTGCACACAGCCCTGCGTCAGGCGGATCTCCTGCGTGACGGGCAGGGTGAAGCTTTCTTCCCATGTGGCATTTGCGCCGAGGGCTTGGTATTGCATGGTAAAAGCAAGCGTATGCGTGCAGATGGCGGCGTTTGCCTTGACGGACACGGGAAGCGTGACCGTGATGCTTTCCTGCGGCAGGATCTCAGGCAGTTCGATGCGATTCGAGCCACGCAGGAGCACTTCGCCACTTGCGTCGGTCATGCCGAGCACCGCACCCATGATGGAGATGCTTCTGCTCGGATTTGTCACCGTGAGCGTAAGTTCCCCATCTGTTCCGATGTTCAGCGTCCCCACGGGTGCGCTGAGTGTCGGGGTGAGCGTTTCTTCGCTTGCCCGTCCGTCGCGGATGCGGATCACATAGGGGATGCTCTGCGTCAGGGTGCGCCCTGCACTATCCGTGCCTGTGAGCGTGATGTGCGCGCAGTAGTCGCCGTTGCGTCGGTCGCGCACAAGCGGGAGCGAAAGCTTCACGGCGTAAAGCCCATCTTTTGGCGATACCGTCACGCTTTTTGGCTCGGCGCTGAAAAGATAGAGGTTCGCATCGTCAAGCGCGATGGATGCGGTGATATCCCCGACGCAGTTTTCTGCGCGGATGGGAAGATGGATGGTCATGGTATTGTAGCTGATGCTCGGCTCGTAGCCCTGATAGAGCGAAAGCCCCATGCCGTCGATGACGGCGTGCTCGTCGAGCGTGAATTCGTCGGCAAATGCGCTCAAGGAAAGCGCGAGTACGAGTGCCGCGACCAGAAGAAAAGAGATCCATTTTTTCATGCGTTACAGCTCCTTTATGTTTTCAATGATGCTTCTGCTCACGATCTCGCGGATGCGCTTGCGCAGGAGTACGCGACAGATCGCCCAGCACAGCGCCGCAACGGGGATGATCGCGATGCAAATATAGACGTATATCTTCGTGCGATTCAAGATCACGCCGAGATTATGGGTATAGCTGATCGCGTCGAGGAAATATAAACCCATGAATCCGAGCATGATCGCGAGCGCAATGCCTGTTCCACCCAGAATGCTTGCGCGCATCTGTCCGCTGTAGCAACCGAGGATATCGCTTTCATTTGCGCCGACTGCGCGGAGCATACCGATGGTGCGTCCCTCGCTTTGCAGTCGCCGTGTGACGGAGGAAACGATCATGCTCACCGACACGACGAAGAATACCGTCGCGATCGAGAGCAGGAACAGCACCTGCTGCTGATCTTCCTGTGCCGACTGGCGGAAGATCTCCATATAGTTCACAACGGAATAGTCGCTTGTGCGGCGCGCGATGGCTTCTATCTGCTGCTGAAGCGTTTCTTCTTCCTCGCTTGATATCTCACCGTCGAGGTATATGGAGATTTGACGGATGCCCTCTGCGCGCAGGTTCATATTGCGCAGTCCTTCTTCTGTTGTGAGGATACAGCAGTGCTCGTAGAGCATGGCAATGTCAGAATCGACCCACGAAAGGACTGCACCGACCGTCACGCTCTCGTCGTTGCGATAAACTTCACCATATTCTTCGGTCTGGTAAAGTTGCATCAGCGGGAGCGTCTGCCCAGCGGCGAACGCATCGTTCCATGCCCAAAGCTCGGCATTGCGACCGTCAATATCGTTTTTTGCCGCTTTTTCTGAGTGCCAATAGTGGTAGCTACTGTAATCCTGCTGATAGCCCCAAACCTCGGGCGCGACGATAAGGACTTCACGCCCCGCGTTGATGGCATCCACATCGATCTTGCCCGAGACGAGCTCGGAATTGAGCGATTGGAGCGTTTTTTCATTCAGCTCGATCGTGACAAGCTCCATCGGGAAGGATTCGCCGTCGATCTGATACGTTTTCAGCAGTTCCAGATACTCTTGGCGCTGTTCTTCCCATAGCATTTTCGCGATTTCGGGATCGAGCAGGTTGTCAGAATCGGCAAGCATTTCTTCCGTGAACATCCCCAGTTCGTGATCGAGCGCGAAAAGCGCCGCATAGCTTGGCACTTCAGGGAGAATGACGCTCAGCTCCATTTTTCGGTCGATCTCCACGCGCTTGACATGGTCGAGCCGCCGCATTTGCGCGATGCTCGTCTGGTTCATCGAACCGAAGTAATAGCCGCTGATCTGATTTTCGCGGTACGAATTGCCGTGATACTGCACGAGAAATGCGGCGCGCTCCGATGTGCTCTGATTGCGGTATTCCGTCAGCACGCCCACGAGCAGTCCTGAGCACAGGAGCATCAATCCGACCAGAAGCGCCGCACCGATCTGCCGCGAGGACTGAAAACGCACCTGCCGTGACGAGATCAGCTTCGGCGCGGAGAAATGCTTCTTCGATTTGATGCGCTTGCCGTGGCGCAGTACCGCCGTATCGCGGATGACGCTCATGGGCATCAGTTTCGATGCGCGCACAAGAGGCAGATACCCCGCAATGAGGATCATGCCGATGCTCAGCACCGCGACGGGCGCAAGTAGCCAGATGGAAAAGCCGAATTTTACCTCTTTCGGGAAAAGAAGCGAGAGCACGCACACCGCCCCACAGCTGATCGCGATGGACGCAGGGGCGAGGATGAGCGCGAGGATCAGATTCTCCCGCCCGAACATACGGCAGATCTGTCGCCGCGTCGCACCGAGGGCGCGCAGAACGCCGATCTCCTCGCGGCGCTTGGCAAGTAAGCCCTCCATCGCGCCCGAAATGCCCACACAGCAGCTTAAAAGGAGCGCAAGAATGAGCATACACGCCATCGTTAGGAGCGAAATAAGCTCAGAGTTCCCGCCGATGAGGTTCGTGAGGGCGTTATTGTACGCCCAATCTGTCAGTTCGCCCGAATTGTCAACGGCATAGCAGTGGAAATATTCTTGTAGCCGAAGCTTGTTCATCGTGCTGAGTATATCCCGCAGAGATACGCCATCCTTTGCCTGAAGCACCCAATGGGTCGCGGTGCGCCCGACGGAGAATGCTTCTTCTTCGGTGCTCACGACGATCGCAGGGAATGCTTTCAAAAAGCCAGATGCTTCCTCGTAATCAAGATTCGCCACGCGCTCGGGCAGGAAGCCCACGAGCGTATAGGTGCGCGTTTCTGCCGTGCCATCGATCGCGGTGAGAGCGAGCGTCACCGTATCCCCGAGCGCCCAGTTCACATCGAGTACATCGAGCACCGAGGCTTCGATCGCGATCTCGCCTGCGCTCGCGGGCATCCGTCCTGCGGTGGGGGCGATGTTCAGCAGCGCAAGCGCTTCCCGATCGTACCAACCGATGTAGGTATTCATGTCCGTCACTTCTGCCGTCAGGTAGGCGTGGCCGATGCGATCGTATTGCTCGAGCGCGCGGAGCTCGGCATCTCCGACGCTGTCGTTATCGAGCACCACCATGTCAACATACCCGAGTTTGTCGATGCGGGTTTGTAGCGATGCGAGGTACACGCTGTAAATGCCAAGCACCGTACAGCTGATAAGAAATATCGACAGGAAAATTCCGATCGCGAGGCTCAAATATCCCCGCTTATTTGCCCGCAGACGCGCCGCCGCCATGCGGGAATAGGTCAGCTTTTTCATACACGCACCCCGCTGTCGGATGCGATGCATCCGTCGGAGAGGAAAATGATGCGGTCTGCCTGCTCGGCGACTTTCATATCATGCGTCACGAGCACGAGCGTGATGCCAAGTTCATGGCTGACCGTGCGCAGGAGCGTCATCACCTCCCGCCCCGATTTGCCGTCCAGATTGCCCGTCGGTTCGTCGGCAAAGAGGATCGAGGGCTTGTTGGCAAGCGCACGCGCGATGGAAAAGCGCTGCTGCTGACCACCGCTCATTGCCGCAGGCAGGTGCGAAAGGCGGTCGGAAATGCCGAGCATATCGATGATGCGGTTTAGGTACGCTTCATCTGCCTGCTTGCCGTCGAGCATGATGGGCAGGAGCATATTTTCGTACCCAGTCAGCTCCTTGACGAGGTTGTAGTTTTGAAATACGAAGCCGAATCTGCGCCGCCGCAGAACGGAGAGCTGATTGTCGCCATACTGGTACAGATCTTTTTCGCGATAGTACACATTGCCCTTTGTGGGCTTATCCAGTCCGCTGAGCATATGCAGTAGCGTCGATTTGCCACTACCAGATGGACCTGTGATGGCGGTAAAGCTGCCCTCTTCCAGCGAAAGCGTCACATCGTTGAGTGCATAAACTGCCGATTCGCCCGTCTGATAGATCTTGCTTAGGTTTTCTGTTTTCATGATTTCCATGGGTGATCCCTCCTTATGGTGCTATCATAGCAGGCGAATCTTACATCTGTCTTGCGTCGAGATTAAGAATTCGCAAGGTTTCGGTCGAGCATCGGCATGGCGATGCTGATTTTGAGCCCCGTAGCGCCATTTTCCGCCGTGACCGTGCCGTGGTGGCGCGCAATGATCTCTTTTACGATGGCAAGTCCGATCCCAGCACCATTTTTGCTCTGGTGCTGTGCGCGGTAGAAGCGCTCAAACAGGTGTGCAAGTTCATTTTCGCGCACACCGCCACCGTTATCTTCCACCGTGCAGAAAAATGCCGCCTCTGTCCGTTCGAGTTGGATGCGTAGCTCGCCATCGGGCGCAGTATGCTCGCAGGCATTTTTTAGCAGGTTCAGGTATGCTTCTGCGAGCCATGTTTTGTCACAGCGGATGCGTGCCTGCCCTGTGACCGAAAGCTTCTTTTGCGGATAAAGAGGGCTGAGCGCGTCCCATTGCTCCTGAATGAGCGTGCCGATGTCCGCTTCGGAAAAATGAAATGTGTAGCCGTCTGCGCAAAGCCGTTCAAGGCGCAATAGCGCCCCGATGAGATCTTCCATGCGCTGGATCTGCTCCAAGCTTTCCACCATGTGTGGCGCGGCATCGAGCTCGGTGTAGAGCCGAAGTGTCGTCAGCGGGGTCTTGAGCTGATGCGAGATATCCGCTGTCAGGCGGCTCGTGCGCGTGCATTCTTCGCTGTTTAGTAGCTTTTGGCGCGTGAGCGCCTGTTCAAGGTCGGCAATGCTGCCCTGTAGCGCCGCGAGCGGATCTTCTTCCAGCGCGACATCGAGCATTTTTCCGCTTCCCGAGAGGAAGCTGTCTACACTTGTGCGCAGATTTTTGATGCGTCGCATGAGAAGCGCCCGTTCGACCGCGAGTACCGCGCAGATGCCACCAAGCGCCGCGCAGAGCACGATCAGTCCACCCATTGATAGCCCACCCCCCGAACGGTTTTGATGTGCTGTGCACCGACCTTTTCTCGCAAGCGACTTACGTGCACGGAAAGGGTATTGTCATCGACAAATCGGCTGTCTGCGTCCCAGAGCGCATCGAGAAGCGCGCCGCGCGTCAGAATGCCCCGCTCGGATAGAAGCTGTGCGAGGATCTTATATTCTGTCAGCGTGAGCGTGAGCATCTCACCCCCGCGCCACGCCTGCAATTTCGATTTGTCAAGCAGTATGCCGCTTCGCGTGATGGTATTTCCCTGCGGCTCGCTGATGCGCAGAAGCGCGCGGATGCGGCTGAGGAGCTCCTGCATCCGAAATGGCTTCGTTACATAGTCATTTCCGCCCGCGTCCAGTCCCTGCACCACGTCGATCTCCTCGCCCTTTGCCGTCAGGAAAAGGATGGGTGTTTTCACACCGCTGGCGCGCCATTCACGGCAGAGCGCAACACCGTCGCCATCGGGGAGCGTCACGTCAAGCAGAATGAGCGAGATCGCAGAGCCGAGCTGTTCGCGCGCAGAAGCGGCATCGTGCGCCTTGCATACGCTGTACCCCTCGCGCAGGAGCAGTTCTTCAAGCGCCCCCCGCAGAGCGCTGTCATCTTCAACAAGTAGTATCGCCATAGTTTTTCCTCCTGTTTGTGACAAAACTATACCATAAATGCCCACCCAATGCAAGAAACCCGCCCTTACCTTACGAAAATTTAAGAATTCGACAGGATAAAATAAAAAGCAGATACCCGAGTGGATATCTGCCATTTCACGAAGATGCGGATGCGTTCGATAATTCGTGCGGGTCTTTGAACCTTGGTACACGTTGTTTTCGCTTTCATCCACACCCATACTGGGTGCGTCTGAAAGCAAAGGGACTCTCCCACGG